>JACPRI010000143.1 GCA_016190065.1 Verrucomicrobiota bacterium
CGGACGGCAAACTCTCGCTGCCCAGCCCGTTCCCGAATATCACGGCAGCTCGTTTGCTCAACGGGCGGCAGCGCGTGCCGTTGAAGTGGGTTTTCAATGCGGAGCCCACGCAGCTTCATCTGGAACTTCCCTCGCAACCTCCGGCGGCTTTGCCAGGGACGATTCTCTTGGAAACAACCGAGGGCACCCAACAATTCGCGGACGGCCGCATCGTCTTTTCCGCACTCGACGCGAAAGTGCAAGGCACTCGCGCCAAGCTGGAATCGCATCCTGGGAATTACCGCGTCGGTTTTTGGTCAGACGCCGGCGATTCGGTGAACTGGGACTACAAGCCGACACGTTGGGGCAGGTACAACGTGGAGTTCACTTTTTCCGCTGAGGGCGGCGCCGACACGGAATTGCTGTTTGAAATCGCCGGACAGCATTTCACAGTTATCCGACCGGCCACGGGGAGTTGGTATCGTTATCAGACGCTGGCCCTTGGCCCGATTTACCTCGCGAAATCGGAGCCGTTCGCGGTGCGCGTTAGTTGCCGTAAGATGACCGGCGCCGCCGTGATGAACCTCAAGGCCGTGACGCTGCATCCCGCGCCGGAAGGCAAACCGATCTTCCAGGATGCCGCAGGAGAGATCCTGCTGCACGCGCGCGACGCGGTCACCCATAGCGTCATGATGCGCTACGAACCGGCGCCGAACAAAAACTGCCTCGGCTATTGGACGAATCCGAAAGATTGGGCCGAGTGGGAATTCACGGTGACGAAGCCAGGCACCTTCGCTGTCGAGGTTTGGCAAGGCTGCGGAAAAGGGCACGGCGGAAGCGACGTATCGGTCGAAGTTGCAGACACGAAATTTGCCTTCGCCGTCGAAGATACCGGCCATTTCCAAAACTTCGTGCCGCGCCGGGTCGGGCAGGTTCAATTGACGAAGGCTGAAGCCTACTCGCTGGCTGTGAAACCGCTGCGCAAGCAGGCCGGAGCCGTGATGGATATTCGCCAAGTGCGGCTTGTTCCGGTGAAATCAGCGGCGGCGGCATCGCCTGCACTCAAGCGATTTCTGGAAGCGCGCCGCGTGGTTTTTCTGGGCGACAGCATTACCTATGCGGGCGATTACGTGGCGTTCGTGGAGACGTATGTTCGGACGCGCTTTCCGGGAGCGCAGGTCGAGTTCATCGACCTTGGGCTGCCGAGTGAAACCGTTTCGGGCCTCTCGGAGCCTGGCCACGCGGGCGGCGCATTCCCGCGGCCGCATTTGCACGAACGGCTGGGCCGCGTGTTGGAAAAAGCGCGTCCGGATTTGATCGTGGCGTGTTACGGGATGAACGATGGCATTTATCATCCCTTCGGCGAGGAACGTTTTCAAAAATTCCAGGACGGCGTGCGCATGCTCCGTGAACGATGCGCGGCTGGAGACGCCTACGTTGTGCACATCACGCCCTCGACCTTTGACCCCGCGCCACTCAAAGGACGGACGCTTCCCGCCGGACTCGCCGAGTATCGGTCGCCTTACGATGGCTACAACGAGGTGCTGGATCGTTATTCAGAGTGGTTGACGGGGCAGAAGGATTGGGAAGTTATCGACGCACACGGACCGATGAATCACTTCATCGCCAACCAGCGCCGAACCAAGCCCGATTTCAAACTGGCCGGCGATGGTGTTCATATCAACCGCCAGGGACATTGGCTCGTCGCCCGCGAAATTCTCCGGCATTTCGGCGCCCCGCCGGAAATTGTGGCGGATGATACGCCGGGCACATTGCTCGGTTCGGATCCGAAGGGAGCTGAAGTTCTGAAGCTGGTTCAACAACGGCAGCGCTTGCTCAAGGACGCGTGGCTGACGCACGTCGGCCATCTCCGGCCGGGGATGCAGGCGGGCAAACCGTTGTCTGAAGCGCAAGCTGAGATTGAGGAGATCGGCAAGAAGATTCAGGCTCTGGTTAGATGAACCGCATTCAAATCATCGACTCCCACACCGGCGGCGAGCCGACGCGCGTCCTCATCAACGGCGGACCGGATCTCGGTAGCGGCACCGTTGCTGAACGGCTGAAGACTTTCCGCGAGCAACATGACGCGTTTCGTTCGGCCGTTGTCAATGAGCCCCGCGGATCGGATGTGCTCGTGGGCGCGCTCCTCGTCGAACCCGGCGACAAGTCCTGCGTCACCGGCGTGATTTTCTTCAACAACGTCGGTTACCTCGGCATGTGCGGCCACGGCACGATCGGCTTGATGGTGACGCTCGCGCACATGGGAAGAATCAAACCGGGCGAGCATCGCATCGACACTCCCGTGGGCGTTGTGACGGCCACTTTGAATGCGGATGGCAGCGTCTCGGTGGACAATGTGCCCAGCTATCGAAAGGTCAAGGGCGTCACGATCGATGTGCCTAACCCGGCCGGCGCACTCGCGACGGCGCGGCCTGAGTTGCCCGTCACGGGAGATGTCGCCTGGGGCGGCAATTGGTTTTTCTTGGTCGAACGACATGGCCAGGCGCTGGAGCTAGCCAACGTCGAGAAGCTCACCGATTTCACCTGGCGCCTTCGTCAAGCCGTGAACGCACAAGGTTTTCCCGAAGTCGATCACGTCGAACTGTTCGGTCCACCGGTCAATTCGTGGGCGAAGTCTCGGAATTTCGTGCTGTGTCCGGGCAAGGCGTATGACCGTTCGCCCTGCGGCACCGGCACGAGCGCGAAGCTGGCCTGCCTGGCCGCTGACGGCAAACTTGACGAAGGGCAGACCTGGGTCCAGGAAAGCATCATTGGCAGCTTGTTCACTGGACGCTACCGTTGGCTCGACCGCGGCGCGGGCACAATCGCTTCCACGATCACGGGCACCGCGTTCGTGAACGCGGAAGCGACCTTGCTGCTTCAAGAGGAGGATCCGTTTTGTTGGGGAATAAGAACCTAAGTTAGTTTATGAAAACATCTGCTCTCGTCTCGTCATCTCGGCCCGCGAAGGTGAATATTCAAAACCCCCTCCCTCTCCGCCCCGGTTCGGGAGGAGGGGGCTGGGGCACGGCTGTTGAATTGAGGAAGGAAACTGAAGGCGACACTTCGAATACTCCCTCTCTTCCCTGCGAAGGGAGGAGAGGGCTGGGGAGAGGAGGGCCGTCTTCATTGGTTAACCCCTCTCCTCGATCCTCTCCCCACTCGTCTCTCGCGGGGAGAGGAAGAAGACACCGAGCTGGAGGTCCGCTTGTCGAAGCGTTTTCGACCGCTTTTGTAGGAATATTGCTGCTGAGCCTAAGCGTTCCGTTTATGTCGGGCGCCGCGGTTTCAGCCCGCAAGCCCAATATCGTCTTCATTCTCGCTGACGATCTTGGCTACGGCGACGTCGGTTGTTTCGGGCAAAAGAGAATCCGCACGCCGAACATCGACCGCCTGGCTGCGGAAGGAATGCGCTTCACGCAGCATTATTCCGGCAACGCCGTCTGCGCGCCGTCGCGCTGCGTGCTCATGACCGGCAAGCATCCGGGCCATGCGTTCATCCGCGACAACCGCGGCGTCAAACCTGAAGGCCAATACCCCATCCCAGCGGACACGGTGACGCTGGCAGAGCTCCTCAAACAACAAGGTTACACGACGGGCGGATTTGGAAAATGGGGGCTGGGTGGTCCGGGCACCAGCGGCGATCCATTGAGCCAGGGCATCGACCGCTTCTTCGGCTACAACTGCCAAAGCATCGCGCACAATTATTATCCCACTTCGCTCTGGGATAACGCCCGGCGCGTGGCGCTGAACAATCCGGATTTTTCCGCTCACCAGAAACTTCCTGCCGACGCGGACCCTGGCGATCCTTCGAGCTATACCCGCTACGCGGGCAAAGAGTACGCGCCCGACCTCATCGCCGAGCAAGCCCGGCGCTTTGTTCGCGAGAACAAGGATCGTCCTTTCTTCCTCTATTTCCCGACGACCGTTCCGCACCTCGCGCTGCAAGTGCCGGAGGATGCCCTGGCGGAATACACCGGCCAGTTCGAGGAACAACCTTACACTGGCGACCGAAACTACTTGCCGCATCGCACGCCGCGCGCCGCTTACGCCGCGATGGTGACCCGCATGGACCGCGAAGTCGGACGCCTCATGGCCTTGGTGAAAGAGCTCGGCCTGGACGAGAAAACGATTTTCATTTTCAGCTCGGACAACGGCCCGCTCTATAATCGTCTCGGCGGCACCGACACCGATTTTTTCAATTCGGCGCATGCGTTCCGGGGACGCAAAGGTTCGCTGTATGAAGCCGGGGTCCGCGTCCCGTGCATTGTCCGTTGGAAAGGCCGCATCGCGGCGGGCAAAGCCTCGGATCGCGTGACAGGTTTTGAGGACTGGCTGCCCACGCTGCTTGAACTCATTGGCGCCAAGAAGGCGACGCCGAAGGACATTGACGGCATCAGTTTTGCGCCGGCGTTGCTGGGCAAAAGACAACAACCGCGCCCCTTCTTGTATCGCGAGTTTCCAGCGTACGGAGGACAACAGTCAGTGCGGGTCGGCGATTGGAAGGCCATTCGCCAGAATTTGAATCCGCCAAAAAAGCAGCCTGCCCCGCCCATCCGCACCGAACTCTACAACCTCGCACGCGATCCCAGCGAAACAAACGACGTCGCGAGAGAGCACCCGCAGATCCTGGCGAGGCTCGAAAAACTCCTCCGCGCGCAGCACGTCGCGTCTCCAGTGTTTCCTATCCGAGCGCTCGATGGCGAGTGAGTCTTAACAGGAGGAAACAGGGCAAACGGAGGCTAAGGACATTGGACAGAAACCAAACAACGCTTGTGTTTCACGCCGTAGGTGGCGGTCGGCCGTATTCAAGTCTCTCTGTTTTCTCAGTTATCTCCTGTTAGGAGTGTTAGCCATGCCATCGTCCAAACACATCCTCATCATCGGCGGGGGCGTAATCGGACTGAGCACGGCGTATTACCTCGTGCGACGGGGACACCAGGTGACCGTTGTCGATCGCGTGGCCGAGGATCACTTGGGATGTTCTTACGGCAACGCCGGCATGATCGCTCCCAGCCACTTTGTGCCGCTCGCCGCGCCGGGGATGGTCGCGCTTGGACTCAAATGGATGCGGAATCCGGAAAGCCCCTTTTACATCAAGCCTCGTCCCAGTTGGGACCTTCTAAGCTGGGCTTGGAAATTCTATCGCGCCGCCAACGCTCGCCACGTGGCTCGCTCCAGCCCGCTGTTGCGCGACTTGAATCTGGCCAGCCGCACCTGTTTCGAAGAGCTCGCGGAACTTCCGGACAACGATTTCGGCTTGGTGAAAAAGGGCCTGCTTTCGCTCTGCAAAACCAATCACACTTATGACGAGGAAGCTAAGCTGGCCGAACAAGCCCGTGCGCTGGGAATCCCGGCTGAAGTGCTCGACGCCAAACAAACCGCGAAGCTCGATTCAAACGTCCGGATGGACATCTGCGGTTCGGTCTATTTTCCGCTGGATTGCCACCTTACGCCGCATCGTTTCATGACGGGCTTGAAGCAGCAGTTGAACAAACTCAAGGTTCAGTTTTCATGGAACACGGAAGTCGCCGGTTTCACTCGTCCCTCGTCACGCATCACTTCCGTTCAAACATCGCAAGGTGAGCTTCCCGCCGATGAGTTCGTAATCTGCGGCGGTTCCTGGTCTCCCCTCCTCGCGCGCGCGTTGCAGCTCCGGCTGCCGATGCAAGCCGGCAAAGGCTACAGTTTGACGCTGCCCAATCCCAGGCAGCTTCCTTCGATTTGCGCCATTTTCACCGAAGCCCGCGTGGCCGCAACGCCGATGGGTTCGGCGTTGCGCTTCGGCGGGACCATGGAGATCGCCGGGCTCAACGAAGAGATCAATCCGGTCCGCGTGCAAGGGATCATCAAATCCGTGTCGCGGTACTATCCGGATTTTACGGCCGAGGATTTTCGTGGCATTCAACCTTGGCGCGGCTTGCGACCCTGTTCGCCGGATGGCTTGCCGTATGTTGGGCGCGTCCGTTCCTACGCGAATCTTTCGCTGGCTACCGGCCATGCCATGCTGGGTCTCAGCCTTGGCCCGATCACCGGCAAGCTCATGGCGGAAATTCTTTCCGATGTAAAGCCGTCCATTGACATCGCGCTCCTGGATCCGCAGCGGTACGGATAGAACCTCTCCTTGGGAAAAGGCAGGGTGAGAGGAAAGGTGGCGTTCGTTAAGCCTCAGAAATCCGGACCCGCAGGCGAGATTCTTGAGGCATATGGAATCTGCGTGGCCCTCTCCCTCACCCCAGCCCTCTCCCGCTGGGAGAGGGAGCTTTTTTTCCAGTCGCTGAACATGCCCAAGACACCAGTTTTGTCCAAAGCGGATATCGATTCTCCCTCGCCCAGCGGGAGAGGGCTGGGGTGAGGGAGAGCGCTAGCCCTTCGGATGGTGTCACTCGATTTCCACGGCGTCAGGATTTCTGAGCCAAGCGCGGGAGGTTGTGAGAATTGCAGCGCGCCCGAACTAATGCCGGAAGCGTTTTCCTGGCTCGCGGTTGTCAAACGGGTTTCTCATAGTTAACTTCGGCGACGATGACCTTGACCCAACAGCAGCGAGCCATCGCGGCTGCTGGCTGCGAAGTTGCGTTCGATAATCTCACGCGGCAGCTTTATGCGACCGATGCTTCGATCTATCAGATCGAACCCTTGGGCGTGGCCTTTCCGCGCAGCGCCCGTCAAGCCGGCGCGGTCATCCGAGCCGCGGCGGACGCGGGAGTATCCATCACGCCGCGCGGAGCGGGCACGGGCTTGGTCGGCGGCGCGATCGGCGACGGTCTGATCGTCGAGTTTTCGCGCTACAACCGGCAAATCACCGGTCTGAATTTGGAAAAACGCACCGTGCGCGTCGGCGCCGGTGTCGTGTTGGATCAACTCAACGCGTTTCTCCTGCCGCACGGCTTCCGTTTCGGCCCGGACGTGGCCACCAGCTCGCGCGCGACGCTCGGCGGCATGATCGCGAACAACTCGTCCGGATC
Organism: Verrucomicrobiota bacterium; assembly: GCA_016190065.1. GTDB lineage: Bacteria > Verrucomicrobiota > Verrucomicrobiia > Limisphaerales > SIBE01 > VHCZ01. The sequence continues at coordinate 6,945 of JACPRI010000143.1, forward strand.
GCACACCGCCGTTTATGGCACCACGGCGGATCACATCCATGCGCTGGAAATCGTGCTGGCCAATGGCGAAGTCGCAGTCATCGGTCCCGAACATCCCGCGCTGCGTCCGCAACGCGCACTGGCCAACAAATTGGTCCGCGAACATGCCGCGACCATTTCCGAACGCATGCCCGCCGGCTTGCTAAAGCGCTGGCCTGGGTATGGACTGGATCGCTGTTTGCGTCAGCCGGACAATCTGAACGACCTTCTCTCAGGCAGCGAAGGCACATTGGCCGCGATCATGTCGGCCGAATTGAAGATCGTTCCGTTGCCCAGGCAGAAGGGGCTGGGGTTGATTTTTTTTGCCTCGGTCGCGGAGGCGATGCAAGCCACGGTCGAACTGCTCGATCTGAAACCCGCCGCTATCGAACACATCGACCGGGTTTTGTTCGACCAGACCCAAGGGCAACTGAACTTCAAGGCGGCGCGGGACCTTCTCGAACTCGATGCGAAGCCTTGCGAGTCGATTCTTATCGTCGAGTTTTTTGACGACGTGGAAGATCGGCTGGCCGCTCTGGCCCGACGCAGTTTGGGTTTGCGGAAAACCATTCTCAAGACGGGGGCGGAGATGAATCTGGTTTGGTCGCTGCGCAAGGCGGGTCTCTCGCTTTTGACCGGCTGCAAGGGCGACGCCAAGCCGGTCACGGGAATCGAGGACACGGCCGTCCGGCCCGAACGATTGCCGGAATACGTGGCGGGACTGGAATCGATCATGAAGCCGCTTGGCCTGAGCGCGTGCTATTACGGCCATGCGGCCTCGGGCCTCCTTCACGTGCGCCCGGTTCTCGACCTCCACCGCGCGAGCGAGCTGCAAAAGTTCCGCCAGGTCACGAACCAAGTGTCGGCGCTGGTCCGGCAATTCAAGGGATCGCTGGCCGCGGAACATGGCGTGGGCATCGCGCGCACGGAATTCATGCCCGAACAACTCGGGGAAGAATTGCTCGGCGTGATGCACCAGATCAAAGCGTCGTTCGATCCGCAGAACCGATTCAATCCAGGGAAGATTTTTCCGGAGGGACGGTTCAAGATCGACACACAGCTTCGCCTGGGGCCCGGCCACGAACTGAGCTTGCCGTTCGAGCCTGTGCTGGCCTTTGCGGCGAAGGACGGTTCCTTCGTGCGCAATCTCGAACAATGCAACGGCTGCGGCGGTTGTCGCAAGGACGCGCCGACGATGTGCCCGACGTTCCTGGCAACCGGCGAAGAA
>JACPRI010000144.1 GCA_016190065.1 Verrucomicrobiota bacterium
CCAAGGCGAATCTCCCGATCATGGTGGACTTCGGAGATTTTCGTCCGGAACGCCCGTATCAGGACCTGGTGCTGAAGAAACTCCGGCCCGGGGACATCTACACCCACACGTATCTGGGCGCGGTCCCCATGCTCGACGACCAAGGGCGTGTTCTGCCGTATCTTTTCGAGGCGAGGAAACGGGGTGTGATTTTTGACGTGGGTCATGGCGGCGGGAGTTTCCTGTTCCGGCAGGCGGTCCCGGCCATGCGCCAGGGGTTCGTGCCCGATTCGATTTCGACCGATCTCCACGCCAACAGTATGAACGCCGGCATGAAAGACATGGCGAACGTGATGTCCAAAATGCTGAACCTGGGTTTATCTCTGGAAGAAGTGATTCTGCGCTCCACCTGGAACCCGGCCCGTGAGATCCATCAGGAGGAACTGGGACATTTGTCGGTGGGGTCCGAAGCAGACCTCGCGGTCTTCCGGCTGGAGAACGGCGACTTCGGCTTTGTGGACACTTCAGGGAGGCGACTGAAAGGCTCGCAGAAGTTGACCGCCGAGATGACGCTGCGGCGTGGCCGGGTGGTCTGGGATTTGAACGGGCGCGCCAGCGACGACTGGTCCGAGTAGAGCCGAAGAATCGGAGATGCTCCTTTGCCCGTTGTTGCCGAAGTCCATGGTGGTGAAACGGCAGTCGAGCCTGACTGGAAACTGATACCACTATGGACATACGTCGTGGTTTGAAACATTGATTGGCAAGCGAGGCTCGAAACGATTAAATCCCTTCATGCCAACGCTCGAACAGATCGAGAACGAAGTGAAGCGGTTGACCAAGGCCGAGCAGGAAGCCCTGCGGGATTGGCTCGAAAACCTTTTGGAGGACGAACTGGAGTTCACCGATGAGTTCATGGCGAAGATCGAACGCGGCGAGCAGGATCTTCGTGAGGGGCGGGTTCGTATCCGCAAACCTTGAGTCTCGTTCATGAACGGCGCGGCAACCCAAATTGCCTCCGGCCAGTTCGACGACGATTATTTCCGGCTGCCCGGATCAGTCCAGGCACGCGTTCAGAGGAAGCTGGACGACATGGGATCACGCCTCACGACTTTCTCGCACTATCGTATGGCCGGTACGGACAAATTCAGGTTGCGAGTCGGCGATTACCGAGTGATTTACCGTTTCGATCCTGGCCGAGGTGAGATTTATCTCGTCGCGATTGGACATCGTCGGGAGATTTACCGCGACTAAGCTGAGTATCAGTTCCTGGCTATTGTCGAGTTGTCTGGCTTTCTGACTGGTGCAAGCCTGCTTATCCAAGAGCCAGGACCCTACCATTCACAGTGGCGACCCTGACTTCGCGACTTCTCCACCGCTCTGACCTGGCTCATCCGCTCGGGTAACTCTTCCCCAGAACTTGTCAAAACTAGGAACTGACCCGGAACTGACCCTCAATGCACTTTTTCTTGAATCACCGCCGCAGGACACTACTCTCGGCTCACTCCGTGAAGCAAATTCCTATCAGTTAACGGTCGCAAAGGTCGAGCCTCTCCTTTGCGTCCATTCGTGACGCCAAGTTTCCTCCCCGACCATATGAATGCAGCCATCCGGTGTTGTCTTCTTCCCCTGGTGGCCGCCGCCTCCTTCGCCGCAGACCGTCCTCCTAATCTGGTTTTCATCCTCACCGACAACCAGGGAGCCTGGACCCTCGGCTGCTACGGCAACCGCGACATCCGCACCCCGCACATCGACCGCCTGGCAGCCGAAGGCGTTCGCTTCACCCGCGCGCTGAGCAGCAATCCCGTCTGCTCCCCCACCCGCGCGACCTTTCTCACCGGCCTCATCCCGTCGCAGCACGGCGTGCACTCCTTCCTGGACCCGAAGTACATGATGGGCCCGGAGGCGTATAACACCCTGCGGGAGTTCACGTCGCTTGGCGAAGTCCTCCGCGACGCCGGCTACACCTGCGGCCTCAGCGGCAAGTGGCACCTCGGCGAAAATCTGAAGCCGTCGGAGGGCTTCTCGTTCTGGATCACCAAGCCCGACGGCCACACGACCGAGTTCTACGATCAGAACATCATCGAGAACGGCGCAGTGCGAAAGGAGGCCGGCTACACGACAGACCTCTGGACGCGCAAGGGCATCGAGTTCATCGAACAGAACAAGGAGCGGCCCTTCTTTCTCTTCCTCGCGTACAACGGCCCCTACGTGCTCGGCCAGTTGATGCTGAACCCACCCCGCAACCGCCATGCTGAATACTACAAGGGTAAAACCTTCACCAGCTTCCCGGCCGACGCGATGCACCCGTGGCAGCATGCGAACAAGAATTTCCACAACACGCAGAACGCCCGCGAGCGCACGGCTGCCGAGGTCAGCGGCGTGGACGATGGCGTCGGTGAAATCATGGCCACGCTCAGACGCCTCGGCCTCGACAACAACACGCTCGTGGCCTACGCCTCCGACCAGGGCTGGATGGGCGGCCAGAACGGCATGTGGGGCATGGGCGATCACTTCCGCCCGATCGGCGCGCATGAGTTGATGATGCAGATTCCGCTGATTTTCCGGCAGCCGGGATGCATTCCCGCGGGCAGGACCAGCGACATCATGGTGAGCAACTATGACTTCATGCCGACCGTGCTGAGCTACCTCGGGCTGGGGGCAAAGATGCCGCAGGCGCCGAAGTCACCGGGTCGCGACTTCGCAGCCGCCCTGCGCGGCGAAAAACCGGTGTGGGAGAACGTCATCTTCTACGAGATGGAAAGCACCCGCGCCGTGCGCACGGAGGACTGGAAATATGTTGCCCGCGTGAAAGGTCCCTTCGAACTCTACGACATGAAGCGCGACCCGCAGGAGCGCTTCAACCTCTTCGGCCAACCCGGCACCGAGGAAAAGAAAGCCGAGCTCGCCACGCGCCTCGACGCCTTCTTCAACCGCTACGCCGATCCCCAGTACGACATCTGGAAAGGCGGCCGCTCGAAGGCGAAGCTGCACACGCAGTGAGCTCCCAAGGAACGAAAGCTCCACTACGCAGGACCGGATTGGACCGCTGTGGACAGGGGGATCGCAGCCGGCGCCAAGCCGAATCTCTCGGTCATGGTGGACTTCGGAGATTTTCGTCCAGAACGCCCGTATCAGGATCTGGTGCTGAAGAAACTCCGGCCATGCCAACAGCATGAATGCCGGCATAAAGTCCCCCGAGCTACGGAGTGTGGCGGCAGATCAGGCCCCGGAGGGGCGACAGAGTCTTGAATCGCGCCCCCGATCGGTTTTCTTTCGCCCCATCCGCGACTTTGCGAACGCCTTGCTTGCGCCATCTTTCAGCTCCCCGGCCACGCTGCCCATCTCCAATCGCCAGGCAGTCCAAGCGGCTCTCACCTGAGTCTGCTTTCTGAACCGCACAGCCATCTTCAATTTCCCGCCTCCCGCCGTTGTCTTTGGTTGACTTTGATCAAGGACGTTTGGTTCTCGATTCCGCAAATATGCGACGAGAGCGGACAAAGCTTAATCACGAAAGGCGCCAATCAATGAAAATCAAGCGTTGGATTCTGGTGGTGGTTCCCCTTCTGGCGGTTGCTGCGCGGGCTGCCGCGGGTGACGAGGCTGGCTGGGTCTCCCTGTTTAACGGCAAGGACCTGGACGGTTGGAAACTGAAACAAGCGGGCGGACCGAACGGCTGGACGGTCCAGGACGGCGTGTACGTCAACACTCCACGGAGCACGGACATCCTGACGGAGCAGCAGTTCACGGATTTCCACCTGCACGTGGAGTTCATGATTCCCAGGGAGAGTAATTCGGGCGTGTACCTGCGCGGCCGACACGAGGTGCAGATTCTCGACAGCTTTGGCAAGACGAGTCCAGGGCCGGGTGACTGCGGTGCCGTCTATGGCCGGACCGTTCCCGCGACCAACGCCAGCCG
>JACPRI010000160.1 GCA_016190065.1 Verrucomicrobiota bacterium
CGGCCCTGGATGTCCTTGACGGTGGCTGTGCGGACGTCGAGGCCGAGATTGTGGTAAAGGGTCGCGAAGATTTCCTGGAATTTCACGGGCCGTTCGGTGACTTCGCCGCCGACGCGGTCCGTGGCGCCGATCACCTGGCCGGTGCGCATGCCACCGCCGGCGAGCAACGCGAAATTCACCTGCGGCCAATGGTCGCGGCTGTTCATCTTGTTGATCCGTGGCGTGCGGCCAAATTCGCCCCACACGACCACGGAGACGTCTTTGTCCAGACCGCGATCATGCAGATCGGTCACGAGGGCGGACAGACCTTGGTCCAAAAGCGGGAATTCTTCCCGCGATTTCGGAAAGTTCATTCCGTCCGCGCCGTGCCAATCCCAGCGGCTGTAATTGAGCGAAACCACCCGCACACCCGCTTCGACGAGGCGCCGGGCCACGAGGAAATTCCGGATCATCTTCGGCGCGCCGTCGCGTTCGTAACGCGGATTGTTCTGGCCGTAGCGTTCGAGAATCCGCGGGTCCTCCTTCGAAAGGTCCAGCGCATCGACCAATCCTGTTCCGGCAAGAATCCCCATCGCTTGCTGATTGAAATGGTCGAGGCCTTCCATCATGCCGCTCGTATCCGCCGTTCGGCGGAATTGATCGAAAGCCGTTCGGAGCTGATCGCGATCGCGCAGACGCTCTAGCGTGACGCCCTGCAAAATCATGTTTTGGGCTTTGGCGTTCGGGTCCTTCGCGACGAGATTGATCGGCGCGTGAACGGGTCCGATGAATCCGCCGTTGCCCGGCTCGCCCCAGGTGCGGTTCCCCGTTGGATACATCAGGGCGACGTTCGCGGGAACTCCCGCATTCGATCCTTGAACCTTCGACACCCAGGCGCCGAACATCGGCCATCCGCCTTGAGGCGTTTGCTCCCGGCGCTTATGTCCCGTCATGCACTGATAGCAATCGTGGTCGCCATCCGAATCGGCGATGGACCGGATGAGCGCGAACTTGTCCATCATTTTGGCGAGCTTGGGGAAGTGCTCGCAAATCTCGATGCCGGGAACGTTGGTTTTGATGGGCCGGAATTCGCCTCGATATTCGGACGGCGCCTCGGGCTTCATATCGAACATGTCGATGTGCGGCGGGCCGCCCGGAAGATAGACGTTGATGACGGCCTTGTTGGACCGGCTTGTCCCCGCTTCGGCCTGAAGAGAAAAAAGTTGCCCCAGGGAAAGGCCGCCCATGGCCATCCCGCCGATTTTGAGGAAATGCCGGCGGGAGATTCCGTCACAGTGATTCTGTTGCGGGTCAAACTTACCAAGAATCGTCAACATATCGCGGCCTTTCGTTCGAACGGGCTAAATACGCTTGGAAACTACCACTCGGCGCCTTGAATGCCAAGCGAGGAATCCTGACGAGGAATGTCGCTCGCGCACGGTGCGTGCGCCACAATCCTTCCCATCAGAGGCTCACCCTTTCAACCACCTGAACAACTCGATCAACTTCGGCGGTTGCCCGGTGCGAAGAATCCCAATGCGAAAGATCTTGCCGGAAAGCCACAGCACAAAAACCGTGGTCGCGATCAACAGAATCATCGTCCCGATGACTTCAAATAACGGAGGGTCCGCCGCCGCGCGGTTCATCATGACGAACGGCGTGTAAATCGGCACCCAGGACAGCGCCGTGGCGAGCGTGCCGTTCGGGTCTTTGGGAATGAACATCATCGTCATCAGCGGCACCATGAGGATCAGGACGATGGATCCCATGTAGTTCTGCGCCTCTTTGATCGTGTTGCAGATGCTGCCGATGGTGATGATCAGCCCGCCGTACAGCAGGTAGCCAAAGATGAAATACACCAGAAACGCCGGCACCAAATGCGTCGTGCGCAGGATCGTAAACATCTCCCTGGACATGCCAGACAGCTCGGATTGCGCGCCGGACTTCCAGAACAGGATGGCCACGAACGACGCGATCCAGGTCCCCACCATCGTCAAGCCGATCGCGGCAATCCCCGCCAGCTTGCCCATCATCAGTTCGCCCGGCGTGACGGAGGAAAGCAGCACTTCGATGATCCGATTCGATTTTTCCTCGATCGTGTTGTTCAGCAACATCTGGACGATGGAGAAAATCGCGATCCAGAGCAGATAAACAAAGGCCGTCGGCGCCCACTGCCGCATGACATCGACGCGGCTGACTCGTTCCTGGCCTTCCTCCTTTTTCGGATTCAGGTCGGCGAACGGCACGTGCGTGCGCTGGACCTGTTGAATCATGGCCAGGTCCATCCCGCGCGACACGTATTCCCGGCGGCGGATTTCTTCGTTGATCGCGCGTTCGATTTGCTCACGCAATTCCGTGTCCGCAAGATTGCCCGACCAATACTCGATTCCTTTCGCGGGATCGGAGACCAGCGGTGTCGGAATGCCGGGCCGCACGATCCGCTTTTCGACGTCGGCCGGGATAAGAATCGCCGCGAACAACTCCGCTGAATGGCCATTCGCGGTCACCTTTTTTCCGCCCCGTAAGCAGGCCCGCAATTCTTGCGTCAACGCCGCCCATTCCAGGTCCGGCTTCAATCCCGACGGCAAATCGGCTCGTTGAAAGCGGCGGCGCGGTTCTTCAAACGCCGGCGCCGCCGGATCAAGGAACGGCTTGAGTTGTGCGAGATAAAAGGTGTGGCCCCCCTGCCGCTGGAAGCGCTCGATCGCATCAGGCGCCGTCGCCGACAGTTCCTTCAACAAAGGGTCAAGAGCTTTTCGCGCGGCGCCGTCGCCGGAGGCGGCCTGGGCGGGCGGCCGAGCGGTCGCGGAACTCTGGCTATACTTGCGGGCGTACATTTGGAGTTCTTGGAGGACCCTTCGCTGATGGTTCTTTTCCAGAGCGTCCAGAGCGACGCGCTCGAACTGGCCGGACTGGTCCACCAGGACAAAGTGGCGAGTCGGTGTGCCTTTCTTTTCCAGCCAGACCGGCACTTGCATCGAGCCGAAAATAATCGCCGGAAACAGAAACAGCCCAATCCAAAACCCTTTCGTCTTGGCGTTCTCCAGATATTCGCGCCACGCAATTAAAAATGCGTATTTCATCGGAAACTGGCCTCGCGTGCTTCAGGGCCGACCAACTGCACAAAAACATCGTGCAACGACGGCTCGGATTGATCGAAACTGCGCAGCCGAATCCCTCGGGCAAAACAGGCCTGGAGGACCGCTTGCGGATCTGCGTTGTCTCGCATTTGAATTTCCCAGCGGCCCTGTGATGGTCCGACCGCGCCATCGTCAGACCCGTTGGCCATCGGTTTGATGAACTCGATCTCGGCCAGGTTTTGGATCGGGGCCACGTCGTCGCCGGTCTCAATCAACACGCGGCGCGGGACGGTTCGCTTCGCTTCCGCGATCGTGCCGTCAAAGATTTTCCGCCCGCGGGCAATCAGCAAAATCCGCTCGCACAAACGCTCCGCGTGCTGCATGACGTGGGTGGAGAAAATGACCGTGCGCTGCCGGCGCGCCAGGTCGCGGATGATTTCCTCCATCACCTGTTGGTTGACTGGGTCGAGACCGGAAAACGGCTCATCAAGAATGACGAGTTCCGGATCATGGGCGATCGACGCCAGAATCTGGACCTTCTGGCCCATGCCCTTGGACAGCGCTTCGGTGGGTTTCTCGGCGAAATCCTTCAACCCGTATTTTTCGAGCAACTCGAACGCCCGACGCCTGGCTTCGCTCCGCCCCAGACCTTTCAGCGTCGCGAAGTACGCGATGATCGACCAGACTTTCATCTTCTTGTACAGCCCCTTTTCCTCCGGCAAATAGCCGATCCGATCGCGCACCTTGAGCGCAGAAGGCTGGCCGAGCACGCGGATCGTGCCACTGGTGGGTTTGATGATTTCCAGGACCATCCGAATCGTGGTGGTCTTGCCGGCGCCGTTGGGTCCGAGAAATCCGTAAATCGAGCCCGCCGGGATTTGCAGACTCACTTCATCCACCGCTTTGAAGTCACCGTAGAACTTGGTGACGTTGCGGAGATCAAGAACGGCGCGGCTGGTTTCAGGAATCGCTAGATCGGTTTTCATTTGGTGTGCCTTCGATCCATCAATCCTGGGCGCGTCGAAGGTTCGTCCGCCCTGGAGGGGAGTCGCTTTTGTCACTTTCCCCTGCGCATCTTTGACAAATTTGACCTCCGCTGCCACAACCTTCCAAAAGAACTCGGTGTCGGATTTGAGAAAGATTTCAAACTTCGGCTGGCCGGTCAACTGCGCGAAAATCCGGACTTCTGGAAAATCCGGCCACGTTAGAGTATAACTCCCTTGAAATGAGTTTCGACACTGAAGCCAAGCTCCTGGCCCGCTGCCGCCAGGGCGAGCCGAACGCCTGGAATGAACTCTTTGATTTGCACTACTCCGCCGCCGCGCGGTTTGTGTTTCAGCTTGGAACCGGATTCTCGCGCGAGGACGTCGAGGAGATTTGCCAGGAAACGTTCCTCGCGGTCATCCGGAATATCGCTTCTTTCCAAGGCGCGAGCCAGTTCCACACCTGGCTCTTCCGGATTGCGGCCAACAAAGCGCGCGATTATCACGAACGCCAGCACGCGGCCAAACGCGGCGGCGGACAAGTGCCGATTTCGCTGCAAGCCGAGGATCCGGAAAACGGCCTCACCCTGGACCCGCCCAGCAGCGCCCCGGGCCCCGATGCGCAGTTGATGAACACGGAGCGCATGACCGCGGTCCGGCACGCCCTGGACCGGCTTGGCGAGCCTTGCCGGGAGATCATCGAACTCCGGTATTTCGCGGATCTGAGTTATGAAGAGATTGCGGCCACGTTGCAATTGAACCCTAAAACTGTCAGCTCCCGGCTCAGCAAATGCCTGGACCGGCTCGAGGGGGTCACCCGGTCCATCCTGGCGCGGGAGAAATCCACGCCCTTTTCCGTCTAATGAGGTGTCCTATGGCCGAAACGCCTGAAAACAACATGGATCAGCTTCTGAAAGCTTGTGCCCGGCAGCGCCGCGAGGAAGCCGGTCCGGCGCTCGAAATGCCCGAAGCCACACGCCGCGTTTTGCAGGCGGAAGTGGCGCGCACATTCCCAAAATCGAAAACCGCCGAACCGCCCGCCTGGTTGCGCCTCTTTGCCGGTTTCTGGCCCCGGCTCGCTTTCGGGTCCGGGTTGGTCGCAGTTCTGGCCATCGCGGCACTGGTCTCGTTCAGAACCGAGCGCAATCTGCCGCCGAGCTTTGAACTGGCGCAGAACACGGAACAAGAACGGTTGACCACGCCTCAGCAAGCGGCGCCTGCTCCAAGTCTCGAAGCGAGCGACCGCAAACTTGATCTTTCCCGAAGCTCTGCCGCCCCGCCACGAACCGAGCCTTCGCAAACGATCGAGCGGGAATTGGTCCAAGCGCCCGCTCCGGCACCGCAGGAGGGCCTGGCCCGATTAAGCGAAGACGTAACACGGCTGAGTTTGAACCCGGCGCCTCCGTCCGCTCCGATCACGGCAGATTCTTTGTCAAAGGCCGAGAAACCTGGCGGATTCGCCGGGGACAAATTCGGAATGGCCGATGGACTCGCCAAAAAAGACACGCCAACCCCGGAAACCACCGCGCGGCAAAGTGGCGGCGCTACGCCGGCCTCCGCATCGACTCCAGCCCTGACAGCCCGTGCGAACGCCGTGGAATCTCTCGCTCGCGCCAGCGACAAAGCCACGCTGGGCCGCGAAGTGAAAGAACGCGCCGAGTCTCTCGCCGACAACAAAGCCCTGGCCGATCGCAGCGCGAAGGCCGCGGCAACCGAGTTGCCTCGCTCCGAGACTGTCCTTGTGGCCAGGGCTCCGGAGGCTCAAGCGGCAATCGTTTCGAACGCCGCTCAGCCGTATTATTTCCAAAACTCTGCGGCCCGCGGGTTGACGGAGAAGGAGTCCGGCGTACCGCGGTTGCAATTCAGTCAAATCGATAACCGCGCCCGGCTGCGCTCCAATCGCAATTCGCCGCCGCCGATTACGAACGTCTTGAACTCGTTTCAAGTCCAGCGGCAGGGCAGCAACATTTTGGTCCTTGACGCCGATGGCTCGGTTTACGAAGGGACGGTTCAAGCATTGTCGCAGGGACTTGCGGCTCCGTCTGTGGGCGTGGCGTTGAAGAAAGCGCCGACGCGAGCCGTCCAAACCGCTCAAAGCAGATTTCAAAACGATCCGGATCAATTCCAAAAGCAACCTTCGGCTGTCGGTAACGCCGCTGAAATTCAAGGCGGGGAAAACTTTTCCTTCTCAGCCGCGGGGACCAATCGCAGCTTGAACCAGAAAGTCGTGTTCACGGGAAACTACGTCATCCGCCAAAACGAACGCATCGAAGGCAAGGCGACCGTCGGCGGCAAAATCGAGTTTCCGATTGAGGCGCTGCGAGTGGGGCCTCAGCCGTGATTGAAGCGCTGGGCCCAGTTGAAAGAATTCTCCTCAGCACCGCAGATGCACACGGATGGACGCGGATACAGAACAGAACATGTGTCTCAAGCTGCGATTACATTCCTCACCCATTTAACCGATTTAACGTTTTAACGCCTTTAGCTGCGGCTCAAATGGCGTTCTCCAGAATCATGTTCCGCCCTTGCATTGACCTCCACGAAGGCAAAGTGAAACAGATCGTCGGCGGCACGCTCGGCGGCGATCCTGCGCAACTGCGCACTAACTTCGTGGCGGACCGTTCCAGCGCCTGGTTCGCCCAACTCTACAAGAAAGACGGGCTCAAAGGCGGCCACGTCATCATGCTGGGGCCAGGCAACGAAGCGGCCGCTCGCGAGGCGCTCGCAGCGTATCCGGGCGGACTCCAGATCGGCGGCGGTATCACGATCGACAACGCCCAGCCATACCTCGAAGCCGGAGCATCGCACGTGATCGTGACTTCCTGGATTTTCCGAAACGGGCAGTTGGATTGGGAACGCCTGAACGCTCTGGTCGCCGCGATTGGAAGGAATCGCCTCGTGCTCGATTTGAGCTGTCGGCGCCGAGGCGACGATTACTTCGTGGTCACGGACCGCTGGCGGAAGTACACCGAGCTGACCATCTCGAAACAGACTTTGGATCGACTCGCGGTCTGCTGTGACGAATTCCTCATCCATGCCGTCGATGTGGAGGGCTTGTGCCAGGGGATCGACGCGCAATTGGTGGAACGGCTTGGCCAAGGGTCGCCCATCCCCACGACTTACGCGGGCGGCGCGCGATCGCTGGCGGATTTGGAGGAAGCCACGCGCATTGGCCGCGGCCGGATCGATCTCACAATCGGCTCCGCGTTGGATATCTTCGGCGGCACCGGCGTCCGCTACGCCGACGCCGTCGCCTTCAATCGCCGGCAAGAGGCGGCTGGTAAGGACGGATTCCACGCCGTCCCTGACTAAGGCGACGCGGCACGCTCGGGCACGTTTCCTACATTATTTCGCAAACCACGTTTTGGCCAGCGGGTCCGTGGTGAAAAAGCGGAGCAACAACTCAGCGACCTTTTGCCGGCCCGAATCGCTCGGATGCACGCCGTCTCCGGCGAAGTCCGCGCGCTCCCAGACGAGTGGGTCGAGCTTGCGCCCTTTCGGTCCGTCGGCCCAGAGATACGGACCCCACAAC
>JACPRI010000161.1 GCA_016190065.1 Verrucomicrobiota bacterium
GAATTTCAGTCCTCAGATGGTCCTACACGAGGTTCATTCTCGTTGCCGGACTTCCAATGCCCTGAAGACGTTCGAGTAATTCTCGAACAAGTGCATGCCCAGAACTCAAGGCACTAGTACGACTGGATCGCATTTTTCGTCGAGTCCATGCGAGATAATATCAGGAATGCGCATCACGGTTATTCAGGTCTCCGCGGGATCGAAGTATGATCCGAGCCTGGTGCCAAACTTGCCGCGGAAACGGAGCGTGGAGGACGGAAAGAAAAGCGCGATCGATAGCGGCAGCAAGACGGAGAAAGTATCGAGCACGTTGAAACAAGATTGAGCTTCGGAACTATCGCCACGAACATCATCGCGCTTATGTTCGTCACCCCTAACCCTGACATTTCACACGTTTTTCCGGGGAGCACACGCGCCCACGCGTGTTCCGACCGGCGCCCTCGCCGGTCGGCTGGAGGCGTCGCAGAATTACTGGGCGGTGGATGTGTTCGACGCGTTCGTGTGTTCCGCGATGGCGCGGAAGACGGCACACGGGGCGCCTTGCGTGCTGATTGCGGCCCCGCGCCGCGATCTTCCACCAACGGATTGCACCATCCCGTCGCGACTGCGGGCGCCGGGTCCGTCGGCGAGGCGCCGACGGGAACACGCGAGGGCGCGGGTGCTCCCCAGGGAGTGTGAAGGATGCAACTTAAGTGTTCCGGCTTCGATCCGCTTGTTCCCTTGGCGCGGAGGGATTTCTTGGCACGCTTGGGCACTGGCTTGGGCGGGATTGCGCTGGCCTCTTTGCTCGGCCGAGAGCGATTGCTCGTCGGAGACACGCCGTCCGACTCGCTCGACATTCCACTTCCTCATCACGTCCCGAAAGCCAAACGCGTCGTCCAGATTTTTCTCCAGGGCGGGCTCAGTCAGGTGGACTCGTTCGACTACAAACCCGAACTGGCGAAATATCATGGCAAAGCGCTGCCGGCCGAGGAGAAGCCGGACGTTTTCTTCGGCAAAGTCGGACTGCTGCATCAAAGCCATTGGCCCTTCCAACCACGCGGCCAGAGCGGGCTTTGGATTTCGGACCTGTTCCCGCATCTGGCGGAATGCGCGGATGAACTGACGCTGATCCGGTCGATGGTTTCATCTACGGGCAATCATACGCCCGGCACCTTCGAGGCTCATTCAGGTTTCCGCATGATGGGCTTTCCGGTCATGGGCGCTTGGCTTTCCTACGCTCTGGGCAGCGAGACCGACAACTTGCCGACGTTCGTGGTGCTGGCCGATGCGCGCGGCATTCCTACGGGCGGCGCGAATAACTGGACCAGCGCTTTCCTGCCGGCGCGCCATCAAGGTGTGCTGTTTCGGACGCAAGGGCCGCCAGTTTCGGATCTTCAACCAGCCCAACCGCTCAAGGAAGAAACGCGATTGGCGCGCTACCAGTTTCTGGCGGAAATGAACCGGCGGCACTTGGCCGAACGCGACGGGAGCGATCCATTGGCGGCGCGCATTCGCAGTTATGAATTGGCGGCCAAGATGCAGGTCGCGGTTCCGAACGCGACGAATCTCGACCAGGAGTCCGAAGCAACGCGCGCACTTTACGGATTGAATCAACCGGAGTGCGCGGACTTTGCGCGCAGTTGTTTGCTGGCTCGTCGATTGTTGGAACGCGGCGTGCGATTCGTGCAGCTCTGGTCCGGGGCAGAACTCGGAGGGCCGACGTGGGACTCGCACGGCAATGTGCCGGGCGAACATAGCCGTGAGGCCAAGCGCATCGACCGGCCGGTCGCAGGCTTGCTCCGCGATTTGCGACAGCGCGGCATGCTTGATGACACGCTGGTCATTTTCAACACCGAATTCGGCCGCACTCCGTTCGCGCAATCCGAAGCCGGGACTCTGGGCAAGGGACGCGATCACAATCAGACCGCGTTCACGGTTTGGCTGGCGGGCGCGGGCCTCAAGCGCGGCACGGCTTACGGAATGACGGATGAGATCGGCTACAAAGTGGTTCGGAATCGAGCCAGCGTGCATGATTTCCACGCGACCATTCTCCACTTGATGGGCATCGACCATGAGCGTCTGACCTACTACCACAACGGCATCCGACGCCGACTCACCAATGTGGAAGGACACGTGATCCACGACGTGCTGGCGTAACACGGACACTCTTGCCCGAGTCATCACCTTGAGTGTTCGATTCCGTAGAGTCAGGCGATGGGTCATTCATGATCTTCCACGGACAGGAGTGTCCGTGTTACGGAGGGGGCAGCGCGAAGGCCAGGATGGAATCGCCATATTTCGTGCCGAGCTTGCCTCCGCCGCCGGCCGCGATGACGACGTATTGCTTGCCGTTGATCGTGTAGGTGCTGGGCGTGGCGTAACCGCCGGCCGGGAGTTTGTATTCCCACAAAACCTTGCCGGTGTATTTGTCGAACGCGCGGATTTTTTCGTCGGGGGTCGCTGCGATGAAAATGATGCCGCCCGCCGTCAGGATAGGGCCGCCGAAGTTTTTCGCGCCGGTATTGCGAATGCCTTTGGCCGCGAGCTGGGGATATTCGCCGAGCGGCACTTTCCACAGGATTTCACCCTTATTGAGATCGATAGCGTTGAGCGTTCCCCAGGGCGGTGAGATGGCCGGAGCGCCGTAGGGATCTTCGAAGAACGGGGCAATCTGAGCGTAACGTCCTTTCGATCCGACAGACGCCAGGTCCTGCGCGTCTTCGGCGTTGCTCTCGAGATAAGCCAGAAGGTCGTCGAGCTGCTTGGGGGCAAAATGGTCGAACGACGGCATGATCCCTCGCCCGTACCGAAGGACGGTTCGGATTTCCTCGGACTTGAGCCGCAGACGAACGTCGTTCAATGGAGGATACAACGGCGGGTTGCCTTGGCGGTTGAAGCCATGGCAAGGAGTGCAGGTCAAGTTGTAGATCATGGCGCCTCGCTGAACGGGTGTGGCCGTCGTCAGGTCCAGTTCCGCCAGCGGCTTGAGCCGATTGATCGTCGGCGCTTCGTTGGCGTTCACATAAAGAACGCCTGTGGCCGGATCAAAAGCGGCGCCGCCCCATTCCACCCCGCCTTGGTGGCCCGGCGTGGTAATTGTGCCGCGTAACGAGGCCGGAGTGTAAAGGAACCCCGTTTCGTGCCGCTTGAACTGTTCGAGCGCGGAAGCTCGCGATTCGGGAGTGACGTTCGTGAGGTCAGCCTCGAAGGTCGCCAACCGCACGAGCGGCGGCGGCTTCGTGGGAAAAGGCTGGGTCGGCCAGGCTTCTTCACCCGGCACTTTGGAGCCGGGAACCGGGCGCTCTTCGACGGGAAAGACCGGGTGGCCGGTGTCGCGATCCAACACAAAGGTCAGGCCCATTTTGGTGAGTTGGACAGCAACATCCCGGCGTTTGCCATCGAGGTTGATGGTAGCCAGGACGGGAGCAGGAGGATTGTCGTAGTCGAAAATGTCGTGGTGAACGGTTTGATAGTGCCACAGGCGGCGGCCAGTTTTGGCGTCGAGCGCGAGGACGCAATTGGCAAAGAGGTTCATGCCTTTGCGCGTGCCGCCATAAATGAAGTCACCCGCGCCGCAGCCGGTGGCGCAAAAAACCCAGCCTCGTCCTTCATCGAGGGAGAAGCCACCCCAAGGATTGGCGCCCCCGTAGATTTCGCCCTCCTGCCATTGCCAGGTGTCGTAACCGAACTCCCCTTTTACCGGGACGGTGTGAAAGACCCATTCGAAGGCGCCGGTCTCGGCGTTGTAGGCGCGGACATCGCCGGGGGTGGAATCGTTTTCTTCCGGCACACGCGAGCCGACGATGAGGAGGTTTTGGTAGATGATGCCGGGAGTGGTGACTTCAATCGACGCTTTCGCGGGGTCCACGGGCAAGTTCTTCCGCAAATCGATAAACCCGCCTTCCCCGAACGATTCGATCAATGCGCCGGTTTGGGCATCGAGGGCATAGACCCGATCCTTGACGAAATTGAAGATGCGCCCCTTTTGGCCGCGCGAATCCTCCCAATAGACCAAGCCGCGGTTGCGTCCCCGGAAGACTCGATTCCCCGGACTGTGTTTGGCGGATTCGAAAACCCAGGTTTCCTTGCCCGTGGCCGCGTCCAATGCAACCGCGTTCACCTTCGGCGTGGTGAAATAGAGCAAGCCGTCGATCACGATCGGATTGCTGTACATCGAAGGCCCATTGGGATCGCCGTGGCGATATTCCCACGCGAGTTCCAGCCGATGAACGTTCGTGGAATTGATTTGAGCCAGGCTGGAGTATTGATTGGCTTTCTTGTCCCCTCGGTAGATCGCCCAATCGACGTAATTGTCAAAGCGGTCCTTCCAGTCCCTTTCCGCATCGGCGGCAAACAACTGAAAGCCCGATGCGGCGATCGCGAAGGGTAACCACAGCGCCTTGATGGCGGGCGGACGCCGGCGTGGATTGGTCATGGTTCTTTTTGGCTGAAAAGCGACCGTTTGCAAGCGTCGAGCCAATGGGCTCATTGGCGTCCCGCCGCGCCGGATCAATGAAATCGTCAAGGCCAGCATTCTGCCGGTTAGTGGCGGCCTTGCTCGCAATGATGTCGTCGATGTGGCAGACCGGAAAGCCTTGATTCTCCACTCGCCAGTTCCGTGCCCCTGTGAAACGCTGGATCGCAAAGATGAGATCCTAGGGTCGTTTTGGTCCGTCCGCCCTGGGCGCATCTTGCGCGCTGACCGAACGATCTCTTTTGCGTGGTGACCAAGCCAACTGAACCGATCAAGTGTAAATAGCCCCGCCATGAAAACAGTCCTTCTCGCCCTCATTGCCGGAATACTCAGCACTTACGCATGCGCCGCTGCGGCGGAAGCGCCGCCGCCTCGAAGCCGGGCGGAAGTGGAAGCGGTGCTGGCACAGGCGCCGCGGCCGGATGCAAAAGCTCCATTGCGGCCATTGCACGTCCTGCTGGTTGCTGGACCCAAGGACCACGGCCCGGGCGAACACGATTATCCCGCGTGGCAGCGCCAGTGGGCCGCGCTCCTGGCGAAGGCACCGGGCGTTCGCGTCTCCACGGCTTTTCCCTGGCCCGAACCGGAGCAGTGGGAGGGAGTTGATCTGGCGGTATTCTATTTGAAGACGCGTTGGGATGCCCAGCAGCTTGCCGCGATCCAGCGACACCAGGCACGCGGCGGTGGAGTGGCCACAATCCACTGGGCCATTGGCTGCGATCAGGAGTGGGAGAACCATGCGCGGCATTTCGGGCTGTCGTACAAGTCGGCGTCGTATCGGCACGGTCTCACCGAACTGCGCCTGCCTAAACCGGACCATCCGCTGCTTCTGGGTTTGCCGGGCCTGATGCGTTTCGTGGATGAACCCTATTGGCCGTTCATCGGCGACCGGTCCCGGATCTCTGTGCTGGCGACCTCCGACGAGAAGATCAACCAGGGCGACGACCGCAGGCGCAATCCGGGCGACGGGACCGTCGAGACCGTGCCGGTCTTCTGGACGTACGAACCGCCCGGCATCGACGCCCGCGTGTTTGTCTCGATTTTCGGCCATTACATGTGGACTTTCGACGATCCATTTTTCCGGCTGATGCTTCTGCGGGGCATGTGCTGGGCCGCCAAGGAGATTCCGTATCGGCTGGATCAACTGGCTTTGGAGGGTTTGAACCTGGCGGGCATTCCATCTCTCGGCCCCGCGGCGGCGGGCAGAATCATAACTCCGCCTGTGGTGGAGTCGGTGGATGACACCGTCTATGCGAATCGGCCGTATTGGTACAAACCGGGCCATCCCCTGAATCCTGCCGAGTCATCCTCGATCAAAACATTGCCCGGCTTCAAGGCGGACCGGATTTTCACTGTGCCTGCGGATGGCGGCTCGTTGACTGCGCTGGCCGTTGACCCGCGAGGCCGGTTGCTTGCCGCCGCACAGCACCACGCAGGAATCTACCGCATCACGCCGCCTGCAATCGGCGATGCTGACGCGGAGACTAAGATCGAGAAGCTTGGCGGCGCGGCTGCTCGCGTCGGATGGTCGCACGGGCTGCTGCATGCCTTCGACAGCCTCTACGTCACCGTGGCGGAGGGCAACAACTCGGCCACTAGAGGTCTCCACCGCCTGCGTGATACCGACGGGGACGACCAGTTCGATCAAAGCGAATTGCTTTTCGAACTCAAAGGCGGCGGCGAACACGGCCCGCACAATCTCGTGGTCAGTCCGGATGGCAAGTCGCTTCATCTGATGGGCGGCAACGGCACTCCGTTGGCAGCACGCGTCAGCCTCCGCCGTCCGGTAGCTACGAAAGGGACCGACCGCCTCATGCCACGCGGCTTCGAAAGCGCGAAATACTCCGTCGAAGGCTGGGTGTTGCGCTTCGATCCCGACGGCGGTGGCCGCGAGTTGATCGCAAGCGGCCTGAGGAACAGTTACGACC
>JACPRI010000170.1 GCA_016190065.1 Verrucomicrobiota bacterium
CTCGCTACCATGGCGGTCATTATCATTCCTGTGGCGGTTTCCGTGCACACGGTGGTTTCATGGATTTTCGGGATGACGCTGCGGCCCGGCTGGCACAGCACGATTTTCGGCCCCTATTTTGTGATCGGCGCCATTTTCTCAGGCACGGCCGCCATCATCACGGCGATGGCTATCTTCCGAAAAGTTTACCATCTGGAGAATTACCTGACCGAACGGCAATTCCAGAACCTCGGCCGCCTGATGCTCGCGCTGAACCTGCTCTACATTTATTTCACCTTGAGCGAGTACCTGACGACATGGTACGGCGCGGAAACTGCGGAGAACCGGCTGATCGACGTGCTGATGGGACGCGGCCTGTACGGCATCGCATTTTGGTCCTGGGCCGTTTTCTGCCTCTTCCTGCCCGTCTTCGTCATGATGTATCCCAACCGGAAAAATTTGATCGCCCGCCTGGTCGCCGCCTCGATCCTCATCAACATCGGGATGTGGATCAAACGCTACCTCATCATCGTCCCCACCCTGTTGTCTCCCTACATCCCAACCGAAGCGGCGGGGGTCACGCCGAGCTATTTTCCAACCTGGGTGGAATGGACCGTGACAGCCGGTGGTCTGGCCACTTTTCTTCTGCTCTTCACCCTCTTTGCCAAACTGTTTCCCATCGTCTCCATCTGGGAAACCGTCGAAGGAGTCGAAGAGGTCGGAGCCAAAAACATCGGCGTGGATCTGGTCTTGCCAAAAGAACCAGCCAAACTTCACCGTTTTCAGCCGGCGCCGGCATTGTTCGTCGCCGTTTTGATTTTCGTTCCGCTGGTTCTCGGTTTCGCGCGCGGGGACCAGGCGGACAAACCAGCTCCAGAGATCACCCTGAGTTCAGCCGTCGAAGATGAGGAGAAGGTTCTTGTTGCGACGGTCAAACTTGAGGGCACACCGGTCAAAGACGCCGAGGTGAGCTTTTTCGTCGAACGCCTGTTTGGACGGCTCTGTATCGGCACTGCGACCACAGGTGAAGCAGGCCGGGCGGTCGTGTCGTTTCCAGTTGACCTGCCCACGACGGCAACCGGTGAGTTGCGCATCGAAGCGGAGATCACAGCCCCTCCTGAGTCCGCGTCCGTTCGCAGCCAGTTGATCTGCGAAGGCGGTCTCGCAATTCGGCACCCAGAAGATCTCTTCCCGCGCGCACTTTGGTCGCCCAAGGCTCCTTGGGGAGTGGTGCTGACCATCTTTACCCTCTTATCGATCGTGTGGAGCACCTACGCCTTTGTGATCCGGCAATTAGTTCGGATCCGGAGAGCGGCTAGCTCCTAACTGGTCGCTCCCCTCGCGCGTCGCTCGCCGCATCGTTCCTCTTGGCTGCACCTGCTGCGCCGCTTTGACGTCTCGGGCCAGGTTACTTCGCGCCCACGGCATTTGCGGAGATCCCATCCTCTGGCACCAAATTACGATTAACGCAGGTCGGCTTTGGATTAAGCGGTCTTCATTGTCAACTTGTTCAAAATAAGTTGCACTTCTGGCAAGTTTGGGGAAGTCCAGTGCGCAATTCCATCTCACTCTCTGAAGTGTCATTGCGTGGGGGGCCGAAACATCCGCCTCACGATCGTTGCACAGAACATTGAACCGATTCACAGCAAATTCATGAAAACAACGCGAATAATTGCAGTTTGCGCGGCGCTCCTGGCGCTGCGTGTCTTGATGGCGCCGCACCCGTTGGGCGCTGAAACTCCACCCCAAGTCGCCAGCATCTCCGTGCCGCAGGGCGGCTCAATGCAGATCCTCTTTCGCTCCAAAACCGAGGGTCCCTTTCGGCTGCAAACCAAGAAATCCATCGATGCCTCCGCTCCGTGGTTCGATGTGACCGACGCGATCGTGACGGAGATCGAATCCGGCGTTTACATGGCCCTGGTTTCAAAAGGCCTCCAGGACGACATGGCCTTTTTTCGTGTCGTCAGCGAGCATGACACGGTGGCCGAGCTAAAAGGCTGGAATCTCTTATTGCAGGTATCAGCGCCCGCTAATGGCCAATACTTCGCCCAGGGGGAAAGTCCGGTCGTGACGGTCACGATTCTGGACACGATGTTGCAGGGAGTGAGCCGGGCCGATCTCTCGACCTTGAGCCTTTACCTGTACGGCCCCCAAGATCCTCAACTGACCGTCACGGCGAGCAAATTACTGAACGCCGTCACCGATCGCAGCAAACGGCCCCATCATTACATCGACCTCAAAACCAATCCGGACGTCAAGGTGAATGGCAACGTGCTGACTTATCCATTGCGGCCCGTGACCGACGAGGCGCCTGGAACCTACACGGTGAGTCTCAACTCCGTGCTCGGCACGGACGCCATTCAGCAAGTCATGAGATTTGCCGATATCCAGATCGGCACCGCCACGGTGGAAAAGCCAGTTGTGACGAAAGCGCAGTGCGCCGCCTGCCACGAAGGGCCGATCAGTGGGAAGATGTATATGCATCACGTCGATCCCGGCCGTTCTCCAACGGGCAGTTGGGCGCTGGATTACCAACCCGTGGCCTCCTGCAAGTCGTGCCACAATAATGACGGGTATGCTGCCTTCCGAGACGCCGCGGGAGCTTATGTCGTGGATCCCATCATTCTGCGGGCCCACGGCGTTCACATGGGCGAAGGTCTGAAGTCGGATGCTTATACCAACTCGGTGACGGGAGCATTCCGCAATTACACTCACGTTCTGTTTCCCGCCGATGCGAAAAACTGCACGGCCTGCCATGTGGACGACCGCTGGAAGACCGACCCGTCCCGCCTGGCTTGCGGTTCCTGTCACGACAACACGTGGTTCGGCCCCAAAGAGTCGCTTCCCAAGGGCATGGTGGCCCACGAGGGCGGAACGCAGGGGAATGACACGAAGTGCTGGAAGTGCCATGGGCCGGGAGGTCCGGGGGATGAGAGCATCGCCACCAGCGTGCTCGACGCCCACACGATTCCGCCGCCGAAGATGAACGCGATCGATATCGCTCTGACTCCTCCGGCCAATGGAAAATTCTATGTCGCGGGTGAAAAGCCGGTGGTTTCGCTGGTGATCAAGGACGATGCGGGCAAACCCATCGATCACACGAAAGTGACGGACGCCAATTTCTCAACGGCGAGTCTCTTTGTTTATGGTCCGCGCAGCCGCGCTGTTCCCGTGCTGACCAGCGCCGCCAAGAACGTCAACTCGAAGTTGCGCGCCTCCGTGTCCAGCAGCAAGGCCGGGCCCTGGGCTATCAGCGGGAAGATTTTCACGCTCTCCGTCAACGGGAGCGCTCCGCAGGACATCAAGATCGTCGGGGCCGGCAATCTTGTGTCCGCGGCCGAGGTGGTCGCTTCCTTGAATTCGGTGATCACGAACCTGAATGGCGGCGCCCTGGCCTCCGTGTCCGGCGCGAATGTCAATATCCGGACTTTGATCCAGGGATCGAAGGCCAGGTTTGAAATCTATAACGGCGACGTCACCACGGCCATGGGCTGGAAGAGAGGCCCGAATACCGTGCTGGAGCCGGATGTCACCATCGCCGCGGCTTCCACGCCGAGCAACGATCTCCGCGCGCTTTCCGACCCGCTCGATTACAGCGATCCGATGGTGACTCGGACCAGCGCGAACATTGCCTATCAGTTGAGTGATGTCGCGGGGCTGGCTCCGGGCAGCTACGGAATCTATGCGTATCATCTGCCGAGGGCCGGCAAGATCGCCGGGCTGACGGCTCCGACCGGTCTCGGTCACCTGATGTTCCAGGTTGGAACGACCAACGCAGAAAAAAAGGTCGCGACCAACTGCGCCGATTGCCACAGCGACACGATCTTCCACCTGGCTTCGGGCCCGATCCATGCCGCGCCCTTCGATACCGACTACTGCACCGCATGCCACGACTACGGTCACGTTGCGTCGGGCGAGATGTTCAAGAATCAAGGCGGGACTTCCCTGGCGGGCTGGAGTGGTTATGGCGCGATGCCGATTGTCCGGAGAGTCCACGGCGTTCACGTCGGCGCGTATCTGAATTATCCGGAACAGATTTACGCCAACGCGACGAAGGATACGTTTGGCCACATCATCTTCCCACAGGACGTGCGGAACTGCACGAAGTGCCATGCGGAGTCTGACACCTGGAAACAAAAGCCGTCGCGCATCGCCTGCCTGGCGTGTCATGACAGTGATTACGCGAAAGCCCACGGCGAGATGATGACTTACATTCCGGATCCGCAAGACCCGTACGGATCAAGAGCGGTGGAAACTTGCGTGATCTGTCACGGCGCGAACTCGGAGTTCTCGCCGGACAAGGTGCACAGTATCTCGAAGCCGTACGTCCCGCCGTATCCACGGGAGGCGGAATAGGAGCAATGGCCGGCCGGCATGGGCAAGTAATTACGAATGATAGAGCCCGGCCGACCGGGAGCTTGTTGATGAGCCGTTCAGGTAACTGAGGTTCGGGAAGCATCGAGCCAGGAGGATGGCGAAAGTCTTCCTCCTGGCGCCGATGCAATCTTCGTTTTCTTCTCGAGTGAGGAGAAGCGGGTTTTGGCAAACCACCGTGTGTCACCAAAGCCCGCTCTTCTTTTCGAATGCGCGCCGCGCTTTGGAGTGCGGGGAAGAGGTTAGCGATTCACCGCTTTGGTTTCGGCTCTTTCGAGCACGTCGGATCGGATCAACCAGAATCGCCTGGCTCCGCATCCAAAGCGGGAACTCCGCAAGCTCCGTCGCCGCAGTCCAAAGGCTACCCTTCACCGTCCATTGCCGGGAGCGCAGCAAAAAACGCCCAGGCTTCAACAAAACATGTGGAGTGGCTCGTTGCGGTTTGGGCGTATCAAAGGACGCATCGAGCCAATCTCGATTCGCCGAAGATCAAACCGCAAATCGAAGGACGAGAAATGAGTTTGAAAACACGGAACCTCCAGCCGATCCGCTGGTCCGACACCTCGTTCGAAGTGCCCGTCTGGCGCGCAGGGTCGCGCATTCAGCGGGAAACCGCAACTGCACGCGAATGCCCGCCAACAGACCGGCGCGGAAACGTGCTCTGGCGAGTCCTCCAACTCTCCCTATCTGGTGAGCACCTCTCGAAACTCGAATACTTCTGCAATGCCCCAATTTCATTCGCGTTCATTGGCGACCATTCGCGGTTGAACGGCTTGAACGCGGCCAAGCTTTTGCGACGCGCGATCGTGGCTGGAAGTGCTGCGCTGGCCGTTTTGGCTCTGAGCGCCTGCAAAGGGATTCCAACCCAAGGGGAGCGCCAG
>JACPRI010000152.1 GCA_016190065.1 Verrucomicrobiota bacterium
AGGACCGGCGCGACGGATCGAGTTTCGACAAAGTTTCTGCGGACCCGTGCGAAAACATCAGTCGCGGAGATTTCCCGCAGACACTGGAGACGATTGGGATTGGCGCAATTCGAACGGAAGCATGGCGCGCAGGGCAAATCGACCCGGATTACATGATCGATTTGTCCATACGGCCCGGTCCGGCGAGCTTCGGTAGGACCCAAAATGGCCACGACCGGTTTGCCCAACGCCGCCGCCATGTGCATAGGTCCGGTATCATTGCAGATCAAGATTTCGCTTTGGCGAATCCATTCGATCATCTCCGGCAATGAAGTTTGTCCGGTAAGATCGAGACAGCGTTGGGGATCCGTCTGCGTGATCGTGCTACCCAGTGAAGCCTCCTCGCGCGTCCCCAGCACGGCGACATCCAGGTCCGGATAGGAAGAAGTCAAGAGGTGGACCAGTTTCTGATAGTACTCGACAGGCCAGCGTTTGGTAGGCCATCGCGCTCCCGGATGAAGCAAAATCCACCTGGCGCGGTCACATGGCCATTTCTTGCGGACGGTGGACGCGGTTTTCGGGCGAAGGGGCATCCAGTCAAAGTTCCAATGCACCGGGACGCTGAGCTTGCGCAGTACCTCCAGATACCAGTCCACCGCGTGAGTGAAGAAGGACGGCCGTGGAACGATCAAGTCGTAGAACCCACGCGCCCCTTCGCGCGCATCGTCAAGTCCGATAGTCAATCTTCCGTTCGCCAGCCAGGCAAAGAGACCGCTTCGAGCCAAGCTTTGGAGATCAATGACCCAGTCGAACCGGTGCGCGCGCATCTCGCGGATGCTGTCCAGGTTCCGACGCCACCCGCGTGGATAGGCCCAGCGACGGCGATCGAACGGCAAAATGCCGGCCAAGTCAGGGTCGTCTTCCAAAAGGGGCACCAGATCCGAGGAGAGCCACCAAAAGATCTCATTCGATGCGTTGTGCTGTTTCAGCAACCGCAGCACCGGCAAAGCTTGGATCACATCCCCCAAGGAACTGGGCTTTAGGATGAGGGTTTTCAAAGGTGAAAAGGATTGACCTACTCGACTGGAAAATCAGGCACTTGGCTGGCAAACGCCTCTGTCCACCACTCCCAAACGCGACAGCGATTCAAGGCTGGACGGTGCTCCGGTGGGCTTTGCGCTTCATTTGCCGTAAGCTAATCGCTCAGCCAGGCGTTCAGGCAATCCTGCGGCGCGGATCTTCGCCTGCGTCGTCGGGATGTCATACTCCACACGACGCAATTCGATTACGCCATCCTCCACGTCGTAAATGGCGTAGGCCGCCTTCGGCACGCTGTCGCGCGGTTGGCCGACGCTCCCCACGTTAATAAAATACTTCCGGCCCGTCTCGATCTTGAACTTGGAATAGGTTCCCCCCCGAACCACGGTGTCGCGGACGAAGGCGACCGGGACGTGTGTATGGCCAAAGAAGCAAACGCCCGTGTTCTGGTAGGTGAAGCTGGCGGCGGCCGCCAATCGGTCAAACACATAACCCCAGCGCTGCGGGCCATCCAGCGTGGCGTGGACGATGGAGAAATTAGCCACCATGCGGAGGTATTTCAAATCGCGCAGCCACTGCCGGTCCTCCTCCGTGAGTTGCTGGCGTGTCCAATTGACCGCCTCGGCCGCGTGCGGGTTGAAGCCTTCGAGATTGGTTTCGACCGAACAGTATTCGTCGTGGTTACCCTTTACACAGGGCATGCCCGTACCGCGGATGATGTCCAGGCATTCCTTGGGGTTCGCGTTGTATCCCACGACGTCTCCAAGGCAGGCGTAATGGGTGCATCCCTCCTTCCTCGAGTCCTCCAACACCTTCTGAAGCGCTTCCAGATTGCCATGGATGTCAGCGATGATCGCGTACCTCATCTCGATTAAAAACAACACTAACTCACTATAAAAAACCCTCTAAACTCACCCGTGGCATCCGCCCAAGTGACCTTTTCGTGGGTAATAAAATGACCGAGCCCAGAATCCCGGATGGCCTGCTGAAAAGCCGTTAACTCGTCCCTCGACCCTTCTGCCACCAACTCGACTCTGCCATCGGATAAGTTACGGACAATCCCGGTTATTTCAAATTCCATCACCAGTGATTTCGTGGTGTACCGGAAGCCAACGCCCTGCACCCGGCCGCTGTAAAGCACGTGCATCCGGCACCGGTTCATAGGATTGACGAACTCGCAGCCCAAAGTCCGGCTCAGGCTACCAAATGAATCGAACGGCACGCACGGCAGTCCATCGAGTCATGCGAAGATCAAGCCACAATCCCGCAGTGCAGTGCAACATTTTAGTTAACTGAAGTAAACGCTTGACCCGCGTGCATCCTCCCTTAGGCTTAAGGTGTATCTTAGGCAACACTGCGATTTATGCGACTGCTGATAACAACTGTCTTGGTGTCTCTTTGTCTGCCCCTGAAGGCAGCCATCGTCTCTACCCCGGCTCCGGAGACCGGCATGGAGGTCTCCCTCCTGGCGGTCGCTCCTATCCAATGGGCCTTAGCCCAAATCGAGTCCGGGCACTTTCGCAACCCCGACACGGCCAAAGGCTCTTCCGGAGAAGTGAGCCGGTTCCAGATCATGCCATCGGTCTGGCGGAGCTATTCAAAGTCTCGAAATTATTCCAACCCGATCATCGCCTGGAACGTCGCCCGACAAATCCTGGCCGAACGTGAATCGTGGTTTGTCCGAGCTACCGGACGGCGCCCATCCGCGTTCGATCTCTACGTTATGTGGAACAAACCCGGACTTTACGAGAAAGTGGGATTCAACCCGCGCCGGCTCCCGCAAAAGGTGCGTGAAATCGCCGGGCGCTTCGAGAATCTGGTCCACACCCTCCGCTAACTGCCTGTCTCGCAGACAAGTCCCCGGCTGGCTCCGCTTCACTCCCGGCTGCTCACCTTGTCCGCCGTTGGAAAATCCTGCGGAATCCTTTGGGTTACCTTTCCACTGGCCGCCCATTCCGCGCCGCGTTGGAGAGTCGCCATGAAGCCAACACATTTCATGGCTTCTACGCTGTGACCGAGTGTCGTATGGAAAACCCGGCCTTTTCCGTACGCGATCACCATCAACATCGGTTCGTGCTGGCCAGACCCTTTCGTGGCTGGATCGGCGTGGGCCGTGGCCAAAACGGTCAGATTCTCGGCCGGGCCTCGCAGCCGATCATAAAGCTCGTCTTTGGCGTGCATCCACTTGGCGGGCAGCCCGGCTGTGATTGGATGTCTTGAATCACGGACCTCGACGGCAAAGGCGTGCTGCATCCCGTGACTGCCGCCCACGCCCGGCGCTGTTTCCCGGACAACTTTGCCCTCAACGTACCGCACATAAGGGCCTGACTTCTCATTGCGCCCGCCCCAGCCACCCAGGCCGATGATCTCATTGTATGCCTTCCAATCCGGGAACGAA
This sequence comes from Verrucomicrobiota bacterium, assembly GCA_016190065.1. Lineage (GTDB taxonomy): Bacteria > Verrucomicrobiota > Verrucomicrobiia > Limisphaerales > SIBE01 > VHCZ01. The sequence continues at coordinate 3,416 of JACPRI010000152.1, forward strand.
TTGTTTGCGGCATGAACCGAAACAAAGCCGCCGCCCGATTGCACATAGTTCACAAAGTCGCTGCGGGTTTCCTGCGGCCAGGATTCTCCATTGTAATTTGAAACGACGACCTGGTAGTCGGAGAACTTGGGCCGAAACCCGCTCAGGTCCTGGCCGTCCCGTGGCGCGGTGGCGACATCGACCTTGAACAGTCCGCTTTCTTCCAGAATCCTTTTCAGAACAGGCGTCGTCGCTTTCCAATCGTGGTTGTTTTGGCCATCGATGATCAGGGCGTTCATCGGCGCGCCGAGGCTGAGTTCAGAGCCGCAGAGGAGCAAAGTGAATGCAGTCAGAATAAGATTCTTCATAGGTCTCCAATGGATGGATTGACCGCCAGAAGCATGAGGAAAATCCGTCCCGGTTTCAAATCTTCTCTCGATTGGCCCGGTATTTCAGGATCTGCACGTCTTCCAACGTCACCAGGCCTTCCAGAACCATGTCGTCCAGGTGCGGCAATAAGGTGTTGATCTTCTCCTCCGAATCCACGATCTCGATCACCATCGGCAAATCCATGGAAAGCCGTAGAATCTTCGCCGTGTGCAGATGGCTGTTCGCGCCGAAGCCCATCGGCCCGCGCAAAACGGTCGCGCCAGCCAAGCCCAGTTCCCGCGCCTTGAGCACGATCGCCTCGTAAAGAGGTTGATGATGCCAGCGGTCGCTCTCCCCGATGTAAATCCGCAGCAGCTTCCCGTGCTCGTGCAGCTTCATATCAAATCTTCGGATTCAAGAATTGGCCAAGCGTGTGTCCGATCCATACAGCTCCCAAACACAGCACCACCGACAGGGCCACGTTCAGTCCGGCGAACAGCCACTCCCCGTCCCGCACCAGGTTCAAAGTTTGCAAACTGAACGACGAAAACGTCGTGTAACCGCCGAGAATTCCAATCATCAAGAATTGCCGCGCATAAGCCGGAACGAACAGGCGCCCTTCAGGATCTCCGAGCGCGGCGATCAGGCCAATCAGCAAGGAACCGGACGCGTTGACCAGAAGAGTGCCGGCCGGGAACGCTTCTCCAAATCGTTGCGCAATGAATCCGGAAAGCCAGAACCTGCACATGCCTCCCAACGCGCTGCCCACGCCGATCCAGAAATACGCGATCATCAAATCTGAAAGTCCGTCCCTCCCCTGCCCCGTTCGCGCTTGCTCAGGACCTTGACGTTGACCTCCTCGTACAACACGAGCGAATTCGGCGGCACGCTGTGCATGAGAAATACATTCGCCCCGATGGTGCTGCCTTCACCGATGACTGTTTCCCCGCCCACGATCGTGGCGCCCGCGTAGATCGTCACGTGGTCTTCAATCGTCGGATGGCGTTTGTGCCCGCGCAATTGCTGGCCGCCCGCCAGCGAACGCGCGACCAGCCCGACGCCCTGATACATCTTGACGTGATTCCCGATGGCCGCCGTCTCTCCGATCACGGTCCCGGTGCAATGATCGACAAAGAAATGCGTTCCGATCTGCGCCCCCGGGTGCAAATCCATTCCCGTGCGGGAGTGCGCCCATTCGGTCATGATTCGGGGAATCAGCCTCACGTGTTGCAGGTAAAGCTCGTGCGCCATCCGCTGCACGGCGATCGCTTCGATGAACGGATAGGCCACGATGATTTCCTCTTTGCTCAATGCCGCCGGGTCGCCGTTGTAAGCCGCCTCCGCATCGGTGTGCAACATCTCGCGGACGCGCGGCAAACTTTCCAGGAAATTCATCGTCAGCGCGTGCGCCGCCGACCGAAGATTCCGGGTGCCGATTTCCTCCGGCGGACGATACTCCAGGCTCTTGTAAATCTCGTCCTCCAACCGGCCTTGCACGGAATCCATCAGCGTCGCGATTTCCACCTTCAATTCCGACGAGTGAATGGTTCGTTCGTCGAAGAAACCGGGAAACAGCAAGCGCAACAAATCCGACGCGATCCCGGCAATGGCCGTTTTGGACGGCAAGTTTTTGCCGTCCAGATGATTGATGCCGCCAACGCGCGCGTAGGAAGCGAGCAACCGGTCGGTTAATTCCGTAACCGTGGTCTTCACCGCGGCAGTATTGCCGAGCGCTCCGCAATTAGCAAGTGAGCGAGACCGAGTTCGACCGCTACGTCTCACTGAGCAACAGGGTGTCAACCTGGTAGCATCTGCCCCCTGCAAGTGCAGAGAGCCAGCGCAAGTGCAAGGTTTTATCGGGCGGTCCTGCTGCCTTAGTTCGGACAACTTGCCGCCACGATTACTTCTCTGGATTTTGGCCGTTGTCCCGCGGACAGCTCGCTCACTGAACAATGAATTCCGTAATGATCACTTCCTGAATCGTGCCTCGCCCGAGCACCTCGTTGAAAAGCGCCAGCAATTGTTGACGGAGAAGATTCCGAAAACCGGGTTTCTCGACGTCGCCCAAAGTCAGGCTCGACAGCGCCCCCACCGCGACGTCCAGCAAGCGGTCCCGATGCTCGTTCACCCGTTTGATCAACTCCGGGTGATCTCCCAGCACCGAGATGCGCGCCACAGCAAACCGCGTGGCGGAAGTCCCGGAGAGGTTGACCACGAGCTTGTCAGCCCTGGCTTCATCCTGGATCTCCCCATTGGCGCTCATCGCGACAATTCTGTCGGCGTCACCCGCCTTGCTCGGATCCCCTGCGGCGAAAGCCACTTGTTCCCGAGTCAGAGGCACAGGCAGTTTCACGTTGCGCTTGGTGGCCGGTGCCGGCGGACGCTGGACCGGCCCTGGATGGAATCGCGAAGAAAACAAATTGCCGTTGGCCGGACCGCTGATTGCCTTGGCTTTCCCCACGAGGTTGATGAATTCAGCGCGATAGCCCTCGTCGTCCGTGCCCTTCCCCTCTTGGGCGAGCTCCAAAACGCTGTCGAAGTTCGCCGTTCCCTTGTAAGCGGAATCACGAAGAATCAAACCGAAGCTCGCCACCGCGGCGGCGAACTTGAAATCGGGCGAAGCCTGGCCAAAACTCGCGCCGCTGTCCGCGGCCGCGAATTCCAGCAGTTGGCTTTCGTTCGCCTCGGGCCGCTTGTAACGCAGTTTCAGCGTCAGCAGTTCGCGGCTGGCACGGGCCACGCGGATTTGAAACCGTTGCTCAGGTTGATATTTCAAATTGTCCGCGGCGGGTGGAGTTTCGGAGGCCCCCGCGGGCACAACCTCATATAGCGCCATCACCGCATGGCCGGCTCCGACCTCGCCGGCGTCCTTGGCGTCATTGTTGAAGTCCTCGGACCGCAACAGGCGCTTCTCGTAGCCGATCAAACGATACGCGCTGACTCGCGCCGGATTGAACTCGATTTGAACTTTGACGTCCTTGGCGACTGCGACGAGCGTGCCGCTCATTTGATCCACCAGCACCTTCTGCGCTTCTTCGATCGTGTCGATGTAGTGGTAATTTCCGTTGCCTTTGTCCGCGAGATTCTGCAGCAGCGCGTCCTTGTAGTTATCAGTCCCCACGCCAAGGGCGCTCAGGAAAACTCCGCGGCGCGCTTTCTCCTGGATGAGACCAACCAAGGCATTTTGATCCGTGATCCCGACGTTGAAATCGCCGTCCGTGCAAAGGATCACCCGGTTGACGCCGCCCGGGATGAAATGGCTCGCGGCAATGGCATACGCCTGCTGAATCCCCTCGCCGCCATTCGTCGAGCCACCGGCTTCAAGCCGGTCGATCACGGCCAGAATCCGCTCCTTCTCCGTGCCCGCTGTGGAAGACAGCGCGACGCCGGAGTTGCTCGCATAGACGACGATGGCCACGTGATCCTGCTCCGACAATCTCTTGGTCAGCAGGCGAAGCGCTTGCTTGAGCAGCGGCAGGCGTTCCGGCGGTCGCATCGATCCTGACACGTCGATCAAGAAAACCAAATTGCTCGGCGGCCGCTTGCCGGGAGCGATCTCGCGCGCTTTCAGCCCAACGGAAATCAACCGGTGATCGCGGTTCCAGGGGCAACCGGCGGTTTCCAAACTCACCGCGAACGGATCGCTGCCCTTTGGGGCGGGATACGAATAGGTGAAGTAATTGATCATCTCCTCAATCCGCACCGCGTCTCGCGGCGGCACCTGGCCTTGGTTCAGGAAACGCCGAATGTTCGCGTATGAGGCCGTATCGACGTCCAGCGAAAAGGTCGAGATTGGATTCTCCAGAGCCGGCAGAAAGGGGTTCTCGGGATAGTACGGATACGTCGCGGTATTGCCCTGTTCTGCGCGATTGGAGTAGGCGCGGTCGAAACTCGAATATGCATAGCGGCGCGCCGGTGCGGGACCCGGCATCCCATAACGCGAGGACGGATTCAAACTCGGACCGGATGGGTTCGCGCCCAGGCCGTATCGCCGCATCAATTCCGGCGACATCCCACTCGGCGACGACGAAGTGTAGGGTGGAACTGCGGAACGGTTGTCGGCAACCTGAATACCTGGAGCCGGCGAGGGCGCGCCTTCCCCTGGCGATTGAGCAAGCTCAGCACTCCGCACAAGCCCATAGCGCTCCAACAGCCTTGGGTCCATTTTGAAAAGGTACGCTCTATTATCCTCCGCAGCGGCCGGTGGACTCGGGTTTTGGGTCGAGGAGGTATTCCCTGCCGATGCGACGGCGGGCGTCAGCTCGACTCTCGACCCGGCGTCTGCCGGACGGGAATCCAGATCTGGCCTGGACAATTCCGTTATTATTGTTATGCGCTGTGCCTTGGCCTTGGCCTTTGAAAGTCCGGGGAGGAAAAACGAGGCCGCAAAGAGCAAGACCAGGCAAGCCGCCGCCGCCAGCCAACCCCACGAAAGGAATCGCCTCCACGGCCCGCGCACCACGATTTCTGGTTCCGCCGTCGTCTCCGTTCCGATTGCCTCTGACTTCGCTGCCTCGCGTAGAATCTGCCGCTGCTCCTCGGAGAGACTGGCGCAAGTTTCCTGTCCGAGTTCCTGGGCCAGCAGAGCCGCCGCTTGCTGTACTTCCTCAACAACCTGACGGCAGGCGAGCGACTCGTTCACCGCCTGTTCGATTTCCGCGCGCGCCGGCTCGTCGAGCTCGCCGAGTGCATACGCGCTCAAATTGGGATCATCGGGATCAATTTTCATAAACCTCATTGAGTCTTGTTTAGGCCGAACTCCGCGCGGAGTTCGCGTCGTAATGTTTTCAGAGCGCTGTGGAGCAGAAAGCCCACGTTCGTAACGGTCAGATTCGTGACGTGGCTGATTTCCTTGTAACTGAGACCGCACTGGAACTTCAGCCTCACAACCTCCTGCTGATTGGCTGGAAGCCCCTGGAGTGCGTGCTGCACGTGATTCGCCGCGTCCGCCACCTCAATGGCCGCCGCCGGCGAAGGTTCGTCGCTCGTCTGTGACGCGATTTCCAATTCGGTCAGCGGCTTCATGCGATTCTCCTTTCGACAAATATCCACCGCGCGATGACGGCAAACAGTGAAGAGCCATTCGACGACGTAGCGTTGCACCTCGGCCGGGTCTTCGGCGCAGAGGCGCAGGAACGTGTCCTGAACCACGTCGCGCGCCTGCTCGGCATCGCCCGTGAGCCACGTCGCATAACGCATTAGCGAGCCTTCGCGCTGTTCGAAGATTTGGCTGACCCATTCGCTTTTGCTCAGATGCCCGTTGTTGCTCATCGTTCCGGGAGTTAGACCCAAGCCCGTCACACTTTGTTAACGCGTGAACAGGATTTTTCTTAGAAGAATTCTAAGCGGAAGCCAAAGTAGGGCAGGCTGCCGGCAGGCTGCCTGCGGTTTCAGTTTGGTTGCGCCCACACAACCGCCTCGACAACCGCCTCCACACTGATCCCGTTCATGCATCGAAAATCAATCGGACAGCGTCGCCGAAAGCAAGGCGCGCACGGAACCTCGGCCTGAAGGAGGGAATGCCGGCCCTCTCCGGGCAGTCCAGGACCGGTCAGAACGGGCGAGGTGCTTCCGAAGAGGGCGACCACGGGCGTGCCCAGGGCCGCCGCCACGTGCATCGGCCCGGAATCGTTCGTCAGCAAAACGCGGCACGCCTTCAGACCGGCGGCAAGTTCGCGCAAAGTCGTCCGGCCTGCCAAGTTGTGGACGGACGGTGTTGGCAATGGGCGGTTGGCGATGGGCGATTGCGGCTGCACCGCCGCCTGAATTTGCGCGGCGATGCTCGCGGCCAACTCCGATTCAGCCTGCACTCCGAAAATGATCCAGTGGCAGTTTGTCTGCCTTTGAATTTCCACCGCGGCCTCCACAAATCGCTCCGCGGGCCAACGCTTGGCCGGGCCGTACTCAGCGCCTGGATTCAACCCAAACAGCGGTCGGGAATCATTTGCCGCAATCTGCCACCGCTCCCAGAAAGCCTTCACTTCGGCCTCGGTGACAACGAGCCGGGGCGGAACCGGCTCCGAACTCGCCCCCGCGTAGCTCATCAAATGCAAATACTGATGAATGTGGTGCGCCGAATTCGTGGAGTTTGTCGCCGCGAAGGCTTGTGGCACTGTCTTCGATTGAATCAAGTGCCGGATTTCGCGCTCGGATCGCTTTCGCATCGGCACCGCCGCCGAGCGCGAGGCAACGGCTTGCGTCAGCAGTCCGCGCCGCCACTGGCCTTGATATCCGATCCGGATCGGAATCCGCGCCAACCAGACCTCCAGCGCGGAACGAAACGAATTTGGCAAAACAACCGCCAGGTCAAACGTCTCGCGGCGCAAACGCCGGCCCACAGACCAGGCGGTCTCCTTGTCAGCGATGGGCCAGATCGAATCGACCGCCGGATGATGCTGCCAGAGCTCGGCCAGTTTCGCCGGCGTAAGCAGGGCGATGTGCGCTTCGGGATGCGCCTCGCGGCAGCGCGAGAGCGCGGGGGTGCTCATGACCGCGTCCCCCAGCCAGTTCACGCCGCGAACAAGGATCTTCGCCGGATTTTTCAATGGGTTGATCAGGCCTCCAGCACCTCGGCGGTCGAACTCGGGACGGATCGGGTCCTTGATTTTTTGGGCTTCCACCGCTGATGCACCCAGAACCAGTTCGCCGGATCTCGCAGGACTGCCGTCTCGAAGGCTCGATTCACATCGCGAGTGATCTCCTCGACCGATCTCGCCTTCCCGTTTTCCTCGGTCGGGATCTGATCCCCGACTTCAATGACCCAACGCGCCAGCCCAGTTCGGTAACAAATCGCTGTGTAAAGGGTCGAATCATAGCGCAGAGCAAACACGGCCGGCGCCGCGCTCGTCGAGCACTCTCGTCCTAGGAACGGCAGCCACAAGCCGTGATCGCCCGCGTGCTGATCCGCCAGCAATCCCAGGAGCAGCCCGGACTCGTTAAGTGCCTGACGCAGAGCTTTCGCATCCGTTCGCCGTTCAAAAAACCGGCAGCCGGAACGCTGCCGCAGCGACTGCAGCAAGCGATTCAGTGCCGGCGACTTCAAGCCCCGATACGTCGTGGCCGGTTTCAACCCCATGATGCACATGGCCCGCCGGGCGTAGAGCTCGAAATTTCCGAAATGTCCGATGGCCACAATGCAGTTTCGCGAGCCTCGACCCGACTCGGCGGCGAGCAGCTTCTCGGCGCCGTTCACCTTCAAGACCTCATCCAGTTCCGTGTCCGACATCGACGCCGTTTTGATCGCAGAAACAAAGTTCTCGCCGATCCTCCGAAAGTTTTCCCGTGCGATGCGCCGGAGTTCATCGGCGGATTTCTCCGCTCCGAAACACTGGTCCAGATTTCGCAACGCCACGCGGCGGTGCCGTCCGTCTAGCCAAAAAGCCACGGCCCCGCCGGCGCGCCCCAACCGCGCAGCCCAGCGAAGAGGCAAGCCCTGAATCAGCGCCACCACGCCGCGCACCATCCAATAGACAAGCCAATCCATCGCTAGCGGAAACAAATCTGCCGGACACAATCCTGAAAGTCTTTCGCGCCTTTCAGAATCTTGATCTCCACGCGCATGAAAAGAATCGGCAAGTCACGCCGATCGATCTTTGGAAAACGCACCGCGTCCTTCTGCGTCGTCACGATGACCTCGGCCTGGCGCTTTTTGCTTCGGTTGATCACGTTCAGGATTTCCTGCTGGGAAAAGCGATGGTGATCCGCGAACCGCTTCGTATAGACCAGATCGTTGCCCAGTTTGACCAGGGATTGCTCAAAACTTTCCGGCTGCGCGATGCCGCTCAGGGCGGCGACGCGTTTGTTGTTCAGAAACTCCAATCCGAATCGCTCCCCCGTGAACACGTCCTCGAAGTAGAGCGGATGATGCACGCACTCGATAATGCCGGCGTTGGGATTCAACTGTGCGATCCGCTTGCGGAGGCCGGCGGCGTTCCCATCACTTTTTGTGATGAAGATGGTGCTGGCCCGAAACAGGTGCGACGGCGGCTCGCGCAACGTGCCGCGCGGCAGCAAATGCTCGTTGCCGAACGGCTGCTGATAATCAATCAGCACGATGTCGCGCCGCCGCCCCTTGAGTTTCCAATATTGAAATCCATCGTCGAGCAGCAGCGTGTCGCAGCCAAATTTTTCAATCGCGTAACGCCCGCTCTTGACCCGGTCCTTGTCCACGAGCACGACGACGTCCTTGAGATTCGACGCCAGCATATAGGGTTCATCCCCGGCCGTGTCCGAGTCGAGCAGCAACGATTTGCCGTCGGAAACGATCCGGGGCGGAGTGCTATCCTCGCGGAAGAGCAATTTATCAATGAACCGCTTGGTCAGCGGCGGCGGCTTGGATCGGTACCCGCGCGACAGAATCGCCACGGTGCGGCCCTGGTCTTGAAGTTCGCGGGCGAATTTTTCAACGACGGGCGTTTTGCCCGTCCCGCCCACCGTGAGGTTGCCGATCGCGATCACCTGCACGCCCAGCGTATGGTCGCGGAGGATGCGAACGCTGTAGAGAAAATGGCGGAGCTTGACCGCGACCTGGAAAAGTTTGGAGAGCAGAAACAAAGAAAACCGCACGAGGGCGGCGCGTTTGCCGCGGCGCTGCTCGAAGATGACTTCGAGAACGAAGGTTTCGAGATTCTCTGTCCAGGCTCGAAATTGCTCACGCATCGGGCGGCCAGTTTGCCAACGCGCAAACCCCAGAGCAAGAGTGGGCCAAGGCGTCGAAGATCATCGGAATCTTTGACGAGATGCGCCCAGAGGAGCCTTCGCTTCGGCAAAATTATTGACGCACTGGAGGAGCGTGGTTAGATTGCGCCTCCATTTCGGCTTCCAGAGTAGCTCAATGGTAGAGCAGCCGGCTGTTAACCGGCGGGTTGTAGGTTCGAGCCCTACCTCTGGAGCCAATTGCCGACCTGTTGTGCGCAAAGCAAGCTCCTCTGCTGCACGATTCATGGGGTGATCAGCGTCCGAATTCCCTGGTTCCGTAGAAGCAAGTAGGTCAGGCAAAAGATCGCTCTGTTCTCGTCTCCGCTCTGTTCAGAACCAAAAAAAGACGCCGCGATCCCCCGTGTCGTACCAGGGACCCAAATCGCGAAACCTGCGCCAGGACGCGTGGCCATCCAAAAACAGAATGTTGCCTCCGGTCGGGTTCTTCCCTTGCAAGTGGCCGGAATGAGAATATTCCTTCATGCCCATGCTGGTGTTAGGAGCGTGAAGAAAATCATTTTTGCCGGTCGATGGGGCCGGACCACCGGAGGGAGTCGCATCCATGACTAGCTCGGTCTCGGAAACCGTATTCGTGACGACCGCCGTGGTTTTGCTCACGAAGCGCTTTCCACCAGCCAGGGTCGCGGTTCCATTGGCGCGGTCAGTCTGGCCGGACCGTTGACCGAGCCAGCCATAGCCGATAATCGCGTTCCCTCCGCGATCCCAAAGTGCTTTATTATCCGATTTCACGCTGGCTCTCGAGCCTGGGCAATAAAGAATCCTTCGCTTTTGCGCGTCGGGCGTGGTTGCGCTTGCATCACCGTTGATCAGGGCATTGGCTGTGTCCGTTCTCACGTCCCAGACCCAATTGCCTCCCGTCGGGTGCATCGGGACAAAATCTCGATTGTCGTTGGCGTACATCTGAACGGCCAAACCGATCTGACGAACGTTACTCATGCAACTGACGCGGTAACCTTTCTGCTTCGCGATGCCAAGCGCCGGTAAGAGCAAGCTCGCGAGAATCGCAATGATCGCGATGACGACCAGCAGTTCAATGAGGGTGAAGGCTGGCGCTTTGTCAGGGAAGGCTCGGACTCTTTTCACGGCCATTTTTTAACTCATATTTGCGCCTCGTTACAATTTGATAATCTCCATTCGCCATTCCGTATGCCCAGTTCGAGCGCCAGCGGGAGGAGAACGGCTCAGGCCCAATGCCGTCGTGATCCATTGCCAAGCAACCAATAGAAATCCGCGCTTGATTGAGCGGAAAGAGGAGGCTGAAATTTCCACAGAATGCACCGCGTCATTCTGCATCTGGACATGGATGCTTTCTACGCTTCCATCGAACAGCGAGACAACCCGGCGTTGCGCGGGAAACCGGTCATCGTGGGAAGTCCGCCTCATCAGCGCGGAGTCGTGTGCGCGGCCAGTTACGAGGCCCGTCGATTTGGAGTTCGATCGGCCATGCCCAGCACCACAGCAGCCCGACTCTGCCCCGGCGGAATCTTTGTCCCGGTTCGCATGGACCAATATAAGGAAGAGTCACGGTGGATCATGGAACTGGTGGCCCAGATCGGCGGTGTCCTTGAACCCGTGTCTATCGACGAAGCGTATCTGGACCTGTCCCTGCCGTGTCAGAGAGAGGAGGTGGATGAAAGTCTGTATGCCGCCGTGCCGATCGCCCAGGAATTGAAAAAGCGCATCTTCCAGGAACGGAACCTGACCGCCAGCATCGGGATCGCCGCCAACAAACTGCTGGCCAAGCTGGGCAGCGACTTCGGCAAACCCGATGGCCTGACTTTGGTCCCGGAGCGAGATAAAGTGCTGTTTCTGCGGCCCATGCCCGTGCGGGCCCTTTACGGAGTCGGGAAAGTGACCGCGCAGATTTTAGAGGCACAGGGGATTCGAACCGTCGGAGATTTGCAGGATTTCCAGGGAGACTTGCGTTCGCTGGTAGGATCGTTTGCCACGGAGTTAAGGCGCTTTGCCTTTGGCGAAGATGACCGGCCGTTGGAAATCGACGCGGCCGTGAAAAGCATCAGCAGCGAGAACACGTTCTTGAAGGACACCGAGGATCGCCAGATCTTGAAAAACTGCTTGCGCGAGCAAGCCCAGGAATTGGCCGAGAAATTGAAACAAAACGGCCTGGGTGCCCACACGGTTCAGGTCAAAGTTCGTTACCGGGATTTCACGACCTTGACGCGCCAGATCACGATGGATGATTTGATCGATCAGGCCGCTGAGATTTACCGGCTGGGCTGTTATTTGCTGGCGAAAGACCGGTTGGTCTCTCGGCCACTACGCCTCCTGGGCTTAGGTGTGGCCGGTTTGAGTGCGCCACAAGCCCGGCAGCTCATTCTCCCATTGCCGAAATAATCGGTGAGCAACGGAATTCACACGGCACAGTGCTCCCGGGCTTTGACCAGCACGGCTCGATTAGATTTCAGATAATCCTGGACGGTGTGGATGCTGGTTATCCGGACCGGCACCGCACGGTTCTGCCGCTCCCTGAACATCTTGTAATGGATCAACCGCTTTCCAATTTCGACGATCTGGACGCAGCCATCGTTGACTTTCCAGACCTGGCCCTTCGCAAGCGGAACCGCGCATTTCTTCTTCAATATCATACAGGCTATGTTAGACGCCGAGACCAAGAATCGGTTCAATCCTGGATTATACCCGGTTCGGAACCGAGCCGCCATGAATTTCGCCATCGACATAGAGATTCCTCCTGGAAGGACACCGCGGACCGCGCAGAGCAGGAGTGGGCGCAAACGCTCATGGAATGATCCTTGCCTTCACCGCAGAATTACGACGCGGTAAAAGCGCGTCGGACGCTGGTTGAACCGCTCGGGATCTGTGACCCCTACTTCGCGAGCCACGCCACTGACGGAGACGCTCTCCAGAAGCATCCACGCCGGCGGAGCGATTCCGTCCGAGTACTCCACCCGATAGGTCCTGCCAGGCTGAGCCGCGAAACGAATCCCCGCACTGCCGCCATTGACTGCCGCAGCCTCGACACGGAAACGACTGGAGGCATCGCGCGGATTAGTGCCACTGAGGAACTCGGCAAAATTGGTCATCCCGTCCTGGTCCGCGTCGCCAGCCGCATCAGCCGGCGAGGTTGGGTCGAAGCCGTGGAGCGCTTCCCAAACGTTGTCCAGGCCGTCCTGGTCCGCATCTCCCGGCGCGATGAAATTCGGCGCCGCGGGCGTAGGCGAACCGGGAAAGCGCACGATCTGCGGAGCGCCGTCGGGATATCGCCCTTCGGATACCCCATCCAATTGAACCACGAAATCGATGGTGTCGATGATCTGAGAACTGGGATTGAGCAGGCGGATCGTCTCGCCAAACCGGTCGAGTTGAAAAGCCGTGTGCCTCGGACCACGGCCTTGTGCACCGTCAGTGCTGAAACGCACGAACGCCTTCGAATCGATGAATGTGAGCGAAGGCAGCCGGCTGTTCGTGGCGCCGCTGAGCGAGGGATCATCCGTGAGCACCCAGCGCTCGAGACTGACGGGCAAGGCAGCGGGATTGTACACCTCGACGAAGTCGTTGGTTCCTCCGCCGCCCGCGAGCCATTCGTTCAGACGCAATCCATTTCCGGGATCAAGCGCCGCCGGTTGACCATTGGGCTGACCGGGCGTGGGCGCCGAAAGCAACACCCATTGCTGGTTCACCCGCCCAACTGAACGATCGACGACCTGCAAGCCGTACTCAATGCGATCGACGACCCGGTCGCGCGAGTCGCGGACGGTCAGCACGGCGCTATCGTCGTCGAGTGGCGCGGGAAACGAATGAGCATTGGGCGGCAAGTTGAAGCTCGCCGGCGTCGATCCCAAATAGAGGGTCATTCTTTCGCCGACCCCGATCTGCGCTTCGGCGCGCAGCGACCACCGGACGAGCGGTCCTCCTGGCGCCTCCACGTCTAGCGTAAATCCAGCCAGCGGCATCACTGTCCCTGAGACGTTCTCCAGCTCCACCCAATCCGGACCCGTCGAGGAACGCGCCAGGAATTCTGAAATCCGCAGCCGCGTGCCCAGGTCCGCGAGGTAGTTGCTCGCGCCGCGCGTCGCGCTGAAGAGAAGTTGTTGAAACGCGCCGGTGCCGTCGGGAAGCCGGCCGAACGTGACGCCCGTAGCTTGCAAACCATAGGTGACACGATCCAACTCTTCGCCGTTCGGAGCGAGCAGAGCGATCATCCCGGCCGACGCGGGCAATTTCAGATCCAAGTGATCCGGTCCCGAGTTCTCATCCGCGCGGAAGACAGCAAAGCCGCCAGCCCCGATAAATACGGGCGACGCGATGCGCGCCAGGGCATTGCTGGTGACGATGGCGCAACCTTGCAGCGCGACTGGGAGCGAAGCGGAGTTGTGAAGTTCGATCCAGTCGTCGCCGCCGTCCGGGTTCGCCAAGAATTCATTGATCTTTAGCTCGGTCACCGCGCCGAGCGCTGCCGGTTCGTTTGGCCCGGCGGGCGTCGGTTCACACAACGCCAAACGGCCCTTCACGATTCCGGCCGTGAAGCCGTCCGGCACCGCGCCATACCAAACGACATCAACTCGATTCGTTGCCGGATCGAAGAGCGCGATCGTTTCGCCGTCACGATTCAAACCGAACGAAGCTTTGAGCGGGCCACCCGACGCGCCTTCGTTGCAGTCGATCCGCAGATAGCCGCCCGCCGGAATGGATGTGCCCGCCGGCAGCACGTATTGCCGAGGATCCGAGTTATCCGTGAGCGACCAGCCTCCGAGTTGCACGGCTGTGGCGGCAGGGTTGTGCAGTTCGAGCCAGTCGCGATCAGTGCCCGGCTGCAGCTCGTTGATCTGGATCAAAGGCGGCGCGGCTGCTCCATTCGCGCCGCCGGGTGAACCGCCTGGAGCGCCAGCCTTCCAGTTGGACGGATCATCCGGTTCGCGCTGCGTCTCGATGACCTCAATGGAGGCGCTGGCACCATCGGCCATAACTGGCCAGGGATGAGCAGCACGGTAATCGACCGAAGTGATAGTCCGTCCGGAAAGGTCGAGCAGCACAAGGCGTTCGCCGTCGTTATCGAGCGATCCAGAGAACCATCCCGCGACAATGAGTCCTGGATAGCGGCGTTGAAAATCGGCAGGCCGGGCGTCGCTGGCGAGAACGAGCTTCGCGCCCGGTTTCAGTTCTGGAAAAGAAGTCGGAAAACGGAATCCAATGCCCTCAAAACTGCACCCGCTCAAATCGACCGCCAGGCCGCCCGTGTTTTCCAGTTCGAGATACTCATACGCGTCGCCTCCCGCAGGATTGGACATGATTTCGGTGATTCGGATCGGATTGCCGGGCTGAGTCGTTTCAAAGGCCAAATCGATCACCGCGCTCCAGTTCGTGCTGCTGAGCGAGCGCGCCATGAGATGCAACGGACCGGTCAGCGTAATCGGCGCGCGGTACTCGATTGCTCCCTCGCTTCGGGCGCTGGTGAAGGGCACGCGCGGATCAATTCCGTTGGTCGTGTAAAAGATCGCGCCGCTGAGATTCTTAAGACTGAGCTGATAACCGGCCGGAACGCGTCCGCCAAATTGACTGGCGACTGGCGCGTTGGACGAAGCGAGGAAGCCGGCCTTGATGAACATGTTCGTCAGATAACGCCTCCGCCCTGTGATCCACGTCCCGATCACGTCGCTGAAGCCGGGGATGGATGGCGCGGCCTGAGCCTTCATCACATTGTAGTGCGCGCGAATCCTTGCATCCGTCAACGGCCCGTCATTGAAAAAGGCCCGATGCACGCGATCCGCGAAGAGCAGTTTGAACTCCGGCGATTTTTTCAAAGAATTGAACATCGCCTGGTAATCCGACGTGCCCCAGGGCGGGCTCAAGGTGGACAACGTGGTCGCAATGGTATCGTAGCTCACGGAATGAGCGGTGAAAGCGAACTCGGAGTCCCACGGATAAAACCGGAACTTCGCCCCGGGCTTCCGTTCGCGAGCCGCGCGCGTGTTGTTGTGCGGCCAATCGTCGTTGTCGGCCCAGATGAGCGGCAGGAGATAGTCGATGAAATTGGCCAGGTCCATCCGTGACGCTACATCCAGGTAATTGGAGCGAATCGTGAGATCCTTGCGGACGGCGGTGCGCAGTTGGCTCCAGGCTGCGGTGTCGCCGCGGATCGCAGCATTGCTCGGCCCGAGCACATCCCAAAGTTTGCTCCCGCCGTGGTACGCCTGGAGAAAGTCGTCATCGACGCGTTCGGTGGGATTGTACAGGCCCTTATAGACGCCATTGAGAAAGAGATAGACGAAGGTGCCGTGACACGCCGCCAGGCCGACGTCCAGGCTCAACGCGCGGATGAATTCGTCTTTGATCAACGGATTGGAGTGATCGTTCATCCCGGCGCGGAGGTGCAGCGTATTGAAGGACTCCAGCGTCGAAGTGGGAAAGACCGGATAGTTCAATCGGCCCGGGCCATAATCACCGCGGAAATAAAGGCGATAAGAATACTTGGTCTGCGGCAGGCTGCTGCCGCGGTAGGTGTAGAGTCCGCGAATGTAATCGCCGCCCGCCACGCGAATGCCCGCGTCGAGCTGGAATCCACCGTTGTCCTCCGGGCGAATCCACTCGACCGAGACCGGGCGTTCCCAAGCGGCGCCGTGCTTGGTCGTGTTGCGTGGATTGAACTCCATGATCCCGTTACGGCCATACAGATGATTGGTCGCGGTGACGAGCGAAAGGACGGGCAACAGCCGCCGGTTGTTCGCCTGGTTCATCAAGTAAGTATGAGTCCGCAGGCGCGACGGAAGTTGATTGGGAGCGAAGCCAGTCGCGCGGACGATGCGGGTCGTCGTAATCTGAATGGGCGAAAGATAGACAACGCCATTGGTCGGCGCCGGCGGGCTGCCATCCAGCGTATATCGAATTTCCGCTCCCGGAGTGCGGCTGGCGAGGCTGAGGTTGAACGGGGCGTTGAAAAAGCCGCGCTCCACGCTGAAATGAACTTCGTCCACTTTGCCGGTGACCGTGCTGACTCCGTTCGCCACGCCGGGCGTGGCAACCGCAAAGTAACTCCACGCCTCGTGCGTTGCTCCAGCTTGCCGGGCATACGAGTGATTCGGCGATTGCTCCGGGTAAGTGAGTTCGTCCACGACCGCTCTGGGCAATTCCGGGCCGAAGAGTTGAAGCGTATCGCCGTTTGGATTCAGTTTGAAATTGGTGTGGAATCGCTGGCCCGCGGCAGGCTCGCGGCGGTCTTTGCCCGAAGCCCAGATCACGAGGTAGCCGCCGGCCGGGATCGTCGTCGGCGGGAACACCCACTGCCCCGCCTCCTCGCGATCCACACTGAGCGACCAGCCACCCAGATTGACCGGTTGCGAACCGCGGTTGTGCAATTCAATCCAATCTTCCGGATCCTTCTCCTCGTCCGTGATGCCGGTTTGGTTTTCCGCCATGATCTCGCTGATAACAACGCTGGGCGCAGGCTGCGCTGGATCGATGCGATATTTCCAGGGAAAACCTGTGAATGCGCCGGGCACGGCTTCGTCCGTCGTTACTCCATGGCCTGCACTCCACGACAGCGTCACCTCACCCGCCGGCGCGGAAGGAAACGAGAATCGATACGGGCCCGCGCCCACGCCAACGACATTGGTGGCGGCAACTCCATTGAGACGCAAATCGGCGGCATCAATTCCATCCACCGGGCGGGTGAAACTGATTTCCACTTCGCCCAGGCGCCGCAACGTGGTTTCGGGAACGGGAAGGACATTGGTCAACGCCGGCCCGGCAGGATTGATCAACTGGTAAGCCCACGTCGAGCCGGGAACGCCAGCGTCGAAGCGCTGCGGCGGAATCCCCAAATCCGCAATGGTGTGAAGCGCGCCCCAGGAAATATCGACCGGCCCATAAGGCGGTTGCGAAAACGAAAAAGTGTAACGGGCGCCCACGCCGGAAACACTGGCCGCTGGAATGCCGTTGAGCAGGAAATCCCCGGCCCGAACTCCGGTGACCGGTTCGCTGAAGATCACGGAAATCGACGTGAGTTCCTTGACGAACCCCGGCGTCGGAAGAACGCCGATGACGGTCGGTGGAACCGGAACGTTCTCGGTCGAAGTCAACTCCGCATTGAAAACCAGATCCGAACTTGAGATCGCCCCGTTGAGGACGAGGACCGCCAGCGTGTTTTCGCCGGCCACGAGATACTTGGATGGCGCAGGCAGATCGAAGGTTGCTTCAAAAGGTTCAATCGAGATCGTGGCTACGCTCGTCCTGGTCAGCCCCGAGTCGCTGGCCGGGGCATTGGTGGACGCGACGCGGATGCCGTTGATCCACGCGATGAAACCGTCATCGACCACGGCGTGGAGTTGCAGGGTGGCGATGGCGGCGGGGTCCGAGACGGTGAATGATTTTCTGAGATAGAGCGTCGTGTAACTGCCCTGCATGCCCGTCAAGTCCGTGCCGCGAAAGGAAGGTTCGCCGTATGCGAACGGCGCATTGCCTTGCGACCATGAAGAATCGCTGAAGGCGCGCTGTCGCCAGGCGGCACTGCCCGGCGACGGGTCAGCGGTGCCACGGAAATACCTCCACGGAGCCCCGAGCGGCACCAGAGTTTCCGCGTGAACGACGGACAGGGAGATGAAAAACAACGTGATCGCGGCGATGCGCCCGATTGCAGCAGGTACCAACGGCATATGTCGGCAGGATTGGAGCACGATTCAAGGCACGGGGGAAGCTTCCAGTGGATGAAATGGATGAAATGGCGACACAGCGGTGTTGGGAGTGACGTGACGCCGACATTTCTGTCAATCAATCATTTGCCTCTGTTTCCTGTGTTGCCTCCTGTTTTCGACAAAGGATCACCTCAGTCGGCCGGTCGCGTCGATCCTGCGGTTCTGTTGATGAAAAATGCCCGTCAGAATCAGCGGAGCTCGATGTGCGTGGGAAACGAAGGGCAAAGTCCGGAGTGAGTCAACGGAGCGTGCGCCGGGCCGAAGAAACTCATCGCTCCGAACGTCCCGCACACCCAGACCTCTCGTGCGCCGGCGTGAAAGTAGAGCTCCCTTTTCTCGTTGATCTCGGCGTCGGTGTTGCTGGGTGAAAGAACCTCAACGCAAATCTCCGGGGATTTGGGAAAACAGACCCGGTTGCCCAACTCGCGCATGCATTCCGGACTGGCACAGGCTACGTCGGCGGCCTTCACTCCGTCCATGGTTGAGACGGGACACTCGGTCAGTGTCTCACGTCCCACCGTAGCGATTCCATCCGCGCTCCGTCAATCATTCTCAAATTCTTCGAAACTTCTTCCGCCTCGATTCCCAGTAGGACGTGAACGTCCGCTTGAAGAAGGCTACTGTCGTGTGGCAGATTTTAGGAATC
Source organism: Verrucomicrobiota bacterium (assembly GCA_016190065.1). Classification (GTDB taxonomy): domain Bacteria; phylum Verrucomicrobiota; class Verrucomicrobiia; order Limisphaerales; family SIBE01; genus VHCZ01. Next base: position 21,794 of record JACPRI010000152.1, read on the forward strand.
CCTGGTGCCTCATCCACCTAGCGCAAGAATCCGTCCAAGTGGCGTACGGATGGTCAACCTGTCGGACGCCAAAATCGTGGGCGGTCGAGGCATAAACGTGCAATTCCGCCACGACGCCGGCCCGCTTTAACGCGACATACATGAACACGCTGTGCTCCGGCGGGCTGACGATATCGTCGCTGCCATGGACGAGGAAGATCGGCGGCGTGCCTTCAGGGATGCGCAAGCCCGGCGCGATCTCATCTTTGTCCTTAGCCTTCAGGTAACCTGAATAGACCGGAATGGCGAAGTTGGGCCGGCAACTGATCTTGTCGATGTCGTCGATCGGCTCGTACGTTCGTTTGTCGAAGCTCGTCGCTGTGGCCAGCGCGAGATGGCCGCCCGCCGAAAAGCCCGTCATGCCGATGCGCTGCGGGTCGATACCCCACTCTTTGGCTTGGCTTCGAACCAGACTTACGGCGCGTTGCGCATCCTGGAGCGGACGCCGCGCCGGTTCGCCCTTGATCTCATCCGGGCGGCGCGGCACGCGGTACTTGAGAATGATGCCGGTCACGCCGATCGAGTTCAGCCACGCCGCGACTTCTTCGCCTTCAAGTTGCCAGTAGAGATTCCAATAACCGCCGCCGGGACAAATCAGGATGGCGGTTCCGCTGTCTTTGTCTTTCGGCGGGCGGTAAATCGTGAGGGTTGGTTTCGTGACGTTGGTCACGAGCTTCGTCGGCTCGGTCACCTCGACTTGTTTTCGGTCCAGGCTCGGTGACATGCGGGTCGTTTCCACGCCGATGGTGCCCGGCTCCTCGGGCGCCGCGCCCGGCCAAATCTCCACGACCTGTGGGCTATCGGCGCCGACTACGGTCCGGGCGACGCAATTCAGAATGATCATGCCGACTGCCAAAAAGAATCTCCGAAAAAGCGGTGACGCTCTGCGGGACGCCGAGGCAAACCGACAGGTTTGCGCTGCCTTTTCGGAAATCACTTTTGGCAAACACGCCAAGAGGACAGTCAAGGTGAATCGCATATCAGACAGGAATTTGACGGATCGTTGATCTCGAATTCTTCGTGGTGTCTCACTCGCCGGTTCGGCTGTTTGGAACGCACCAGAGCAAGCCCGGTTTGTTATATTTTTGTTCGCGCACGAACTCCTCGAACTTGATGAAGTGCACCTGGCCGCTGAAGCCGGCGATGACCGCGCCCTTTTTGTGCCGGCGGCCAACGCCCAGAGGCTCGAACGGCTCTTGACTGGCATCCAGCCCGCCATTTGCTCCCCAGACGCCGTTGTAGTTATGGATGTCCGGCTCCCACATCGCATACGCGGCCGGATTGAAGGCGCCGAGTTTGTGGGTGGTATTTTTCAAGCGCCCGTAACTGCACACCGCTCCGTTCATGATGTAGCTGGAAAGGCGCTGCTGGCGCTTTTGCCAGGAGACATGATTGGTCCTGTCGAGCGGGCAGTTGTAAACCTTGCGCTCCTTGAGGTACTGCCAGTACAGCCCCGCTTCAATGAATCGGATTTCGTTCGTCTTGAGCGGATCGGGAGCACGGCCCGACGTGGGCATATAGAGCCAGCCCGGCCCGTAGTCGTTGGCCCAATTGGGCCAGGGCATGAAGTCATCGTTGTCGAATGCATACATCTGCATGGCCAGCGTGAGTTGTTTGTTGTTGTTCACGCAGTAGGTGCGGCTCGCCTTTTCTTTCGCGCCCGCAAGGGCGGGTAAAAGCAACGCCGCCAAGATGGCGATGATGGCAATCACGACCAACAGTTCGATCAAAGTGAACGCATCCCGGAGGAGGCGGAGCCTTTCATCCGCATCCGCCGCGGCGTGACGCGCCGTGATGCGCTCCGGCCGCGCCGCGCCTGGAGGGTTCATTGCGGGAGCGTGGCCGGTTCCGAGGTTGTCTTTCATGGCGTGGGTGCTTTCTGAGTTCACACGTTCTCGACGCAGGCGATGAGCAAAAGCACTCGCTCGGTGCGCTCGCTCTCATCGCCTCGCGCGAAAGAATTTCCTCGCGGCGCTCGCCGTGATCCGATAGGGCGAAGCCGCACCGGTGACCGAAGCATACGGCCCGGTGACCTCGTCCGCTTGCTCCAACGTCCCCTCGAACGTTAGGCTGATCCCTGTCGCCGTTCGCGCGACAGAGATTTTCGGAGCGGGATTCAACATATTGGCGAGCGAGCCGCCGCTGAGACCTAGTTCATGCAATTGCGTGATGTCCTCCGGAGAAAGTGCCCGGTTCCACAGGGCCACTTCTTCGATGTACCCGCGCCAGTTTTCGATCCCCTGCCCGGCAATGTAGAGCGGCTGTTTGTTCGCTGGGGCGCCGTCGATGAACCGCGTCAAGGTTTCCACGCCGTCACGAAAGTAAGTTAGCATGTCGCCATTCTTGACCACTGCGTGGTGCATCCACTCGGTCTGAACGCCGATGTTGGAGTAGTCCAAATGGTGGTCCGTGCCGTCGAATTGCCATTCGAACCGCGAGTTGGCGAACTTGATGAATTCGCGCGGCGAGAAATCGGTGTTGTTCGTCATATAGCGGTTGCCCAAAATGATGTCGCTGTTGGAAGTCTGATCCGACTTCGACCAGAACGCCCAGGTAAAGCCGTTGGCCAGGTCCATGACAGGAATCACCTCGGCACCTAAAAAGACGTAAGCCTGGGTGTTTTCGCCGCTCAAACCCAAGACGACGCCGCGCTGCGAGTCAGTGACCCAGACGCCGCCGTCGGCGCCGAGGCCGAGCGGTTTGCCGCCGTCATTTTGCCGGATCACACCCGGAGCATGCTTGCCCGTGAGGTCGCGGACTTGAGTTCCAGTTCCTTCGTTCAACGGCCAGTAGCCAAACAGACCTTCAGTCAAGGAGGCGCCGTGGACCGTAAAAGCTGCGCAGGACCAGAACGCGAACGCCGTTAAAATGCTCGCCGTCAAACGGCAGAGCTTGCGTGAGTTCCTGGGGAGCGCACGCACCTCGCCCATTGTGCTCGGCCTCGAATATGTCGCTGGAGACTTCCCTCTCTCCCCGCGAGGAACGGGTGGGGAGAGGGACGGGAGTTTAGACATTTTGGCGGCGGTGCCATTGGACCCGGTCGACTGTCCCGGTAGAGCCAACGTTTGCTGACTGAGCTTTGGGACGTTTCTGACCGGCGAGGCGCCGGTCAGAACACGCGAGGGCGCGTGTGCTCCCCTCCTTTTGGCAAACACCGTGAAGGGGACAGTTCGTGCGAATCGCATAACCCTCCTACCTCCCGGGCTTCGTGGCGCCTGGTGCCCGGCCACCTGCCACGCGGGCCGGCCAATTCTTTTTCACCAGCGCCTTCATTTCAGCGGCGACCTTGGCGTATTTTGGATCACTCGCGAGGTTCTTGAGTTCGCGCGGATCTGTTTTGTGGTCGTACAGTTGAGTTCCTTTGGTGCCGTCATCCCATTCGATGTAACGCCAGCGTTCCGTCCGCGCGGAGTAACCGGGGAATTGTCCGCGCTGCACTTGCGTGAAAGCGGGACGATTCCAGCGTCTGTTCGGATTGTTGAGCAAGGGGCGCAAACTTGTTCCAGCCAAATTCTTCGGCGGCGTAAGCCCGGTCAGATCAGCTAGCGTCGGATACAGATCGACAAATTCCACGACGCGCGGAGAAGGCTTGCCCTTCGCTTTGGCTCCGGGCGCCACGATAATCAGCGGCACGCGCGCGGATTCTTCGAACAAGCTTTGTTTCATCCACAGCCCGTGCTCGCCGAGGTGATAGCCGTGATCACTCCAGAACACGACGACCGTGTTGTCCCAGAGTTTCAGGCGGTCCACCGCTTCGAGCACCTTGCCGATTTGGGCGTCCACGAATGAGATGGTCGCATAGTAAGCACGCTTGCACTCGCGCGCCTGGTCTTCCGTGACGCCGAAATAGGGCCAGGGCGAATTGGAAGCAAGCGCGGGCTTCGGCGCGGTGCTTTGCTGATCGGCAGGGATGGCCGGCAGTTTAATCGAGTCAATTGGATAAAGATCGAAATATTTCTTCGGGGCGACATACGGCGTGTGCGGCTTGTAAAACCCCGCGGCGATAAAGAACGGTTTGTCTTTGTGCGCTTCGAGGAGCTGGATGGTTTCTTGCGCGACTTTGCCATCGGTGTGTTCATGGTCCTTGCCTTCGGCGTCGGACAAATAGCACATCGCGCTGCCGAGCCCGCGCTTCGGCGTGTAATTGAGAATGTTCATCTCGATCACCGTTTTGTCGCGTCCGGCCGGATTAATGGCGACGTTCCACGAAGGCGGGTCATCGAGGCCGCTCGTCCCGATCTGGCCCGGATTGCCGTAGTGATAAATCTTTCCCACGCGCGCGGCAAAGTAGCCGTTGTTTTTGAACAGTTGCGAAAGCGTCACCACGTCCGGCAGGCCCTGGCGGAAATGATACTGCAAATTGAACACGCGAGTTTGGCTCGGGCGCAGTCCGGTCATGAGCGAGGAACGGCTCGGGCTGCAGAGCGGGAACTGGCAATAGGCGCGGTCGAATTTGACGCCCATGCGCGCCAGGCGATCGATGTTCGGCGATTTGACGAGAGGATGTCCGTAGCAGCCGAGGTCGTTGTTCATGTCATCAACCGCGATGAAGAGGACATTGGGGCGGCGCGGTTCAGCGGCGAAGGCCTGCGGCGGGGCGCAGATCGCGTGGGTGGAAAGGAAAAGGACCAGGGCTAACGTAGGGAAGTTTGTTCGAGTCATAGATGTTTCGCTTCGCAAGCTTGGTTTCAACCGTAGCGCAGGAGTTGCACTCTATCCGTATCTCTGGAAATCGCCGCGGGACGCGCAAATTCCTTTTCCAAGGCCTTCGAACCTGTCGGGAGCCTGCGGAATGCAATTCCGCGAGACAGCAGACTGCAAATCTGCGCTACGTCGGCCGCAGCAGTTCCGGGCTGGACCAGATTCATGGCTCAGGTTTTCGGTTTGCGCCGGGTTTCCTGGCGGCGTTGCCTGGCTTCCGTGCCGCTGGCCGGTCAACGCCGCCGATGTCCGGATGGTTTACCTTCGGCAAGTGCTTCGCCAATTCGCTTTTCGTGCCAGCGAATTCCGGCCTCGAAGCCAGGTTGGTCCACTCGTAGGGGTCTTTGGATTCGTCGTAAAGTTCCTCGTCGCCGTTGGCGTAGCGGATGTAGCGCCAGCCTTCGGTGCGAACTGCGTGGTTCATAAATTTATGAGTAGTGACCGCGGGCTTGTCCCACGGCGCTTTCGGATCGGCCAGCAACGCGCGGATGCTCTCGCCTTGAATATGTTTGGGCGTCGGAAGGCCGCAAAGATCGGTAAGTGTGGGGTAAATCGTCATGAAATCCACGGTGCGATCGCAAACGCTGTTCGGCTTGGTAAGGCCGGGCGCGACCCAGATAAGCGGCGCGCGGGTGGCTTCTTCCCAAAGGGCGAACTTGCGCCAATGCTCCTTCTCGCCGAGATGCCAGCCGTGATCGCCCCAGAAGCAAATGATCGTGTTGTGCCGATACTCGCTTTTGTCCAGCGCGTCCAGCAATCGGCCAATCATCGCGTCGGCGTAGGAGATGGCCGCCAGGTATGCTTGCACGGCCTCTTTCCATCGGCCTGACTTCAGCATGGCAGCGTGATCGCCTTCGGGCCGCGCCATCCGCACACCGGCGGGCGGAATATCGTCGAGATCCTTTTCGAGGTGCGGTGGGAGCTGGACTTTGTCGAGCGGATGCAGGTCGTAATATTTTCGCGGCACATTCCAGGGCATGTGCGGCTTGTGAAGACCGACCGCGAGGAAGAACGGCTTGGCCTGCTTCTTCAGCAATTGATCGATGCCGTACTGGACGATTTTCCATTCGCGCAAATCTTCGTCTTTGCAATCCAACGGCGCGAACTTGATCCCGCCGACGCCGGTGTCCCCGGTGGGCGCCGGGTCTGGTCCTGCGCCGGCCAGATAGTCGTCCCATTCGCTGCGGCGGCGGTAAGCTTCATGATAGATTTTGCCCGCGCCGCACACGTAGTAGCCGGCTTTGCGGAACGTGGTCGTCAACGGCAAGTCTTCCGAGATGGCGGTACGCCAGTCGTTGTTGTTTTCATAAACGCCGCTCGTGAAGGGACGAAGCCCGGACATGAGCGCGGCGCGGGAAGGATTGCAGACGGGCGCGGCGCAGTAGCTGCGAGTGAAACGGACGCCGCGCGCGGCCAATTTGTCGATGTTCGGCGTGATCGTCTGCGGGTTGCGGCCCAGGTAACCGACCCAATGGTTCAAGTCATCGACCGCGATGAAGAGAACGTTGGGACGGGCAGGCGTGGCAGATTCAGCCACGGAGATGCTTCCGAACAAGGTAAGCGCGAGGCCGAGAAGATTTCGAATCATATACTATGGTGCAAAGCGAATTAGCCGCGAAAGGACACAAGGATCGCAAAAAGGGTGCGCAGGCAATCGCGAAGGTCATCTCGTAATTTCATGTTCTCTTTTGTGCTCTTTGCGCTCTCTTGCGGCTAATCCTCAATTGTCAGTGTCTGCTTGAGCTCATTTCAATCCCGCCAGAATGTCCTCTAGCAATCGCGGCACGTACGGCGCGTAGCGAGGATCGGGGACGGTGCCTTTGGCCGGGAATTCTTTGAGGCGATCTCGTATCGGCAAGGCTTTTTGGCCAAGCGCGTCGATGGCGTTCAGGGCAGCCACAGAAACGAACACGCCATTTTTGTCCAGGCGTCCGAGTTCCGCAAGCGCGGCCAAGGCGAGTTTCACATCGGTTGCACCCCCAAATCGCCCCAGTGCTTCGGCGGCAACGACGCGAACGTACGGCGAGCTGTCTTTCAGCGCGGCCAGCAATTCCTCGCGCGCCGATTCCGCGCCGGCCTTCTCGCGCATTAGCGCTCCCAGCGCAGCCCAGTAACGCGCGGCGCTATCGCTGTCACGAAACGCTTGCTTCAGCGCGGGAATCTCTTCCGTCCGCAACATCGAGGCGCGTTCGGCGGTTTCAAAAATGCGTTGGAAGGGATATTTCGCATCGTCGTGGCCAAGCTCGTAAGGGGTCAAGCCAGGCGACCGGCTGAAGAATTCGCCTTCGGGCAAGAAACCGACGTCGCGGATTCTCAAGGCGAGATCGCGCTGGGCCTGGCGCAGTTTCAACAGAATCGGCGCGTGCTGGGGCGAGCGCGCCAGATTGTTAACTTCGTCGGGATCGCTTTGGAGGTCGTAGAGTTCCTCCGGCGCTTTGACGCGCCAGAAGATAGCCTGAGCGGGCGTCAATTTGGCTTCGTTATGGAGCTTTTTCCAAACGCGCGTGGTCGGTGTCTGGAACATGTATTGCACATGCTGCCCGTAGATTTTGTGCGGCATGTAATTCCGGACATAGACGAAGCGGCCATCGGTCACGCTGCGGACGAAATCGTAGCGCTCATCCATCCGGCCACGGAAGCCGTACACAAATGGCTGCGGCGCTTCCGGGAACTTGCCCATGAACGCATGACCCTGCATCCATTCGGGCGGCTTGATCCCGGCCAAGCTCAGCATGGCAGGTGCGAAATCGACAAAGCTTACGAGCCGATCTGATTTGCCGCCGGGCTTGTATTCCGGCGGCGCAAGGCGTTTGAACTTCTCCGGGAAGTACACCACCAGCGGCACGTGCAGACCGGAATTGTAAGGCCAACGTTTGCTGCGCGGCATCCCCGAACCGTGATCGCCCCAGTAGAAAACAATCGTGTCTTCGGCAAGCCCGTCGTCGGCCAGTTCCTTCAAACGCCGGCCCGCGTCGGCGTCCGCCTGGCTCACGCAATCGTAGTATTGTGCCCAGTCCTGGCGGACCTCGGGCGTGTCGGGATGATATGCGGGGACGCGGACTTTGGCGGGGTCGTGGATTTGCTTGTGGGGCCGTGCGCGAATTCGGCTTTCGTGGCTTTTCTCGGAATTGAAGACGGCGAAAAACGGCTGGCCAGGCTGTCGATTGCGCCAATGCCCCCGTTTTGAGGAATCATCCCAAACTTGGCCCGGCTTCAGCAGGTTGTAGTCTTCCTTGGCGTTGTTCGAGCAATAGTAGCCGGCCTCGCGCAGAAACTGCGGGAACATCTTCATGCCTTGCGGCAGGGACACCATGCTTCGCATGTGCTCGCTGCCGGTCGATGGCGGATAGAGTCCAGAGATGATCGTCGTGCGTGCCGGGGCGCAGACTGGCGCGCAGGACCAGACGCGAGTGTACATCATGCCCTGGGCGGCCACGCGATCGACGTTCGGCGTCGTCGCGAACGTGTCGCCGTAGCACCCCATTTGCGGACCGTGGTCTTCGCTGGAGAGCCAGAGGATGTTGGGGCGATCCGCATCCGCGGCAATAGCGGGTGGTCTCAGTTCTGCCAACCACATCGCGCCGACCGCAAGGGCGAGTAGCGCAGGGGAGCCAAGTGAAAATGGGAAATTGGCAATTGAGAATTTACGATTTCGTCCGCTGGCATCGAACTGTGGGTTCATGGAGATGATCCGGCGCTTCTCGGGCCTGGATATGGTGCGCGCTGCAGGGTTCGAACCTGCGGCCCCTTCCGTGTGAAGGAAGTGCTCTTCCACTGAGCTAAGCG
>JACPRI010000153.1 GCA_016190065.1 Verrucomicrobiota bacterium
AACAAGCTGCCCAGGAAAATGATTCCAACGGCGGCTGCGGCGGCGTAGCCCAGGTTCCGCTTTTGTGCAGCAGGCGTCCACAGATCCACCAGAAGGATCGCCAAACCGACGCCGATCACGGCAACTTCCAGGATGGATAGAGAAAGACTCATTCGGCAAATGACAAACCTTGGGGCGAGTTTACACGTCCTGATTTTCCACCATCGCGTTCCCCCTCACCCTGGCCTTCTCCCTCAGGGAGAGGGAATACCTTCGCCCGCGTCTCGCCTATCCGAGTGCCCCCGGACTCTCGAAAAGCGACGATGGATGCTCCCTCTCCCCAGGGGAGAGGGCCGGGGTGAGGGGTAAGGGGGCGCTGTTCATTCCGAGGCTCCCCAACCAGGCCGGTTTGCACCACTTGATTCGAGGCCCGTGTTCCAACGGAGCCGCCGTTCGCCATTCTCACAATGGTTTCGGCGCTGGGCCGGATTTTGTCCGTGAGCAACCGCGGGAAGAATCCGAAGAGGAGCAGCGTGAAGAGCAGCACAGCGAACGGCAGTCTTCGCCAGAGATTCGAGAGGTCCCGCAAATCCTTCCAGTCCTCCGGCAGCGGCCCGTGCAAGATGCTTCGGACCGCGCGGAGCATATAGACCGCGCCGATGATCAACGCGCCCCAGCACGCCAGCGCGGTGACGACCGGGAACACCTTCCACGCGCCGAAAAATACCATGGATTCCCCGACAAAATTCGCGAAACCGGGCAAACCGCATCCTGCCAGCATCGCCATCGTCAGGGCCATGCCGGCGAAGGGAACTTGCTGCAAAAGACCGCCCATGCGAGAAATCTCGAGCGTGCGGGTCTGCTGGTAGAGGTAACCGCTCAGAGCAAAACTCACCGCCGCGAGCAAACCGTGAGCGATCATGATCACAACGGCGCCGGTTATGCCGATGAGGTTCAGGCTGGCGATGCCGAGAAAGACGAATCCCATGTGCGCCACGCTGGAGTTGCCGATCAGAAGGTTCAAATCCTTTTGGCGCATCGCCACCAGTCCGCAGTAAAGGATGTTGCCAAGGCAGAGCAGGGCGAGAACCCCGAGCCATTGCTTCGCGCCGTCCGGCATCAGAGGCACCGCCACGCGGATCAAGCCGTAGAGGCCGAATTTTTTCAACACGCCCGCGTGCAGCATCGCCGTGGCCGTCGGCGCCGCGCCGTAACCCAGAGGCGCCCACGTATGAAACGGCCAAAGGGAGACCAGGATGCCAAAGCCAAACATCAACGCCGGAAAGATCAACTGTTGCGCACGGGCCGCCATCCGCTGTCCGGCGAAGTATTGCGTGATCGCCGGGATGTCGAAGGTTCGCTGGTCCGGGGGCATCTGGAGGTAGAGCGCGATCAGCCCGAACAACGCGATGAGCGCGCCGAGACTGAGATACAGCGTGATCTTGAAGGTCGCGTAGTTCTTGTCCTCACCGCGGCCCCACACCCCGATCATGATGAACGTCGGGATGAGAGCGAGTTCGTGGAAGAAATAAAAGAAGAACAAATCCAGCGAAGCGAACGCTCCCAAGATGCCGCCCGTCATCACCAGCAGCAGAACGTAGAATTCCTTCGCGCGTTCGCCAATGTCGCGGGCCACGCACGTCGCGGCGAAGGCGACGATCGCGCCCATCAACAACAATCCCACGTTGATGCCATCGACTCCAAGGCGGCAATGGATTCCCAAGGCCTCGGCGCCCAAGCCTGGAATGGTGGTGACGAATTGGTACCCCGTTTGGCCGGCGTCGAACTGCCAGAACAATCTCACGCCGAGGAGAAGGCCGAGAAACGTCGTCAACAGCGCGACGATCCGCGGCGTGCCCTCGTTCTCTTTGGGGACGAACGTCAGGCCGATCGCGGCCAGGAACGGCAAGAGAACGAGCAAAGCGAGCGTCATATTATCGGCCAATCATGAAATACAGCACCACGGCGGCACTCAGAACGAACAGGAAGGCGTACGTCTGCAAATTGCCGGTCTGGACTAGGCGCAAAGCGCGGCCAAACAGTTCGGTCGCGCCGTGCGCGCCGCGAACCATCAGGCCGGCCACGATCCATTGATCAAACCAGTCGGCGATGGCGGCGGCAATTTCCTGAAACTTGATGACCGTGGCTTCGTACAGTTCGTCGAAATAAAACCGATTGCGCGCCGCCTCGGCCAGCGCTCCGAGTTTTTCCGGCAACGGGTCTTGCGCGGCGTTCCAGTATAGACCCAGCGCGAAGGCAAAGCCGAAGATCACGGCCCCCAAGCTTGCGACGACCGCCAGCACGTGATAACCGGAGTGCGCCTCGCCGAGTTGGTGCCCGTACAGTTCGGCAATGCCGAAAAAGCCCCCCGCGACCGAAGGAACGGCGAGCGCCAGCAGCGGCCACGTCATCACGCTGGGAGATTCGTGCGCGTGATCGACGCCGTGGGATTTGGCCGGGCCAAAGAACGCGACCAGGACCAGCCGCGACATGTAAAACGTCGTGAGCAACGCGACGCCTACGGCCAGCACGAATAAAGCCGGATGGCCGTGTTCGGGATTCACCGTTGCCGCGATGATTTCATCTTTGCTGAAGAAGCCGCTGAGGGGCGGCAGACCGCACAGCGCGAGCGAGGCCAGCAGGAAGGTCCAAAACGTCACTGGCATTTTGCTTTTCAGCGCTCCCATTTTCCAAATGTCCTGTTCGTGGTGCAGCGCGTGAATCACCGAGCCGGCGCCGAGGAAGAGCAACGCCTTGAAAAACGCATGCGTGGTCAGGTGATACATGGCGGGCGCTGGACTGGCGACGCCGACCGCCAGGACCATGTAGCCCAGTTGCGAGAGTGTCGAGTAAGCCAGGATGCGCTTGATGTCGTTTTGCTGCGTCGCAATCAGCGCCGCGAGCAGTGCCGTGATGCCGCCGATCCACGCGATGACTTCCAGCGCGTGCGAGTCGGGCAGGTCCAACAGGAAGAACACCCGGCAGAGCATGTACACGCCTGCGGCCACCATGGTCGCGGCATGGATCAAGGCGCTCACGGGCGTCGGACCTTCCATCGCGTCCGGCAGCCAGACGTGAAGGGGAAATTGCGCCGATTTGCCGACGGCGCCGCAGAAAATCAGCAACCCTGCAATCGTCGCCAGCGAACCCAGCGCGGCCGGATTGCGGATGAGTTCCACCTGAATCGAGCTGAAGTGCAATGTGCCAAACGTGTCCCAAACCAGCAGGATCCCCAGGAGAAAACCGAAGTCCCCGAGCCGATTGGTCAGAAACGCCTTCTTGCTCGCTTCGGCGGCCGAAGGTCGTTCGTGCCAAAAACCAATCAGGACGTAACTCGAGAGCCCGACCAATTCCCAGAAAATGAACAATTGCAGAAAATTGTTCGCCAGCACGATTCCCAGCATGGAGAAGGTGAACAGGCTGAGACCGGCGAAGTAACGGCCCACGCCCGGATCATCGCGCATGTAGCCGTAGGAGTAGATGTGAATCGCCCCGCCCACTCCGGTGACGATGAGCAGCATCATCAAGCAGAGCGGATCAAGCCGCAGCCCGAAGTCCACTTGCAACGGCTCGACTTCCAACCAGGATGCCACTGTTTCCTTGTCCACGGGTTCCCAGCCATTCACCGCGATGAAGAAGATTGTCAGAACGAAGCCCAGGACGATTGCGCCGATCGAGAGTCCCGCGCTGCGTTCCCGGTTCTTCAGCGTAAACAGCGTGATCCCGACTGCAGCCAGCAGCGGCAGAAACAATATGAGCCAGGGCAGAGCTTCGAGTTTCATCGCCTAGAGTTTCATGAGAGTGAGATCCTCGACGTGGGCGGTCTGGCGTTTCCGGTAGAGCGCGACAATGAGCGCCAGGCCGACCGCGACTTCCGCCGCCGCGACGGTGATGATGAAGAACACCATCACCTGGCCGTCCAGATTGTTGTTGAACCGCGACAACGCCACGAACGCGAGGTTGGCCGCGTTGAGCATCAGTTCGAGCGACATGTAGATGATCAGAAGATTGCGCCGCGCGATGACGCCGAACAAACCCAGGCAAAAGAGCAGGGCGCTCACCACCAGGTAATGTTCGAGGCTAGCGGACATCGGTTAAATCGTTAAAAGGGTTAAAACGTTAAATCGTTACAACGTTGCAGGGTTGCGGCGAAAAATCCGATCACGCACAGCGCGTCCCGCTTTAACGCTGTAACGACCTCTCATCGCAGGTCCTTTTTGCTGAGCAGAATGACGCCGACCATGGCGACGAGCAGGAGCACGGACAGGATTTCAAACGGCAGAAAGTACTGCGTGAAGAGCGCCTCGCCCAAGGGCTTCGTCACACCCTCCAATCCCGGCGGAGGCAATCCGGCTCCCAACGTTGGCGTCGTCAGGACGAAAATCTTGAAAAAGATCCCGAATATCGCCGCCACCGAAGCACTGCCCGTGATGAGTCCAAAGAGTTTGATCTTCCGCCGCCCCTCTTCCTTCACGTCGAGCAGCATGATGACAAAAAGAAAAAGGACCATCACGGCGCCGGCATAAACCAGGATCTGAACTGCAGCCAGGAAGTAAGCGTGCAGCAGCGTGAACAGACCGGCGAGCGACACAATGGTCAGCGCCAAAAACATGGCGCTGGTCACCGGGTTGCGGCTGAACGGATTCGCCACGACCAGGAAACCGCACAACACGGTCAACGCTGCGAACAGATAGAACAGTGCGTCTTGCATTTCTCAATTCAACGGTCAACGCCGCAACGTTTTAACCCTTTTAACGATTTAACGGATTTAACTTCTCAACACCGCTCACGGCGCCACGCCCTGGGCCTTCGCCTCTTCGGCTTTCCACTTCCATTTTTGGATGCGATCGTTGTGCGTGCCGCCGAGCGCCAGAAGTTTTTCTTTGTTGTAAATCATTTCCGCGCGGCTGGTGCCGGTCAGGGAATAATCCTTCATGAGAAAGATCGCTTCCTCCGGGCAAACCTCCTGACAGTAACCGCAGAAGATGCAGCGGAGCATGTTGATCTCGAACTCCAGCGGCATTTTCTCCGCGTTTGAGCGGTCGGCCGGAGGACCGCTCAGACCCGGCGGCGTGATCTTGATGGCCTTGGGCGGGCAGACAAATTCACAGAGCTGGCACGAGACGCATTTGGTGTTGCCCTCCTGGTCGCGCACTAGATACGGCGCGCCGCGGTAATCCGGCGGCACGGTCCATTTCTCCTCGGGGTATTGCATGGTCACCTTCTTCTTGAAGAAGTGACGGAGCGTGACTTTGAAGCCGCCGAGGATCGCGGGCAGGTAAAGCCGCTCCCAAAAGGTCAGTGGGCTGCGTTTGACGATCATGCCGGCACCTCTTGATCTTTGCGGCCCTTCCGGATTTGGCGAATGTACTCGATTGACGGGCGCCCAGCCAGCAGGCCTTCCGCGCTTAGGTCTTCATCCACATCCGGCCAATGGACGCCGATACCCGGTCCGATGAGTTCCCAATGACTGCGCTGAGTCTGGGTCGCGCGAAACAAGCGGGGAAACCAAACGAGAGGGATGTGCAGCGTGCGGCCATCTTCGAAATCCACAATCAGAGCAGACGGATCGCAGCGCACTCGTTTAATCCGTGGCTCGCCTAAAGTAATCTGTCCAGGCTTGAAGGATTTCGTTTTCATGTGTTTCCAGAATCAAGGCAATTTCCTTGAGATCGACGGAGCGAAAGCCGTAATTGGACGCGAGCCGAACCGGCGCCAGCCAGAATTTGGCAGCGCACCCGCGTTTAGAAACGTGGACATGCACAGGTTCAATCCAGTCCACGCTGAAAAAACCGATTCGATACCGTCTAATTCGCAATACTGTCGGCATTCGTCACGCATCACGCCCTCAACCACATTACGGCTGCCGTCACAAGGATATTCGCCAGCGCCAGCGGCACGAAACGCCGCCAGCCCAGGTCCATCAATTGGTCATAACGGAAGCGCGGCAACATCCAGCGCACCCAGATGATGAACACGATGAACATCACCACTTTTCCGAGAAAGATGGCGATATGAAGCAATCCCGTGCCTAAGCTCGACGCGGGTTGGTCCAATCCGAAAAACGGCAGCGTCCAGCCGCCAAAGAACAACGTCACCATCATCGCGGCGGCGGCGATCATGTTGAAATACTCCCCCATGAAGAGCATGGCGAACTTCATCGAACTGTATTCGGTATTGTAGCCGCCAACGAGTTCTTGCTCGGATTCCGGCAAATCAAACGGCAGGCGGTTCGTCTCCGCAAACGCGGCCACCATGAATATCAGAAACGAGAGCGGCTGCTGAAAGACCAGCCAACTGAATGGCCCGTGCGACTGGTGAGAGATGACGTCGCTGAGATTCAGGCTACCCACCAACATGAACAAAGGCACGACCGACATGCCCATCGCGATTTCGTAGGAAATCATCTGCGCGCTCGACCGGATGCCGCCCAGGAACGAGTACTTGGAATTCGCTGCGTAACCCGCCAGGACGATTCCATACACGCCCAGCGAGACGATCCCGAATGTGTAAAGAATCCCAACATTCAGATCCGCGATCACCATCTTGTTGTTTGGATTGCCCAGGGTGGAGCCGAACGGAATGACCGCAACGACTAACAAGGCCGGAATCACCGTGATCGCCGGCGCGAGCCAGTAATAAACTTTCCGGACGTGCGCCGGCGTAAAGTCCTCTTTGAGCAGCGCCTTCAGGCCGTCCGCGATTGGCTGGAACAGACCGAACGGACCGACGCGGTTGGGCCCGATGCGATCCTGAATGGCAGCCGAGATTCGGCGCTCGGCCACGACGGCGTAGGCGAACATCGTCGGCAGGACGACCACCACACAAATGATCTTGATCAGGCTGAACAGCACCAACTGCGCCGTCGGATTCAATTGATTGATCCAGTCCATGGAGTCGGATTCGTCAAATCGCCACGGTTACTCCGGTGTCGCCCAGCGCCGCCCACGTCAGGCCGGCCAATGCGGGCACGTCTTTCGCCATCTGATGGAACAGGCCTTCGATACTTACAAAACCGTTTTGACCGGTGACGTTGAACACTAATTCGTGCAGAAACTCCCATTCGGGCCGGGCGTCACCGGGCGGTTCGACCGCTTTCATGAGTTTTTGGACCCGGCCTTTGACATTGGTGAACGTCCCGCGCTTCTCCGCATGCGCGCATCCGGGCAACAGGTAATGAGCAAGCTCAACCGTAGGGCTGGGGAGAATGTCGCTGACGATGAGAGCGTCCAACCCTTTCAGCAGCGCTGCGCTGAGGCCGTGCTTTGTCACATCCTCTCCGAACACCAACAACGTCCGGATCGTTCGTGTGCGGATTGCATCGGCGATCTGGTTGAAATTCGATCCCATCTCTGCGGATAAAAAGCCTGTCAACCTCGCCCCGGTCGAGTTCGGGTTTCGATCCGCGTGGAACAGGAGTTTGTCGGCTTCGCCCCGGCGAGGAACCGAGTCCGTCCGCGCGCCCAGGCGTTTGGCCAGCTTTGCCAGCAAATAAAGCTCCTCGTTTGTCTGTCTCGCCGAAGCGATGATGGCGACAGAGCCGGGTGCTGCGGTTCTCAATTTTTCGGAAATCTCTTTCAGCGCGGACGTCCACGCGATTGGTTCCCTTCCGCCATCTGTCTTCTGCTTTCTGACTTCCTTCAGCCGGTCGGCGCGGTCGATCCACTTGTAATTCAATCGTCCGTAATCGCACATCCAGCACGCGTTGACGGCGTCATTCTCGCGCGGCGTGTAACGGTAAACTTTCTCTTCCCGGGAGCCGATCACGATGTTGCAGCCGGTGCCGCAACTCGTGCACAGGCTCTTCGTTTCCTTCAGGAACCACACCCGCATTTGGAACCGAAAATCTTTCGAGGTCAGCGCGCCGACCGGGCAGATATCGACCGTGTTGAGGGTGTAATTGTTGTCGAAGGCCTTGCCTGGATAGTTCGTGAGGAAATTGTGACTGCCGCGGCTGGCAATGCCCAGGGCGTCGTCCCCGGCAATGTCTTTGCTGAACCGGATGCAGCGGGTGCAGAGAATGCAACGCTCGTCGTCAAGGACGATCCTGGGGCCTAGATCGACGCGTTTGGGTTTGTGAACTTTCTCCTCAGCGAAGCGGCTTTCGGACTGGCCGTACTCGACGGAGTATTGCTGGAGCTTGCACTCGCCCGCCTGGTCGCAGATGGGACAGTCGAGAGGATGATTGATGAGCAGTGATTCGAGAATGGCCTCGCGCATTTGCTTGGTGGCGGGCGAACTCGCGTAGATCTCCATGCCGGGTGAAATCGGCGTCGCGCAGGCAATGGCGCCGCGCGGCAGGTTCGGATCATAGGGCAGCGCCTGCCGAATGATTTTCGGCGTGCCGTCTTCGTTGAGAATCGGCTTTCGATCCGGCCCAATCGCGGGCAGGCCGAATTCGACCAGGCACATGCGGCAATTGCCCGCGACCGGCAATTTCGGATGATAACAATAATGCGGCACCTCGACCCCGGCGATCTGGCACGCCTGGAGCATGGTCGTGGGCACGAGCTTGCCTTGCCAATCGGGCATCAGCCTCGGCACCTCCGCCTCGCGGCCGTCCACCTTGATCTTGATTTTCTCAACCGGCGGGGAGGCGGGCTTCGATTCTAGAACTGTGGTCATGGAATTAGGTCAGAGGACTGGCCGCGATTTTCATCTCATGAGTCGGCCCGGCGCCCGAACTTCCAGAACGGCGCCGCTCGTCTGCGGCCCCTTTGGCTTCGAATTCATCTTTGAATTTGTTGACGAAGCTCAGCACCGGCCAGGCGCACGCTTCGCCGAACGCGCAAATCGTCCGGCCCTGGATGTTCTTCGCGATGTGCAGCAAATAATCCGCGTCCTGCTGCCGTCCGTGTCCGTGTGTCAGACGATGCAGCGCTTTGGCCATCCAGAGCGAGCCTTCCCGGCACGGCGTGCACTGGCCGCAGCTTTCGTGCGCGTAGAATTCGGCGATATTGTCCAGCGCCTCGGCAATGTCCGTTGTGTCATCCATCACGATGATCGCGCCGGAGCCGGACATGGATCCAGCCTGCTGGATCGTATCGAAATCGTAGGGCAAATCGAGCAGATCGACTTCGACCGTGGTCATCTGGCCGTCCGGCGCCTTGCGCTTGAGTTTGAATTTTTCTCCGGCTTTGAAGACTTTCGCCGAAGAGCCGCCGGGAATCACGGCTTTGAGTTTGCGGCCGTCGCGCAGGCCGCCGCCAAATGCCGGATCGTTGATGAGCTCGCCGAGCGTCGCCTTGCCGACTTCCACTTCGTAGTAACCGGGTTTCTTGACGTGGCCGCTGATGCTCACGATGCGGGTGCCGGTGTTGTTCGGTGTGCCGAGCTTCGCAAACTCGGCGCCGCCCATGGCGACGATGTGTTTCACCGCGCAGAGCGTCTCGACGTTGTTGACGATGGTCGGGCACAGGTAGAGTCCGAGCACGGCGGGAAAATACGGCGGCTTGATCCGCGGATAAGCGCGCTTTCCCTCCAAGGATTCGATCAGGCCGGTTTCCTCGCCGCAGATGTAAGCGCCGGCGCCGCGATGAACGTAAATCTCAAGGTCGTAGCCGCGGCCGAGAATGCTCTTGCCCAGAAAATTCTTCGCGCGCGCTTCCGCCAGAGCGCGGTTGAGAATCCTGGCGCCTTCGACGAATTCCCCCCGGATGTAGAGGTAGGCCAGGTGGACGTCATTCGCGAAACAGGAAATGATCATTCCTTCCAAAAGCTGGTGCGGGTCCTTGTAAAGGATTTGTTTGTCTTTGAACGTGCCCGGCTCGGACTCGTCGGCGTTGCAAATCAGGTAAATCGGTTTGCCGCTCTTGCGATCGACAAACGACCATTTCAGACCACAGGAGAAACCCGCGCCGCCGCGCCCGCGCAGGCCCGATTTCATGACCTCATCCCGGATTTGTTCTTGGGCCGAAATATTCCGTCCGTCCGACAACACTTTGGGCGGCAGCGCAAGGGACTTCCTCAAAACCTCATACCCGCCATGGCGCAGATAGCAGTCCAGGTCACTCGTGTAACCCGGTTGGTCGGCGTATTTGAGGATGAGGCGGTATTCCTGCGGCATAGCTTCAGATGCGTGGGAGCGTGAGAGCGTGAGAGGGTAAGAGTGTGGG
>JACPRI010000145.1 GCA_016190065.1 Verrucomicrobiota bacterium
CACACGCGCCCTCGCGTGTCCCGACCGGCGCCTCGCCGGTCCGAACCATCTTAAAACTCAGTCACCAGACGGTCGTTCCGCCGGGACAGTTGATGTGATCGGCGAGGGCGCCGACCACGGCACGCGGGGCGCGTGCGCTCCCCGTTGAGGAGGCTTGTCGCCTGGAAACCGCCGACTGCCGAACGCTCGATTGACGAAGGGGGTTTGTGGGTTAGAATCAATTCAGCTTAAGGCCCGTTCAACAACCGCTAATGCCGCTATGAAAACCGCCCGCATCGCGCCCACTCGCTCTAAAGCATTCACCTTGATCGAACTGCTGGTCGTGATCGCCATCATCGCCATCCTGGCCGGGATGCTCTTGCCGGCCCTGGCGAAATCCAAGGCCAAAGCCAACCAGATCCAGTGCATCAACAACGGAAAGCAGTTGATGCTGGCGACTCTCTTGTACGCCAGCGACGCCGAGGATTGGCTGCCCGTGCCGAATTATGGAAACGATCCGAGAGTGAGTGGCTGGCTTTGCACACCGCCCTGGGAAAAGGGCGAGACGAACATGCAAACCGGACAGCTCTGGAAATACGCGAGCGCTTACAAGACGTTCCGGTGCCCGATTGACAAAACGAACACCGCCGAGTTCAAGTCGCGCACGCAGAAGTATTCGAGCTTCATCATGAACGCCGCCCTGCTGGCCTACGACAAGACGCCTCTTCGGACGCGCACGTTCAAAGCCGTGAATATCCGGCCGGATGCCATTATTCTCTGGCAAGCGGATGAAACGAAGCCCGCGGATTTTAATGACGGAGCTGCCTTTCCTTACGAAGGCGCAACGTCGCAGCACAATGGGGGCACCCACGTGGGCGTGATCGATGGCCGCATCGAGCCGATGAAGATCAAAGCGTTCTTGCAGGAAGCCACCCGGAATCCCGGACGCATCCAATTCCTTCCACCCGGTTCTTCTTAAGCGTAACTGTCCGCGAGATCCGAGTCATCCGTGGTTCCTTGAGTTCCGGATCGCCAGCGAGGAAGAGAAGTGAGTAATACGCCTACCGGTGCGTGGAGCAAATACCCGCATTCGACTGCCTGAATTCTTTTTTTCGGCCGTGGTCAAGGCGGAGATCACCGCGGAGGGTTCTTCCGACTGGATTTTCCGGAAGCGAGCGTGCATTTTGCGGCCACGTTTCCAACGCCTGTATCCGGATGAAAAGACCGAGAGCCTTGATTTGCGTTGTCGCACTGTTCAGTTTGTGCTGTATCGTTAAGTCGGGAGAATTCCGCCTGCTCTCCTTGGACCGGGCTGGCACGATGACCTGGGCCAACGCGCTGGTGCCGGGTGTTTGCACGGTGGAGATTGCGCCATCCGCTGCGGGCCAATGGCAACCCGTGAAAAGCGTTTTCACGACCAATCCGTTTGGTTTCTTGACCCTTGCGCCCTCCGCGGGTTCGTCCTTTTATCGTCTGCTGGCCGTGGACATTTCAGGCACGCCCGCAGGCTACTCGAATCTCTGCGCCTCCTATTCCACGCTGCGAACGATTGCGGGAAAGGGCGAAATCGGCGAGGACGGCTTTAATGCCTGGGAAGCTCGCTTTGAAGGCGGGCTGGCGATCGACGCAGAACTGTCCCGGCCCCACATGGCCGTGGCGGACGACGCCGGAAATGTCTATATCGCGGACAAGGACGCGCACGCCATCCGCAAAGTGACCCCGGCCGGCCGGATTTTCACCGTGGCCGGCATGAATGAGCCGGGCGATGACGGCGATGCTCCGGGGCCTGCGACACAACGCCATCTCGCTTCACCGAATGGCTTGTGGGCGCGAGGCGATGGGACGCTCTACATCCTCGATACGGACAACGACAAGGTCAGGAAGGTGGGTACCAATGGCGTTTTGTCCACGCTGTTTGAGGTCAAAGGCGGAATTGAAGCCGGTCGCGGCCTCTGGGTGAGCGACGACGAGACGCTGGCCTACGTGGCTGCGGGGAATGCTGTGAAACGGTGGACGCCGAGTGGCGGCGTGAAGACTTTTGAGGATGGTTTCAAAGAGTTGGGAAACCTGACGGTCGATTTTACCGGGCATGTGGTCGTCACGGACCGCGCGGACAACCGGGTCTATCGCCTCTCGAATAATGGAAATAAGACCGTCATCGCCGGCAAGGGCGAGACGAGCGGCGGCGGCGACGGCGCCTTGGCCAAGGACACCGCATTGCACGGCGTGCGCGGCATCTGGTTCTTGCCGAACAGCGGCTATTTCCTGGCCACCCACGAAGGCAGCCAGATTTGGTACGTGGACACGAGCGGGATCATTCATTTGTTTCTGGACGGCGAGCGCAACGCCCACGCCGGCGACGGCGAGCACTTCAAGACGCCCGGCTTGAAAGTCAGTGAAGTCCGCGCCATCACGATGGACAAGCAAGGCAACATCCTCATCACGGAGAATGACGCCGGGTTCATCCGGAAGATCGACTTCCTGCGCAGACCGGCGGGGAATTGAAGCCGGGAATCAACTTCACTCGTCCCGCCCTCGTTTGGGCGCATCTCCGAATGAGGACGAGCGCTCGCATTGCCGTAGCGCAGATTTTCAATCTGCCGTATCGCGGAATTGCATTCCGCAACGCTCCGAAGAAGCCCGAACGCCCTGGAACTTGCCGGTGCGCGGCCGATTCCAAATCGGCGATACGGCAGAGTCCAACTCTGCGTTACGCGGTCGGGCGTCCCGTGCGGAATACGCTCATTCGGAGATGCGCCCGCCTCGCTTCCTGTTCAGGATTGCGTCTCGCTGCGGCCTGGAGTAGGCAATGGTGCGATGAACTCACTTCTGGACCCTCGGCCGGTCGCGCTCGTCTTTCTGATGTTGTCAAACAGCACTCTGACAGGACTGCAGGCGGCTGAGTTTCAAATCTCCGAAAATGACGAACAGATCCAGCTCGTCTCCTCCGCCCTCGAAGCCGTCGTGAGAAAGAAAGGCTACGTCACGGGCGTCGCGGGCGGTTCGCTCCTGGACAAGAAGACCGGGTTCCGCGACGCGGGCCATGGCCTCGACATCGTCGATTGGATCATGGAACCCGGCAGCGACGTGGCGTATCGCGACCAACTCAAAGGCGACCTTAAATACGAATTCAACAACTCGTACCACGGCAATCGGCCCAAACGGTCCATTGAAGGGCCGCAAATCTGCACGAAAGCCCGGGAGCTGTCGCCCCGGATCGTTCGAGGGAGAGATTTCGTGGCGGTCACCATGGATTTCAAATATCAGATCGCTGCGCCTGGGAAAAACACCGGCTCGGAGTGGAGCCAGATTTTAGTCTTCCCGGAGGGGAAACGTTACTTCATATCGAGTGACAAGATCGCGAGCGTCAACGCGAGCGACGCGATGTTTCTCCGCGTGGACATGCCCGGGCATATCAAGCACACGCAAGGCGACACGTTCAGCGAAGTCTTCTTGAGTTACCACGGGAGAATTCCGGCGAACCAGTTCTTCCAGAATTTTCCGCCCGACGAGAGATTCCACTACCTGCGCGGCTCGAACGCGGCGCCCAAACGGTTCATCCGCGCTTACCGTTTGCGCGATCCGAAGACAGGCCGGGAAGGACCCTGGCTGGCCGGCATGACGCTGGAACCTTCGGTCGTGTACGAAGCGTGGTGCCATCAGCGCGGCTACGTTTGCCTGATCGAGGAGTTCGGCGGCAAGCCGATCAAAGCGGGCCAGTCTTTCAGCGCAGCGTTCATCGTGGGTTATTTCGATTCCATCGAAGAAATGGAAGCCGTGTACGATCAATATGCCGGTCACACCGGACTTGAAATCAGCCAACAAGGCTGGAAGCTGGTGAAGTGAAGGCGCAGCCATGACGTTACAGCGCTACAAGGTTAAATCGTTAAATCGGTTGAATGGCTTAAAACAGCACCGCTGGGTGCGAGCCATCTCGGCCTTGGTTTGCTTGGCGTCCTCGGTCTTTTCCTTTGCCGCTGAGTCTTCGGAAGCCGTTCCAACGAATCGAGCCGCGTTCCTCAAACTGATTGCAAAGCCAAAAATCCCGCTTGCCCCCGAAGTTAAAGAGTTACCCTCGATGAACGGGCTGCTCCGGTTTCATTTCAGTTACGCCGCCGACGCGCAGCAACGCGTTCCCGGGGTTCTGATCAAGCAAGCTTCGTCCGCGACCCAGGAGCGTCGCCCCGTGATCGTTTCGCTGCACGGCACCGGTGGCACGAAGGAGAGTCAGCTTGCGCTCTTGACCAATGTCGCAGGTAAAGGATTCATCGGCGTCGCCATCGATGGCCGGTACCATGGCGAACGCACCAAACAAGGAAAGGGAGCCGCCGCCTATCATGACGCGATCCTCCGCGCCTACCGGACAGGACAGGAACACCCGTTCCTCTACGACACGGCCTGGGACGTGATTCGGCTGCTCGACTATCTTGAAACGCGGGACGACGTCGATGCCAGGCGCATCGGGCTGATTGGATTCTCCAAAGGCGGGATGGAAACATATCTCGCCGCCGCGGTGGACCCGCGCATTGCGGTGGCCGTTCCGTGCATCGGGGTTCAATCCTTCCGGTGGGCCCTGGACCATGACGCCTGGAAATCGCGCATCGAAACCATCCAGCCGGCCGTGAATGCGGCTGCTCAAGAAGCCGGGTTGAGTCAGCCGGACACGTCCTTAGTCCGCAAATTCTACGACCGGGTCGTTCCCGGAATTTACGGACCGTTTGACGGGCCCGCGATGTTGCCGTTGATCGCGCCTCGACCGCTCCTGGTCATCAATGGCGAAATCGATCCGCGCACCCCCTTACCGGGCGTGGAAGAATGCGCTGCGTCAGCCAGGAAGGCCTATGGCGCCCGGAAAGCAGACGAGAAATTCATGCTCCGAGTGCAGAAACAGACCGGGCACAAGGTCAATCCGGACTCCCTCGACGCGGCCCTTGCATGGTTTGAAAAGTGGTTGAAGTTTTAGTCTCCTGTAACAAAACGTTTCCGGCGGGGTAATGTCTATAAGACTGTTCGTCTTTGACCATGAAAATCGGAATGACGTCCCACCAATGAAGCAGCTCCGCGCAAGTGCGGCATCCACCAG
The DNA here is from genome assembly GCA_016190065.1 of Verrucomicrobiota bacterium. Taxonomy (GTDB): domain Bacteria; phylum Verrucomicrobiota; class Verrucomicrobiia; order Limisphaerales; family SIBE01; genus VHCZ01. The sequence continues at coordinate 5,063 of JACPRI010000145.1, forward strand.
AAGCCACACGCGATACCGAGTGGTCCTCGCGGCTGGTTTGAGCCTCTGGTCGCTCGCGGCAACTCTCCTCCCGGCCCTCGGTTCAACAGTGGACGATGTCGTGGTCGCCGAGATGAAGACGCACGGGATCAAGGGAGTATCCGTGGCCATAATCGAGAACGGCGAGATCAGGAAAGCGAATGGCTACGGCTTTACAGACAGGAGCGGGACAACTCCCGTCACGACCAATACACTCTTTCAGGCAGGCTCTGTGAGTAAGCCGGTGGCGGCCCTTGGGGCGCTGCGCCTGGTCGAGGCTGGGAAGTTGTCATTGGACGAGGACGTGAATCAAAGTCTTAAACAATGGCAGGTGCCCCAGAACGAGTTTACGAAGGACGAGAAGGTTACATTGCGGCGCATTCTCAGCCATAGTGCGGGACTAACCGTGCACGGCTTTCCCGGATACGAGGCGGAATCTCCTCTCCCCACCTTGCGCCAGGTGCTGGATGGCTCCAAACCGGCCAACACCGCGGCGATTCGGGTCGATATCGTTCCCGGCAGCGCCTCGCGCTATTCCGGCGGCGGCTACACCGTGATGCAACAGATGATGATCGACGTGACTGCCAAAGCATTCCCGGAGCTGATGCGGGAGACCGTGCTGGCGCCGCTGCAGATGAACGCCAGCACCTACGAACAGCCGCTGCCGGCAGACCGCGCCACCCGCGCCGCGACGGGCTACGATCCGAATGGCAAAGAGGTCAAGGGCAAGTGGCACATCTACCCGGAAATGGCGGCGGCTGGCCTGTGGACGACTCCGTCCGATCTGGCGCGTTTTGCGATCAGTATCCAGAAGGCGTTGGCAGGCCAGTCGAATCCGGTAATCTCGCAATCGATGACTCGTCAGATGCTGACCGTCCAAAAAGGGAATAAAGGGCTGGGCTTGGGCCTGGATGGGAACGGGAGCAAATTGCGCTTTTTTCACGGCGGGCGTGACCAGGGTTTCGACGCTTTGCTGATGGCCTATGCCGAATCCGGACAGGGCGTGGTCATCATGATCAACGCCAACGACAATTCTGGGGCAGGGAAGCGTATCGTCGATGCAGTAAGCAAAGAATATCACTGGCCCGAAGCCCTTTGAATCGCAGATTGAAGTCGAACCATCCGCTGCACCGAATGACGGCCCTCCCACGCCAGTTGGCAATTCGGCAGTCACGGAGGGGCCGCCATCGGTGAGCTAATCGATATGCGTGGCATTGCCGCCAGCCTAAGCTGGGAACCTCGTCCCCTGACCAAGCAGGCGCGCGTGACTTTTCACGTGATGAGACAAAGATCGGCTCTAATTGGTTTGCCCCGGCGGCCGCTCGGCTTTCCGATCGGTTCCTCGGGCTTCACCTTGATCGAACTTCTGGTGGTCATCGGGATCATTGGGATCCTGTCCGGGATGTTGATGCCTTCGCTCGTCCGCGCCAAACAGAAGGCCAATGCGGTCAAATGCCTCAATCATATCCGGCAATTGGAGGTCGCATTGACGGTGTACGCGGATGATCACGACGGTGAGTTTCCATTGCGCCGCCGGCAACCCACGCATTGGGTCACCAGTCTCAAACCCTACTACGTGGAGCCGGCCGTTTTGAAATGCCCCAGCGATCGTTTCGGTCAGGACCGGAGTTACCTCATCAATGGCTGGAACGATTACTTTCAATCGACGTTGTCTCCGGAGGATTACCAGACATTCACCAACTGGAGCTGGCCCCACGGCATGAAGGCGTCCGCCATTCCAAATCCCTCCGACACGATCACGTTCGGCGAGAAGAAATCAACTTCTGGGCACGTGCACATGGATTTCAGCCAGGGCCGGGGCAATGACATCGAGCAGGTCGAACAAGGGCGGCACGGCGCAGGCGGCCCAGGTTCTGGAGGATCGAACCTCGCTTTCGCCGATGGCAGCGTTCGCTATGTGCCATTTGGCCGCTCACTCAAACCGGTCAACCTGTGGGCCGTCACGGAGGAATGGCGGCAGGCAACGGCTAAACTGGAGTGATGAATGTGAACACGCACGTTGGTATTCCCATGCACCAGGTCAGGACGGATTCCACTCCGTCCCCGACTTTACTCCGCGATCGAAGGAACCATTTCAGGGACGCGGTGGAACGCGTCCTTACGAGTTCAGGGTCCCAATGCGCGCCAAAATTGGCGTCGGAGCTCCCTTGTTCTCGGATCAACGTGGAGATTGGAGCGCGGCGTTTACGCCGCTTGAACTTCCGAAGCGACGTGAGTTGCGGAACTCGAAGCGGCGTAAATGCCCCGCGCCTGCACTTCGTGCTTCTCTTCTGCCTGCTCCTCCCGTTACTTCACGCCGCCGACACTGACATCGTGATCAATGAGATCATGTACAATCCGCCGAACGAGTTGGAGAACCTCCAGTATGTCGAGCTGTTCAATCGCGGCGCTACGGCGGTGGACCTGTCGAATTGGTCGTTCATCCGAGGGATCAAATACGCCTTTCCCGCGGGCACTGAAATTCAACCGGCCGCTTTCCTCGTCGTCTGCCGGGACTTCAAAATGTTTTCCCAGCGTTATGGAGCGGAGTTGTCCGCGGTGGGGGATTTTGCGGGCAAGCTGAGCCACAAAGGCGACCGAATCGAACTCGCCAACGCCCAGAAAAAAGTTGTGGACGCCGTGCGATACGCCGATCGAGGCGAGTGGCCGATTGGTCCCGATGGCTATTCCTCTTCGCTCGAACGAATCTGCCCCGCCGCCCCCGGCGAAGGTCCTGAGAACTGGGCGCCTTCACGTTTGCCGGCCACGAAACATCCCGCCGGCACGCCCGGCAAACCGAACGACAACTTTTCCGCAAACCTGCCGCCGGTGGTGACGCGCGTGGAGATGGCGCCGAGGATCCCCGGGGCTGGCCAGCCCGTGACCGTCACGGCTTCAGTTGCGGATGCGGACGGTGTGCAAACTGTTGAGTTGCGCTATGGCGTCGTGGCGGCCCGAAACACCTCCGCCGAGAAAACGGTCCCCATGAATCGGGTTTCCGGCGACGCGAAAAGTGGAATCTACGCCGGCGTCATCGACGCACCTCCCGCCGGAGTTCCGGTGCATTTTCGGATCAAAGCCGCCGACGCCGCGGGAACCGAACGCCTGCAGCCTTCGGAAAACGAACCGCGTCCGACGTATTCGTTCTGCGTGCCGAGCGTTGCGAACGACGCGCGCATTCCGTTTGGTTTCGTGATCCAAGCCGGGCCGGCGGAACCACGCGGGGCTTCCATTTACGGAGGGCCGCGAAACCGTCAATCCCCTGGCACTCCGACCCGGGGCAACGCCGCCTTTATTTATTTGCCGCCGCAAGGCGGGCTTCCGCAGGTCTTCGATCACGTGCGCATCACGCCGCGGCACGGGGGCTTCAAGATTCGATTCCTGAAAGACCAGCCGCTCCATGGAATCACGGTCGCGAACCTTCTCTTTGAAGGCCCGCCGCGTTGGGTCTTGTCCGAACACCTCGCGTACGAACTGTATCGGCGCGCGGGCGTTCCGGCGCCTTTGAGCGAGCACATTCGGATTTGGAAGGACGGACGCCTGGCCGGATATCAACTGCTCGTCGAACAGCCGAACAAATCGTTCCTGGAGCGCAACCAGCGCGACGACACGGGCAATCTCTACAAACTCCTCTGGTACGGGCAAGGCGTAGTCGGCCAGCATGAAAAGAAAACCAATCCCACCGGCGGACACGACGATCTGCTCCAATTGGTCAGCGGCCTGAACCGCACGCGTGGCGCTGAACAATGGGAGTTCATTCGGGAACATTTCAACGTCGAGGAAGTGATCAACTATTTCGCGGTCAACATGTGCATCTCGAACTGGGACGGTTTCTTCAACAATTACTTCACTTACCACGACGTCCACGGCACGAAAAAGTGGGAAATGTATCCCTGGGACGAAGACAAGACCTGGGGCGATTATGACGGTGCCTCGGCGAGCTACAACTGGTACGACATGCCGCTGACGTTCGGCATGGGCGGAGACCGGTCGTCACCTGGGTTCCGGGGATTTTTCGGCGGCGGACCGTTTGGCGGCGGAACGAGTTGGTGGCGTCCGCCCGGCCATTTCTCTGGGCCGCTCCTGGCGAATCCGGAATTTCGCAAGCGATTCCTCGCGCGGCTTCGCGAGATTTGCACAACGGTTTTTACGGAGGAAAAATTCGGCCCGGTGATCCGCGGGTTGGAACAGCGTCTCATGCCGGAAGTCCTGGTCCGCGCCCAAGCCACGGGCGAGAATCCGCAAGATTCGCGGACTCGATTCCAACGCCATATCCAGTCCTTCCTGGGCCAACTGGAGAATCGGCGCAAATTCATCCTCGCGGAACTCGACAAAGCGAACCCGTAGTATCCTACGGAGTCTTGTTTTTCCGACAAGATTCTGCCGCGAAGGACCACAAGGACCGCAAAAATAACCTCTCTCCCTCTTTGGGATCTACGTCCTTTTGTGGCCACTCTCTTTGGTGGCGGCGTCAGCGACTCACCCATTTAACCGATTTAACGATTTAACCTTGTAACGCTGTAACGCTTCAACGCTGTAACGACTTCGGCTGCGGCTTCGCCGCGCTGCGATCTTTTGCGGCTGAAACCTCCGCGTGGCATCAGGAATTCTGCGGCTCGATTCGGTCCGATAACCGAGGGATCACTGGAATCGTCCGCACTTCGCTGGCTTGCTGAGAGGAATTGTTTCACGCCATCGGATAGCTTGGGCAAATCGCCGTCGGCAAAGTAGCTCAGTGCTTTGAGCGTGATCATGGGATTGAACTGCTCCCCGTAAAGTGCGCGAGCCGCGCCGAGAGCGTCGGTCAGCGAAATGCCGGATTTCAGTAGCGCAGCCAGGTCCAGGTAATCTTTGCGTTCGGCGCGTTCCACGACCACTCTGGCTTTAGTCGCGGCCAGGTCCAGCTTGCTGGCCACGGCGACGCCATTGTCCCGCGCGCGCGCAGGCTCCCTCACTCGTCCGATCGTCAGGCCGCCAAAAAAGGAGACCTTGACTGGACCCTCTCGCTCCAATTGCACCGTCAGAGTG
>JACPRI010000146.1 GCA_016190065.1 Verrucomicrobiota bacterium
ACCGTTTCAAGACCCGACCGGGCCTAGAATCCAACCTTTCAATGCTTGATGTCGCAGCGACAGCTTGGACCGCAGCCGCATTTTGGACATTTGCAGTTGGGACTCGAACAGTTGCATTTGGCGGAGTTGAAGAAGACCGCGTTGTTGGCGGCGAATTTGCCCGACAAGATCGGTTCGAGCGCCTGGCTGAAGAAGTCTTTTTGCGCCTCCGCCGGTTTGTCCCAGTTGTCATGCGCCTCACCCGCGTAACGCAAAAGACCGGCGGAATCGAATACATAGAGATGCGGCGCGGGAGTGATCTGCGCATTGAGCACCGCGCGCGCTTGACCGGTTGCGTCGCGCAGCAGCGGAATGTTCAACTCGGCGCTGGAAAGCAACTCGCCGACCTTTGCGAAATCGTCGTCGGGATTTGCGCTGAGGGCGACGAACTCCACCCGGTCGCGGTGACGCGCGACGATCTCTTTCAATTGGCGGTAGAACTTCGGATCGGGCTCGAATTTGTACTTGTCCCACTTCGGACAATTCAGCGAGACAAAAGCGACCGCGAGCGCCCGACCCGATCGGCGGAACGAGGAAAGCAACCGCTTCTCGCCGCTCGGCGTGGCTAACTCCAGATCGCCGGGCAGCGGGTCACCGAACGCGATGCCGGGGAACTGCCGGCTGACTCGGAGCGCGGACGGAGGGAAACCGGCTTCGGTGAGTGCACCGAGGAGATCGCTGATGGCGATCCCCTGCTCCGCCGAACCGCGGAACGCGAGGAGGAGCTTTCGCGGGCCGTTGAATTCGGGTCGCGTGAGATACTCGGGATACGCCGCTTTTTCAATCCAATCGACTTTGGCCAGGGCGCGCTCAATCGCTTGCCGCGAGTTGCTCGATGGCGCCGGGCGAAGCGGCTGGGGCACGAATGGCTGGTCTTCTTTTTTGGATTCCTCCGCTCCTTTCTTCGATTCGGATCCGCCCGTTGGATTATTGGCCTGCTTGCTGTCGTCTGATTTCGTGCCCGATTCCGAGTCATTGTCGGCCGGCATCTTCTCGGCTTTCGCCTTTTTGTCCTCCTTCTTCGGCGGCTTCGAATATTCGACTTCGCCGCAGAGATGAGCGAACTCGCATTGAATTCGAATCTCTCCGAACCCGGATAGGCGGATTCGTTTCGGCACTTGGCCATGGTCGCGCCATTCGCGAAGGAGCGCGAGCAAGTCGGCCGTTTGGCGGTCGCCGATCGCGGCGATGTGGCTCGCGCCCGGCAACACGCGCGGCGGGGCCATCTCCCCCAAATTCGCCGGCGCGCATGCACTGCGGCTGACCCAGGGCTGCCGGTTGAGCACCTCAATCCGATCCGGTCCGGCCGAGCAATCGTGATCGAAATCGAATTGGATGAGCGGGTGCGCTTCGGAGCCGCCTCGCTTCGGTTCGGCGGCGCCCGTAGTCGAGTTTGTGGAACCGGTTCGTGGGGGCAGCGAGGCGCCGTCTGGCACGAGCCACACGGCGGCAGGCGCCCCGCCCGTCCGATCCAAAGCGATCATGAGCGACATCAAGTCAACGTCCGGCTGGCCGGGTTTGATCCTCAGGCCCGCCTCGGTTGACGCGGCGTGTGTCGCCCACGGGAGCGAACGCACGGCCTCGATCGTCCGAGCGAGACACGTGAGACATTGGCTCGGTTCTTGAGGCGCCTCTTGGGATAGCCAGCGCCGCAATTCGATTTGCACGGCGAAGGAATTGACATTGGCGGCGGACAGGCGCCGAACCTCGATGCTGCGGTCCCGGAGAACCTGGCGGAGGTTCCAAAGATCGATTGCCTTCCCGGACTGCACGAACAGCGTCGCTCGCGGATCATCCAGACTCGGCCGCGGACGCACGCCGGCCACTCCCGGCACGCCGTGCAACGATTTGTGCAGGTGCGCGGCGCATCCCTTCTGCTCGCACAGATGGGCCAGGCCGAGTTCCAGTTCTCCACCGATCAGGACAATCTCCCCGTGTTCACTCGGTAAGCCAGGCGCGTTTCCGGCGTGCAAGGCCAGTGAGATGCCGCCGAGCGCAGCACCCGCCAACAGCAGGTGAAGCGACCCAATCATGGGACGATAGGAACTGACGGTTTCACAGGATTCCGAAGGATAGGGTTGGAAGTTTGCACGGAGCAAGGAGAAAGGCTGCTGGAAATGGCTTCCGATTTTCGGTGGAAGCAGAATTGAGGCAGGCGAAGCTTTCCGGCAGGAAATAGAGCAACTGGAGCCAGGCTGGCCGAGTTTTAAGGTCAGACCGAGGCAGCCTTTGAAGTTTGCACTGAGGCCTACCGTTTCGCCGATGCGATTGGTCGAGGGGCCTGTCACCGGAAGTAACCAGCCAGATCACCAGATCAACTTTGAGATTGGCAGCCAGACTGCTTGGCCCTGCTTATAGAGCTTAATGGCTCTATAAGTAAGTATAGTCGTCTTGGCGGAGCCTGAAATGTCCGGGTTGAAGCTTTCACGAATCGAATGTTACACTGCGCGGCGATGGTTCGGCGAGTGATCAACCTGCTCCACGGCTTCTTTCTTCCTGCCGTGCTGTTCTGGATTACTTTCGCGCCCGGGAAAGCCTTGGGGCAGGAAAGCTCCGAGGTCGTCACGCCGCTCAACGTGCTCACGCAAGCGGTTCAAGTTCTCAATCTGAGTCCGGGGGAAGCCCGGAGGAATTATCCCGTGCGGGTTCGCGGCGTGGTCACGTTTTTCGAGCAACGCACGGAGTTGTGCTTTGTGCACGATGAAACCTCCGGGGTTTACGTGTACTTGAAAAATTGGGCTCGCCCGGCCAGGGCCGGAGACGTCGTCGAAATCACCGGAACGAGTTCGGATGGCACTTTCTCTTCCTCGATCAAGCAGGCGGAATTGAAGGTGATCGGGCCGGGACGGCTCCCGGCGCCAAAGGTCATCGCGATCGAGGAACTGTCGGCAGGCCGGGACGATTGTCGATGGATCCAGGTCGAGGGCGTTGTGCGTCGGGCGGTTGAGAATTGGGGGCATCTCCTGCTCGATCTGGTCGCGGGACCGAGCCGGCTGAAAGTTCGCATTCTGGAACGTGAGCCGGGCCAGGAGAATTCACTCCTGGACGCGAAAGTCCGGATCGCTGGCGTGGTCTCGTCTTCGCACGATCGGCTGAAACGGCTGGACGGGTTTCATCTTTTGGTGCCGGGCATGGCCCAAGTGACGACGCTGGAGCCGGCGCCGGACGCTCCTTTTGCTCGCGCGCAACGGACGAGCCAAAGTCTAAAGATGAAACTTCCCGGAGAAGAACTGGATCATCGCGTTCGTGTGCGAGGAACGGTGACGATGCATTGGCCGGGAAAGCTTTTGTTCATTCAGGATGCCAGCGGCGGCGTGCAGGTTCGATCGGAACAGAACTCGCCACTGGCACTCGGCGAGGTCGTGGACGTGGCCGGGTACGCGATCCTCGAAGAGGGCGCGTCCACGGTGGGGGATGCGATTTTTCGCAGCGTGGCCAAAGCAGAACCGCTTCGTCCGGCGGTGGCGACAGCGGGAGAGATTCTCGGGGGCGCGTTCGATCATAAATTGGTAAGGCTGGAGGCCTGGATCGTCGCATCCGGCGAAGAGTCCACCGAGGTTCAAAGGTTTTCTCTGCGCACGGGAAATCAGATGTTTCAGGCGTATCTTCCCAAAACCCAGGGCGCGGTGCGGAGTTCGCGATTTCTCCCCAACAGCCACGTGCAGATCAGCGGAATTTGTGCCCGTGCTGCCGGAGATCTGGCGTCTTCCAGCAGTTTCAGTCTCTGGCTTCGCTCGCCCCAAGATCTGGTTCTGTTGGAGCAATCGCCCGGCTCAGCGTCCGACGGTTTGAACTGGATGATCTGGGTGCCCGGAATTGCAATGGTGCTCGCGTTTGGCTGGGTGCTGTGGCTTCGGAACAGCGTCGAGCGCAAGGCGGAGGCGTTGCGCTTGCGAGAAGTCTCGCTCGCGGAACGCCAGGGAGAACGGGAATTGCGCAAGACCCTGGAGGAACGAGAGCGGATTGCGCGGGACTTGCACGACAGCATCATTCAATCGATCTACGCCGTTGGCCTGAATCTGGAGAACTGCAAGCGCCTCGTGACGGAAAAGCCGGGCCAGGTGGAGGGCCAGCTCGCGAAAGTGCGGGCGGATTTGAATGGCGTCATCCGCGACGTCCGGAACTTTATCCTCGGCCTGGAATCCGAAGCCTTGAAGGGCCAGGAATTCAAGACGGCGCTGAAATCGATCGTGCTGACTTTGGGCGAACCGCACGCCCTTCGTTTCAGCCTGCAAATCGATCCGCTGGCGGCCGAAGAACTGACTTCCCATCAGGCGACCCAGTTGCTGCACATCGCGCGCGAAGCGGTCAGCAACAGCGTGCGCCATGCTCGGGCCGAGCGCACGGTGCTGTCGCTCCAGCACGGCGAGGGACAGATTCGATTTGAGGTTCGGGACAACGGTGTGGGTTTCGATCCGGGAACCGTGGGCGCTGAGCAGCGCGGATTGCGGAACATGGCGGCTCGCGCCCGTGAACTCGGCGCTGCTTTTTCCGTGGTTTCTCAATCCAGCCAGGGCACACGAATCGTTCTCGACATTCCGGTGAAAAACCCGCATGAGTCTGCGTGAGATGAAAGGCATTCGTGTCCTGATCGTGGACGATCACGAAGTTGTGCGGATTGGGCTGCGGACGCTTCTGAGCAGATTTCCCCATATCGAGGTCGTGGGAGAAGCCGGGACCGCCGCCGCGGCCATCGCCGAATTGCAGCGCACCACACCGGACGTAATTCTCCTGGACGTGCGCCTGCCCGACCAAAGCGGCTATGAAGTCTCGCGCCAGATCCAGAAGATGGACGGCGAACCGCGCGTGTTGATTTTGACTTCTTTCGCGGACGACAACACGGTTTTCGAGGCGATCGCAGCCGGGGCGGACGGATACCTCCTCAAAGAGATCGACGCCGAGGGATTGGTGAAAGCCATCGAAAAAGTTGCTGCCGGGCAGTCCATCCTTGATCCCGCGGTCACAGGACGAGTCCTGGGGCGGGTGAAGAATCTCGCCGAGCCTCCGTCTAAAATCGACATTCTTTCCACGCAAGAGCGGCGCGTCCTCGCGCTCGTGGCCGAAGGAAAGACGAACAAAGAAATCGGCGTGGACCTGGGGTTGAGCGATAAGACGATCAAGAATTACCTCAGCAACGTTTTGGACAAACTCCATCTGAGCCGCCGCTCGCAAGCTGCCGCATTTTTCGTGCAGCATTCCATCCGCTGAAACCGGCCTTCTCAGGCGAGCCACGGTCTGATTCTGTAGAGCCTTTAGACCCTATTTGATTAGGGCCTAAAATCTTCCGCTTCAGCCCTTCAAAGCCTTGTCGGCTTAAGTCACCATGGGACAGGTGTTTCAGCGTGTTGAAAATGAAACCTGATTCATTCTCAACTCTGTTCAGGCAAGCCCATTGCTCAAGGGCGAATGAAGTTACGCACCGGCTTGGAGTTGGACAACTCTTCCCAGGTCGTCGGGCTGTGGCACGGCCCGTTGCAGCATGCGATTAACAACTCACAACAAGACAAACAGCGCGTTGGCGCGCGCGGCGTTCTCCCTGTCGGAGATTCTGGTTGCACTGGCGATCGGCAGCGTCGTCTTCGTCAGTCTCTATTCGGGTCTGTCCACCGGGTTCGCCATTGTGCAGTTGGCGCGCGAGAATCTGCGGGCAACGCAGATTCTGCAGGAAAAGATGGAGACCATACGCCTATACACCTGGGATCAGATTTCGACGGCGGGTTTCATCCCCACGAATTTTATCGATGTCTTCTATTCCTCGACTCAGTACTCGGGCGGTCTGACGTACACCGGCTCCGTCACGATCGTCGCCGCTCCCATCAGCGAGAGTTACAGCAGCGATCTCAAGATGGTCACGGTTCAGGTGACTTGGGAGTCGGCCAATGTGCTCCGGACGCGTGAAATGAAAACGTTCGTTTCCCGGTATGGATTGCAGAATTACATCTACTAAGGCCTGCAATCGAAGGCAGGCAGGAATGACGCTGGCCGAACTGATGGTGGCGACGTCCATCGGCTCAATCGTCACGCTCGGTCTGGCTTCGCTAACCTTTTTTACGGCGCGAAGCTTCGCGTCGATGGGAAACTATGTGGATTTGGATTACCGGAGCCGGCAAGCCCTGGATACGATGTCGCGCGAAATCCGCCAGGCCAAGCGTGTCACGGAGGCCACGAGCACGAGTCTGACCCTGGAGGACTCGGACGGGGGAAATCTGCAGTACGTTTACGACCCGGCGGCCAAGACGCTGACTCGCCTCAAGAGCGGATCCCCGGCTAAAACGCTGCTTGAAGAATGTGACACGCTGAGTTTCTCGATCTATCAGCGCAATCCGATTGGCGGAACTTACGATCAATATTCAACCGGCAGTGCATCGACCTGCAAACTGGTTCAACTGCGCTGGATTTGCTCGCGCAAAATCTTCGGTGTGACCAAAAACACCGAAAGCGTGCAATCGGCCAAAGTAGTCATTCGAAAGCAATGAAAACTCTGTTGTCTTGGCGTTCCCGCCGGGAATTCCACACCTCGCCCAATTTCCAGGGATCGGCCTTTGGAGTGCGCCAGTCTTCTGGCGCTTTTTCAGCCGCGGAAAAAGCGCCGGAGGGCCCTGCTCCTTACACGGATCTCCAATCCCAACGGGATTGCGTCTTGCAACCCTGGGCTTTGCGCCAGAATCCCTTTGGGATTCTCCGTTTCATCGGACCTCGGAAGATGCGTGTAAGGAGCAGGGAGGGCCGGCGCACTCTAAAAGACGAGAGCGGCAACACATTGCTCGTTCTTCTCGTGACTGTCGGGATTATCGGCTTCTCGCTGACGAGCTATCTGGCTCTGGTGAGCAATCAGAATCTCTCGACGATGCGGTCCGCTCAGTGGAACGCGGGCATCGCGGTGGCGGAGGCGGGAATCGAGGAGGCACTGACCCACCTTTACTACAATCCGGTGGTTCGCGCCACGAATGGATGGGAGTTGGAGGACGGGTATTACATCAAGAAGCGTAGCCTGGGTGAAGCTCAGTACGTCACAAAGATTTCGACCGCGAATTCGCCGGAGATCGTTTCGAGCGCTTACGTGCGAGTTCCGTTCGGAACCGAATACATTGAGCCGCCACGCACGGTGAAGGTGACTTTGACCAATGACGCGCTCTTCGCGAAAGGCATGGTCGCCAAGGGCCAGATTGATCTCAGCGGCAACAACGTTCGAACCGACAGCTTTGATTCCACGGACCCAAATTACAGCACGAACGGGCGGTACGATCCCGCCAAGAACAAAGACAACGGTGATGTGGCAACCAATTCCACGTTGGTCGATTCTCTGGATGTGTGGAACGCCGAAATCTACGGGCGCGGCTCGACCGGACCGGGCGGCTCCGTGTTGGTCGGACCGAACGGCTCGGTCGGCAGCAAAGCCTGGCATCAGGCCGGCAACAAAGGCATCGAGCCGGGCTGGACCAGCGACGACATGAACGTCGCATTCCCGGATGTTCAGGCGCCATTTGCCGGCGGCGCCTCAACACCGACAAGCGGCTCGTACGGCGGCACCAACTACACCTACGTTCTAACCAGCGGGAACTGGCAACTCTCCAGTCTCTCCTTGAACGGCCAGGATAAGGTGGCCGTCGTGGGGGGTGCCGTGCTGTACGTGACGGGCGACGTCAGTCTCGCGGGTCAGTCTTATATTTACGTCGCAACCAACAGCAACTTGAAATTCTATGTTGCCGGCGCCAACACATCACTCGGAGGCAGTGGAGTGGTTAACCCGCCGGGCAACGCGACGAATTTCTTCTACTACGGACTCCCGAGCAACACGTCGCTTTCCCT
>JACPRI010000164.1 GCA_016190065.1 Verrucomicrobiota bacterium
ACTCGACCTGCGGAAGATTCGGGAGTTGGCAGCGAGTTTCACGAGCACCGCCTCAGCGTAGGTCAATTTCGACACTTCTCTTCGACAGATCGGCTTCTTTCACTGGAGGCTTGAACGACATCGAACTGTTGGTCCGGCCGGGCATCGTGCGGCTGTTCTCGAAATACCGGACCAACCGCTGAAGATTGACCTCCATCGTGAGCGGCTCGCTTTCCGCGATCGCTGCCCGCCCACCAGGTTTGGCTTGCCCAGCCGGGCTCGCGGCCGGGTAAAGTGTCGCCCGGAATCCAGAAACGCCGGTTGAAAAAAATGACGGAGAATTGCGTGTGGGACTCATTTTGCCCGCTGTCCCGGCAGGACTGGAAGCAGCCGAATACTGAGACAGTGATCGCGGGGCGGCGGTGGCGGCGGTGCGCACGGTTGGCGGTGGCGGCTTAGTCAGATAGCCTGGCCGAGGAATCGCGCGCGGAGGCGTCGAAATAAAACCGGGCGAGGGTTTGATGGGGATGGGGATGGGAGGCCGGATCGAGGCGGGTTGAATTGCGGATCGCTTGATCGTGTCGGCTCCAAGGACCCCGGTTTGCAGGTTTGCAATCACACCAAAGGCAGCCAGCAAGCATGCGGTGGACTTCATGCGAGTTCTTTTGGTTAACGCTGCCTCTTCTCTACTCTCCTCGAGCAAAACTGTCGATGGAGAAAGTTTATGCCGTTTCTCCAACTTTCCCCAACCTGACGCCGGGCGGTCTTTGCACAGCCAGACCTGTCTCTCGTAGGCGCAAAGCTTGATCATGCACGTGTTGTCAGGCGACCACGCAAACGATCCGGCCATCAAGTTTCTACAGGATTGATGCTTTCGTGGAATGATGGCTGAATCCAATCAGAAGCCTATGAAAAACCTGATTTGTTTGGTCCTCACTGGGCTGGTTGCCGCGATGATTGTTGTTGCGTCGCGGCCGCTCGCTGCCGCCCCCGCGCTGAAGCCATGGTCAACGAACCCTCACCCCACCGACGTAGCGAGATCGCATGTCGAGGAAATCCCCACGGGGCCGCACCAGTACACGATCATTCAAGGCGGCACGATGGATGGACGGAATTGCCGCACGCCGATGGGGTGCGGGATTAATCGCGAGGGAGCTTACGTCCAGACTTGGGAATCCAATCGCTCGGCGCGGATGGAGAATGTCGGCGACCATGACATCGTCAACCCTTGGCTTTCGAATGGACGGAAGACGTTTCGCACCGTCCAGGAAATCGTCACATCCGCGATCACGCCGAGCATGACGGACGCGGAAAAGGCCTACGCGCTCTGGTTTCAAGAAATCCAATATCGCCACCATTCGGGCGGAGACAACAACGAGCTCGGCGATCCGGTCAAGATTTTCAACATTTATGGCTACAACACATGCGGGAACGATTCGATTGCCCTGGCCACGTTGTGGCGCGCCGCGGGGCTGAAAGTGGCGCCAGCCCGGGCGCTCGGCCATTGCATTTCCCAGGTTTTCCACGGTGGCGCCTGGCATTTCTACGACGGCGACATGCACTCGGTTTATCTCTTGCGCGACAACGAAACGGTCGCCGGCGAACAAGACATCGTGCGCGATCACGACCTGATCAAGCGGACGCACTCGAAGGGAATCCTTTTTCCGGACACCTGGTGGGATGGGCAGGGAATGTGCGCGATGTATTTCTACGAGGGAACGGTTACCGGCGAGCGCGGCGGGAAAGCGGACACCACGATGAACATGGTTTTGCGCCCCGGCGAGGCGCTTGTCTGGCGTTGGGGCCAGTGCGAACCGGTTAAGTATCACGGCGCGCTGCACACGATGCCCACTTACGAATCCACGATCTGCAACGGTCTTTGGGAGTATCGTCCGGATCTCACGAAAGAAACGTGGCGGAAAGGAGCAACAACCGTGGAGAACATCGCCTCTTTCCGCAATGCGAACCCCCTCACCCCGTCCTTCTCCCCCAGTGGGGGGGAAGGTGCCCGCAGGGCGGTTGAGGGAGATTTCAAAGGGCTCGCCCCCGAGGAAGGAAAGAAAGGCACAATCATTTGGACCCTGCGCACGCCTTACGTTTTTGTGGGCGGAAGGATCGAGTCGGAGGGCCAGGACGCCAGATTCTCCGTCTCGGCGGACGGCAGAACTTGGCAGGCCGTGACAAACAACTTCGACAAATTCTTCTCCGCCGTTGGGCCGGCACGTTACGAGTACAAGCTTAAGTGCGAACTCGCAGGTCAAGCGCGGCTCCATCGCTTGGCGATCTTCAACGACCTGCAGATGGCGCCAATGGCGCTGCCGGAAATGGCCGTGGGCAAAAACGCGTTCACTTATTCCGATCAATCCACGGGCCAGCGCAAAGTGCGCATTACTCACGCCTGGATCGAGCGGTCGGCCACTCGTCCACCGGCCGCACCGCCGGCTCCGGTTTATCCGTCCAATGGCGGGGAAGCCGATGGCACCGACGTCGTTTTTCAATGGGCGACTGCGGAGGATCCCGATGGCGACGTCATTAGCGACTACCAATTTGAACTTTCGAACCGTGCCGACATGCGCTGGCCGCTGTCGATGTGTTTCTACAAACTCATTTCTAGAACCGCCGATGGCGCGAAGGAAAAAAGCAAAGCCGGAGGGAACACCAAGGTCAACATCAAGGCCCAATACACCCTTTCTCAACCCGGCTTGCTCGCGCCGGATCGCACGTATTATTGGCGAGTGCGCGCGATGGACGACAAAGGACTCTGGGGGCCTAGGAGCCAGACCTGGAGTTTCACAGCACGCGGCCCGGCGTATCCCGTCAAGGTCACGCTTGACTACGACCCCGCCAAGAGCACGGGCGTTCTTCGTTGGACTCCCAGCTCTGTGGGGCGCCGACCGGCCAAGTATCGAGTTTACGGAAGCGACGAGAAGGGCTTCACCATTGCGGACCGCCCGTTCCAGAGCGCCTTGGGAACCACGAAACAAGAAATGGCTGCCTGGAATCCCTGGTTCCCGGCGAACTTCATCGCTGAGACTACCGCCACGGAACTGGTGGTGATGGGCAGCGAAGTCGCCTTGGCTTCAGCCAACAAGACTTACTACCGGGTGGTTGCTGTGGACGAGAGAGGCAAGCGGAGCGGACCGTCCGACTACGCAACTGGACCAAGGCCTGTGATCTACAGCAAGCCGGTGGTGGCGGCTAAGGTCGGCGCGGCGTACCGGTACACGGTGGCTGCCAATCGAT
Organism: Verrucomicrobiota bacterium; assembly: GCA_016190065.1. Taxonomy (GTDB): domain Bacteria; phylum Verrucomicrobiota; class Verrucomicrobiia; order Limisphaerales; family SIBE01; genus VHCZ01. The sequence goes on from JACPRI010000164.1 coordinate 3,223, forward strand.
CGCTCGGAGACCTTAGCGCGCGCATGAAGGACGGCCAGCAAGTGAGTGGCTACTTCGACATCGAGAAACCAAAGTTCACAGTCGAACGCGGGCCGGCTTGGTTGAAGATCGATGCCGGCAACGGCATCCTTTCGGGCACGCCGGACACGACGGGCAAGACGGAAGTTGTGGTGACGGCTTGTATCGAGCGGCAAGTGCGGCACCTCGACGAACCCACGCTCAAGTGGGGCAACGAAAAAGTCCTTTCTGTGACCACGGAACAAGTCGGCACCGCGACACAAAAGTTCGTCATTGATGTTCAGTAGCGGCGCACGATCAACTCGCCCCCTTTCGGTGTTTGTTCGACACGAATTTCGCTAAGGGTCACGAATTCAGAAGGACTCTCTTCACCTGTTAATTCGTGGAATCCGTGTCTCGGATCTCTTTGGTTGCCGCTTGCCGCGCCGGGTTCATTCGTGCTTAAGTCCCGTTCGGAATGATCCGTTGCGCGGTCACGATTACGCTTGTGCCGGAGGCGAAAGGCGGGCCGTTTGTCTTTTGGGAGGATCTGGCGGCTGGTTGCGCGAAAGCGGCTGCCCTGGGTTTCGATGCCGTCGAGGTTTTTCCAAGGTCCATCGAGGAATTCGATTCCAAGCAATTGAAGAATCTGCTCGCGACGCACCGGTTGCAGCTTGCGGGCATGGGTACCGGCGCCGGTTGGGTGGCGCACAAACTGCGGCTGACTGATCCGGACGCGACGATTCGCCGGCGCGCGCACGATTTTGCGGCGGCCATCATTGATCTGGCGGGAAGCTTTGGCGCGCCGGCTATTATTGGGTCAATGCAAGGTCGTTGGGGCGACGGCGTCTCGCAAGAGCAAGCGATGGCTTGGATGGCCGAAGCTCTGGAGCGGCTTGGCCCGCGCGCGCATGCGCAGGGGGTTCCGCTTCTTCTTGAGCCGCTGAATCGTTACGAGACGAATCTGTTCAATCGCGTCGCGGACACGCTGGAGTTTTTGAAACCGTTGCGGACGCAGAACGTGAAGTTGCTCGGCGACCTCTTCCACATGAACATTGAAGAAGCGGACATCGCAGCCGCGCTGCGTCTGGCCGGCGATAAACTCGGGCACATTCATTTCGTGGACAGCAACCGTCAGGCGGTGGGTTTCGGACACACAGACCTGAAGCCGTCCGTTCAGGCGTTGCGAGAGATCAACTATGCAGGCTATGTTTCGGCCGAAGTCTTGCCTCTGCCGAGTCCAGAAGAAGCTGCGAAACAGACTCGAGAAGCCTTCAGAAAACTCTTCTCTGAATGAGGAGACACGGATTTCGCCAATTGACAGGAATTCAGAAGGGTGCAGAGCGCCTTTCAATTGGTGAGAATTGGTGAAATTCGTGTCTCAAGAAGAAACCACCGTCATGCTCAAACATCAATTGATTCACCCCAAGATCAACGAAGTGCTCGGTCGTGCGGGCCATCACTCGACCGTGCTGATCGCGGACGGGAATTACCCGGCTTCAACCAAGCGCGGCCCGAATGCCGAGTTAGTTTGCCTCAATCTTTCGCCGGGCATCGTGACGGTGGCGCAAGTGCTGAACGCGCTGCTAAGTGCTGTTCCGGTGGATAGCATCAATACCATGGGGATTCCGCCGGACGATCCGTATGCGCAAAAGGGAGAACCGCCCGTCTGGGAGGAATATCGCGCCGTGATCAAAGGCGCGCGATTGAAACTCCGGCTTGAACCGATTCAGAAGTGGGACTTTTACGAGGCCGTGGGAGCGGAGGATCACGTTTTGACGATTCAAACCGGCGACCAGGCGCTCTGGGCGAATGTGCTGCTCACTCTCGGATGCAGAACCGAATAATCCTCATGCAAACTCGACCCCTGGGCAAAACCGGCCTCCGGCTACCTATCTTGAGCTTCGGCGCGTCTTCGCTAGGACAGGAGTTTCGGCGCGTGTCGCTCGACGAAGCGATCCAGTCCGTGCGGGTTGCGCTCGACTGCGGTCTCAACTTCATCGACACCTCGCCGTTCTACGGACGCGGAATGTCGGAGGTGTTGCTGGGAGTGGCCCTGCGCGATGTGCCGCGCGATCAATATCTGATTTGCACCAAGCTGGGCCGTTACGATCTGCAGCACTTCGATTTTTCCGCCCGGCGCGTCGCCGAGAGCGTGGATGTGAGCCTGCATCGAATGGGCATCGATCATCTCGACATTTGCCTCTGCCACGACATCGAGTTTGTCGAGATGCAGCAGATTGTCGATGAAACCCTGCCGGCGCTGCGAAGGGTTCAGGACCAGGGCAAAGTCCGTTTCATCGGCTTCAGCGGTTATCCGATGAAGATTTTCAAATTCATCCTCGACCAGACGAACGTGGACTGCGTGTTGAGCTATAACCAGTACACGCTGCAGAATACGCGATTCGGCGATGAAATGGTTCCGTACCTCAAGGGCAAAGGTGTCGGTGTCATGAACGCGGGGCCGTTTTCAGCACGCCTGCTCACCAACGCTCCGCTTCCGAAATGGCTGAAGGAACCCGAAAACGTCAAAGCCGCCGCGCGCCAAGCGGCCGAGCGCTGCGAGAAGAAGGGCGTCGATATTGCAAAGCTCGCTCTGCAGTTCTCCGTGACCAATCCGGACATCTCAACCACGATCGCCGGTTCCGCCAACCCCGAAAACATTCGGAAGTGGGCGAAGTGGATTCAGGAACCGATCGATTCAGAGCTTCTAGCGCGCGTGCGGAAGATCTTTGAGCCGGTGAAGAACATCGGTCACGCGGAGGGGTTGCCGAAGAATAATTGACGCTGATCGGCGAGCTCTGCGAAGCGGAAGGAGTCTCCCGTCAGGAGCGACGAAGACTCTAGAACAGTTCAGGGTAGCGCGGCGGCTGCCCTCATTCGCGATTATGATTCGCGCCCCGGGTAGCTCAGCGGAATCGTTGTCCGATCGATCGCGCGCAACGCGCGCAAGCAAACGCTTGAATTCTCCGCCGCATCTCGTTTCATTGTCTCCCACGACGTAATGAAAGCTATCGTTCTTGAAAAACCCGAACAGTTCACCGTCAGCGACGTCCCCGAACCGAGCAGCCCGGGTCCCGGCGAGGTCTTGGTCCGCGTTCATCGCGTCGGCATTTGTGGAACGGACATCTCCGGCTACCTCGGCAAGATGCCGTTCTACAGTTATCCGCGCATTCCGGGCCACGAGCTTGGCGTTGAAGTCATGGAGGTGGGTGAAGGTGTGACCAACGTCAAACCGGGTGACCAGTGCTCGGTGGAGCCGTACATCAATTGCCAGCAATGTTTCGCTTGCCGGCGCGGCAACAGCAATTGTTGCGAAACCTTGCAAGTCCTGGGCGTCCACACCGATGGCGGTTTGCGTCCACACTTCATCGTCCCGGCGCGCAAACTGCATCGTTCGGAGAAGTTAACCTTGGAGCAACTGGCCCTGGTGGAGACGCTGGGCATCGGCTGCCACGCCGTCTTCCGCTGCGACCCGCAGCCCAAAGAAAACGTGCTCGTGATCGGCGCTGGTCCAATCGGTTTGTCCGCGATTGAATTCCTGAAACTCGCCCATGCGCGAATTCTCGTGCTGGATCTGAGCGCGAAGCGGCTCGAATTCTGCAAAAAGACGATGGGTATCCCGCACGTGATTCTGGCCAAGGGCGACGGTTCAGAGCTGGAGCAATTAAAGAAACTGACCGACGGCACGCTGCCCACCATCGTGATTGACGCGACGGGAAGCTACCAGTCTATGTCGCACGCGCTGAACTATGTCGCTTTCACGGGCAAGCTCGTGTTCCTGGGCATCAGTTCGACCGAGCTCACTTTCAGTCAAGCCGTGATGCATCGCCGCGAACTGACGCTCCTGGCTTCACGCAACGCGCTCCCGCGCGATTTCGGCCGGATTATCAAACTGATCGAGGAAGGAAAGATCGACACGCGACCGTGGATCACGCATCGCACGAGTTTCGACGGACTCATCGCCAATTTTCCTTCCTACACAAGAATGGAGACCGGCGTGATCAAGGCGATCGTAGAATTGAATTAGCGGCACAAAGCCTTGAGGCTGGTGAGCCCGCATCCTACATGAGACTGACTAAAATCGTTGCCGCATGCGCGCTGATCGTGAGCCTGGCCGGCTGCATGACAGAAAAGCGAAAACGCGCCGAATTCTTCGCAGCGCAAGAGACCGTCCGCAAACCTCCAAAGGACCAGAAGAGCCAGCCGCCACCGCCGTTCACACGCGAAGAAGCGGAAGACGCCATCTGTGAGACAGTCATTGCCCGCTTTGCACGGGACGCTTCGGCTCGGTCAAAGACCGACGCGGAAGTCGTGTTCGTCGGGCTCACTCCGACGAATCTTGATCCGAATCCGGGCTTCCTCAGGAAGTTTGAAAGGCGGAAGCCGGCGGTGCTCCCGATTTCCGCCGCGGCGCGATCAGACGACAACCATTGGATTGAGAAAACGAGCGGCAAGCGCGGCGTCGTGTTGAGAATCGAACGGATTGACTGGGATGGTTTCTACACGGTCCGCGTTCCGTACGTCTGGTCGGCCGGTTCGAGCAGCCACGAGCACGCCGAATCCTTCCAACTTTCTTGGAAAAGAGGGCGCTGGGTGGTGCTCTGAGCGCCAAGGCCAGAAACCCGGCGAGTGACGGCGACCGGATTGTTCGGTCTAACAGCGATCATGGATAATCTGCGCAGACCCAAGCGCCGCGGCTTTTCGTTGATCGAGCTTCTCTGCGTTATCGCCATCCTCGCGATTCTCGCGAGCCTCCTGGCGTCGTCGGTGCTGCGGGCGTATCGCCGGGTCAAGCAGATGCAAACCTCATTGGAAGCGCCCGGCCTGGCGGATCTGGTGGAAAAGAAGCTCAAGGATTTTTTTGCGCCGAAGGCCCGGTTTCCCGCTTATACGGCGGAAGAACTGCACGAGCACGGTGTGTTCGACCGCGAAATGATGCGCCGGATTCGCGCTCGGGAACTGATTTATTATCCTTTCAGCTCGACTGATCCGGATAACAAGCTCATCGCCGAAGTGCTCGTGGAAAAGAAACCTCAAACCCTGATCTACCAAAGGATCTGGAAAAAGGATCTCTACGCGGAAGAACGGTAGCGTGTCCATTTGGCCTTGGATCGCACTCCAACCAATTCGTCTCCAGCCAATTCGTCTTGAACGTTGAAGCGGGTCCTGATTCCTTACCTCGTCTAAATGTGGCATGAGACTTGCCTCTCAATGGGCGCAAAATTAAACTCAGGCACAAATTTGAAGAAATATTTCCTCATCCTGTCGGCAGCGTGGTTGTTAGCACCCATTTCTTCGACGCCAAGCACTGGCGTCGAACCGCCTCCGTTACCGGCGATCACGGGATTTTCCCCAGCGTCCGGTCCGTCCGGCACAGCCGTTCAAATCACTGGGACGGATCTCGGAGGCGTGACCGCGGTCAAGTTCAACGGCGTCACAGCCCCATTCAGCGCGCTAGTCGGGAATCTCACCGCCATCGTTCCCGACAGTGCGACCACCGGGTTCATTTCCGTGACCACAACCAACGGCACGGCGACTTCGGCCCAGGCCTTCACCGTCACTCAGCGTTCCGGCCCGGTGGTCGCGAGTTTCTCGCCCGCGACCGGCAAGGTAGGCGCCTCGGTTCAAATTCGCGGAACAAACCTCATCGGCGTCACAAACGTAAAATTCAACGGCGCGAACGCCACCTACACGCTTTTCTCCGGGATCATTTTCGCAACCGTTCCGGCCAGCGCGACCACCGGGCCGATCACGGTGGCCACGGCAACCGGCACTTTCACGACCACGGAATCATTTGTGGTCGAACTAACCGCCGCGCCGCTCGTCACCGGCTTCACACCGGCCACCGGCGAAGCGGGGACACCGGTACAAATCCAGGGTTCCAATTTGACCGGCGTAAGCGCCGTCAAGTTCGGCGAGGTTGCGGCGGCGTTCTCGGTGTTCGGAGGTTCACTGCTCGCGACCGTCCCAACCAATGCCGTGACCGGGCCGATCACGGTGGTCACGGCCTCGGGTAACTCGACCTCAACCGCCGTTTTCACTGTCACCAAACGCGGCGCGCCCCTCATCACGGCTTTCTCTCCAATCAGTGGCGAAGTCGGCGCCTCGGTGGAAATCCGGGGATCGGACCTGATTGACGTCAAAGCCGTCCAGTTTAACGGCGCGAACGCCAGCTTCACCAATCTTCCCTCCGGGCTGGTTTTCGCCATTGTGCCCACCAACGCGGCTTCCGGCCCCATCACCATTGCAACGCCGTTGGGCACGAACACGAGCAGCCAATCCTTCACTCTGATCAATCCGCGCGCCCCCCAGATCACGTCGTTGTTACCTGATCGCGGAGAGGCGGGAATCCTCATCGATATCCGCGGCACCAATCTGACCGGGATTGTTTCCGTCAAGTTCAATGGGCTCGAAACGGAGTTTCTCGAATTCCAATCTGAACGCTTGCTGGCCTTTGTGCCGAAGAACGCGACGACCGGGCCGATTACCGTGACAACTCGAGCCGGGGTCGTGACGAGCAGCGTGATTTTCACGGTTACCGGCTCACCACCGGCCATCACGCCTCCTTCACTTTCCATTCGCGCGACCACGCAAGGTCAAGTTGAAGTGGCGTGGCCCACGAATTCTGTCGGTTTTGTGCTCCAGAGCACGGACGAATTCGCCTCCTCCACGCGTTGGACGCTTGTCGATCTGCCTGCGGTAACCGTACAGGAACGCTTCGTGATCACGACCTCCCTCTCCGCGCAGCAGAAGTTCTTTCGGCTCGTGCGGCCGTAGGGCGTCCGAGTGCCGCCGAGGAATAGATATCTTCGTCACCGATTCCAGTCTGCGATCACCGGGAAGAGCGCGAGGGCGGATTTTCTCGTCTGAGAAGCGACTCGGCGAGTTGGAGAGCAGCCGTGGAGTCTTCTCCCAACATGCGCGCCAGTTCGCGCACGCGGTTTTTGGCATCCAGAAGAGTGACTTGGGAAACAGTCCGGCTGTCTTTGATTTCCTTGGTGATCAGATAATGCGCGTCGGCCGGCGCTGCGACCGGCGCCAGGTGGGTGATGCAGAGAACCTGACGCTTTTGGGCGATCTGGCGCATCTTGGCTCCGACCGCGTGCGCCGTCTCGCCTCCCACGTTGGCATCGACCTCGTCGAAAACCAAAACCGGAATTTCGTCCTCCGCAGCCAGCACCGTCTTCAATGCCAACATCACGCGGGCCATCTCTCCGGAGGAGGCGATGGCTCGCAAAGCTCGCGGAGGTTCGCCGACATTCGGGGCGAATTGGAACTCAACTATGTCGAAGCCCGAAGGTGAGATCTGAGATTGGAAATTTGAAATTTCAGATTCCGAAGTGATGGCGACCTCGAATCGGCTTTGCTTGAATCCCAGCGCCGTCAACTCCGCTCCGACTTCCCGACAGAGCCGAGGGATGACCTTCCGGCGGCGCGCGGAGAGTTCCTGGCCCGCTTGCTGCGAGTCCGCGTTAAGTTTGGCCAACTCAGCGTTGATTCGACCAAGCGCCGCGTCGCGTTGTTCAAGGCTCTGGAGTTTTCGCCGGGCTTCTTCACCAAATTCAATCACCGCCGCCAAAGTTTTGCCGTATTTGCGCTTAAGCGAGTGGATCAAATCGAGGCGCTCTTGGAGTTGCTGCAGCCGCTCCGGGTCGAGCTCAACTCGATCCGTGTAGCCGGACAGGGAGTGCTGCAAATCCTGGAGCGCGGCGACGATCTGGCCGTGGACATTGAAAAGCGATTCGCTCGACGGATCGGTCGCCTTCAACTCTTGCAGCGTGCGGCCCAAAGCCCCCGCTTGATTGAGCATCGAGCCTTCGTCTTCGCTGATCAAAGCCTGCGCCGCGCGAGCCAGTTCGAGCAACTTGGCCGCATTGTTGGCGCGGCGATACTCCAGTTCGAGTTGCTCTTCCTCATTCGGCCTCAACTTGGCCGCGCTGATCTCCTTCAACTGAAACCGCAGCAGCTCAAGCTGTCGGGCGTACGTCTGTTCGTCGATGATCAAAGTTGCTTTTTCCGCGAGGAGCGCTTCGCGGCGCCGGACCAGTTCGACGAAGCGCTCTCGTGACGCGTGCAGCCCGCCAAAGGCGTCCAGGATGACGAGTTGCTTGGCCGGATGAATGAGGGATTGATGTTCGTATGGGCCGTGAATATCGACCAACGACTCGCCCAGCGCGGCCAGAATCTGGAGGGTCGTGGGCGTGCCATTGATGAACTGGCGGTTGGTTCCGGCGGTGGTGAAAGTTCGTTTGACGACCAGTTGGCCGCCTTCGCACGGTTCAAGCCCATGATTCCCCAAAAAATCCGGAACGGCGGCGTAAACGTTGGCGGCGTCAAACACCGCCTCGACCGAACAGCTTTCCGCGCCGCTGCGGATCAAGGTCCGGTCTGCGCGCTCGCCCAGGACAAGATTCAGCGCGCCGATGAGAATGGATTTTCCGGCGCCGGTCTCGCCGGTGATGACGTTGTAGCCGGCGCGGAAATCCACGGTCATATCGGCCACCAGCGCCAGATTTCTGATGCGGAGCGTCGCTAACATTTCAAAAAAGTTGGGTCCACTTTGGCCAATGTGCTAGGATTCAGCAAAAGCAAAATGTCGTTCTCGTTCACATTCCTCGGCTCCGGAACTTCGCAAGGCGTCCCGATCATCGGGAAGGAATATCCTCCGCAGTTTTTGGCGAATCCGAAAAACCACCGCACCCGCCCTTCGATTTATGTCGCCACCGAACGGGTCAAACTGGTCGTGGACACCACGCCGGATTTTCGGACGCAGATTCTGCGCGAGAACATCCGATGGCTTGACGCCGTGGTTTTCACGCACTCGCACGCGGACCACATCATGGGGCTGGATGATTGCCGGCGCTTTTGCGACCTGCGCGGCGGCAAGGCGCTCCCGATTTACGCCAGCGCCGCGACGATGACGGATCTGAAGCGGGTTTTCGCCTACGCGTTCAACGGCGGGCCCATTCCCAAGGGGTATTTCATTCCGGAGCCCTGCTTGATCGACGGCCCATTCTCGATGGGGGATCTCCACATCACTCCGTTCGCGTTGCCGCACGGCAAAATGCCGGTCAATGGCTACCTCTTCCTCCAGAACGGCGCTAAGCGTCTCGCGTACCTGAACGATTGCAAGGAGGTCCCCGCAGCCGTGATCGAGAAAGTCCAGGGAACTGAAATCGTCGTCCTGGATGCCCTGCGCAAGGAGCCGCATCCCACTCACATGTCCCTGGACGAGGCGCTGACTGCGGCCAGGCGAATCGGCGCGCCGCGCACGGTCTTTACCCACCTGACGCACGACTATGATCACGACGTGGATCAAGCGGAGTTGCCGGCGGGGGTAGAGCTGGCTTACGACGGCTTGAAGGTGGCCTGCGGCGACTCGACATTGTGAACGGATGAACCGCGAACGAACAAGTGGAAGGACGTTGCTGCCGCGCCGCCGCATTGATAGAAACCCGGCTGCGCGGCAACGCAGCCCTACCCTTTCATTTGTCCTGGCGCTTGCGCTTGCACAAATAGCTTTCCCCAGGATTGCTTTGGGGGAAGGACAGGGTGATTCGGTGGCCGTGGTTTACAATTCAAAACTCCCAGAATCAAGGACGCTGGCCGAGTACTACGCCTCACGGAGGAAAGTCCCGACTAACCAGATTTTCGGACTTGATTTGCCGACAGGCGAATCGATCAGCCGGCAAGAATTCGACATCCGCCTGCGGCTGCCGTTGCTGGAGAAACTGGAAAAGGCAAAACTGATGCGGGTGCCGGCGGGCGCCAGCAATGGAAGCCGGAAGATCGATCCGAATGCACGCCGTCCAACAGGCATTGAATCCCGAATCCGTTACGCCGTGCTTTGCTCCGGAGTGCCGCTGCGTATCGAGGAGGATTACAAGCTCAAAGAGGAAGGAACGGAGAAAATCCCGGCGCAAATCCGAAAGAACGAGGCCTCGGTGGATAGTGAGCTGGCGTTGCTGCCCCTCTGCAAATCCACCTTGACCCTGTACGGGCCTTTTCCGAATCCAAGTTTTGCCACAACCAATTCGGCGTCGTTGCATCCCACCAACGGAGTCCTGATGGTCGCGCGCCTGGACGGCCCATCTCTGGCGGTGGCGCGCGGATTGATCGACAAAGCCATTCAGGCTGAGAGCGAAGGTCTCTGGGGCCGGGCTTATTTTGACGCGCGAGGCCTGACCAACGGCAACATCAAGATCGGTGACGACTGGATCAAGGGGGCGGCCGAAGTTGCGCGCCGGAGCGGATTCGAGACGGTGCTGGACACGAAAGAGGAGCGTTTCCCGGCGAGTTTTCCCATGAGCCAGGTTGCGTTCTACGCCGGGTGGTACGAGTACGACGGCCAGGTTTCCGGCCCATTCACGAGGCCTGGAGTGGAGTTCCTGCCCGGGGCGTTCGCGTATCATTTGCACTCGTTCAGCGCTGCGACGATTCGATCTGCGAAACAACATTGGGTGGGCCCGCTGCTCGACAAAGGTGTCACCGCGACGATGGGTTGCGTCTATGAGCCTTTTCTTGAGTTCACCCCGAATCTCGCCGTGTTTTTCCATCGATGGGTCGCGCTGGGGTTCAGCTTCGGAGAGGCCGCCTACGCGGGTCAGAATTATCTGTCGTGGCAAACGACGGTTGTGGGCGACCCGCTCTATCGACCGTTTGGGAGATCGCCGCGTCAGATCCACGAAGACCTGCTTCTGAGCAAGAGCAAGGCGCTGGAATGGTGGCATATGAAGGCCGTGAATTTCAATCTCGTGGCCGAGACGCCTGCCGAAGAGCTCATTCAGTACCTGGAGGAAGTTCCCGAAACCCGGACGAGCGCCGTGCTTTTGGAAAAACTTGGCGATCTTTATTTGCTGAAAGGAAGGATGGGCGAGGCGATCGGCGCCTACCAAAAAGCGTTGCCACTGGTCTCCTCCGCCCCTCAGAAAACTCGCCTCCTGCTGGAACTGGGCCGGACTTTCGAGTTATCGGGGGCACCGGACGAAGCGATTGGCGTTTATCGGAAATTCATCCGCGAGTTCCCCGAGTATCCTGACTTGCTCGGCATTTATCGCAAGTTACTGCCGCTGGCGGATCGGTTGAAGCGCGCCGAGGAAAAGGAACTTTACCAAAAGGAAATCGAGCGGCTCACCTCCATCGTCCCGTCCCGCTCGTAAACAGCGACGAAAGGCAAGTTTTATCTCGTGCCGTCGATTATGGGCGGGTGATAGAGGACGAGGACGCTGACAAGCAGGAGACGGACAGCAGTTACGCTCCCATTCCTTCTTCGAAAGAGCTCGCGGCGATCGGGAAGCAGAGATTGTCGCGCACGTACTGAATCGCGTTCGTGCTGGTCGCATCCAAGTCGCGGTAAGCGCTCTCGGCCTCGACGACCAGCGGGGCGGTTTTGGCGTGCATGATTTCCCGATAGCGTTTGGGGTAGCCGATATTGATGAGCAACTCCACGTAGCGCGTCATGTTCAGGTCGCCCGACGGGATATCGACAAACTGCATCGCGCGGCCCGGCCAGTTCGGTTCCATCTTCCGGAGCGGTATCATCGGGCGAACGACGAAGTTTTTGACGTGGCAGGCATAGACGCGCGGACCGACTTTGGTGAAACGCGTCTCCCAGCTTTCGCCTTCCCAACAGTGCGAGGGATCGGCATTCACGGTCAGGCATTTGTCGCCGTCACAAATCTGGACCAGGTAATTGAAATCATCCGCGCAGCTCGCGGCGGTCCCAGGGTGAATTTCATGGGCCAGGTAAAGGCCGAGTTTCTTGGCGTGCTGCCGAAGTTTGGCCGTCTTCTTCACGAAGCGGTCTGAGCCTTCTTTGATCAAATCGTAATCGCCACCTTTCCAGAATCCCCACGGATAACCCGTCGCGACTTCCCACCCGAAGGCCACGCCCCAGAACATCGGCAGAATCTTGACGTCCAACTCGGCGCAAAGATCCATCAATTTCAAAAGGTAGTTCTCGGCCCACTTCTCGATTTCCGGGGGTGATTTTTTGGCCACGTCGCCCGGAATAAACGGGCGAATCGTCGGACTGCCCGTCCAGGCCGTGGTGTGGACCCAGAGCGGACAATGGCACGAAACGCCATCCAGCGTCATCCCGCGACTTTCGAAGGTCTGTTTGATCTCCTGGGCCGTCTTGAACAGCTTGCCTCCCTGCAGCATGTAATTTGAGGGTTGAGCCCCGGACGCGCCGGAACGCTTCGCGTAATCCAGGAAATCGGCCAGACTTTTTCCGCCATGTTGGGCCCCTTCGATACTCGCGTGGAAACATGCTTGTGCCATAGGTGGGAGGACGATTAAACGACGGCTGAAAAGAATGCAATCCGAATTTCGGCCGATCAGGTGATTCCGGTGATTGCGCGTTCGGAACCCGCTCTGGTGGCGAGAACCGCGAATAGACCCGAATCCACGCGAATCAAGCTCAGGATTCCTGGGGTGGTGTAATCATCCTGGCCCGGTTCGCAAACTCTAGCGGTTCCTTTCCCGTCACCCTGGCCTTCTCCCCAAGGAGAGGGAATTACTTGCCGCCGCCCCGGACCAATCTGAGCGCGCGCGTTCCATTCACGTCAAGGGAAGCACGGCCAACGACCGATACGAACTGCCTTGCGGCGATAGGAGGCTTTGGATCAGTTCGATTTCCCGGACTTCCCATTTGCCAAGTTCGGGGACGTGTTGAGTCCGAATTGCCTGGCCTGCTTGGCGGGCGTCGTGGGCGTTGCCTTTGACGCGGCCCACGGTTAGATGAGGACGGAAATCGCGCTTCTCGGCGCGGCTGCCAAATACTGCGGTCCGCTGCTCGATGCTTTTCTCGAGGTTTGCCATGGCGGCGAGATCACCGCCGATACCGATCCAAATCACGCTGGGCTTCTGCCAGGAAGGGAAGCTGCCGAGGCCGCCGAGCGAAAGCGAGAACGGCCCGGCGGTCGCGCATGCCGCCCGCAACGCGTTCGTAAGGCCTGACAACTTTTCGGAGTCCACGTTCCCATAAAACTTGAGGGTGAGATGCCATTGCGCCGCCGAGACCCAACGAACCGCTTTCGTGCCGGCGCGAGCCTGAAGCTGGCGCTGGGATTCTGCAATCGCCGCTTTCAGTTCGGCAGGCACGGGAACCGCGACGAAGGCGCGAATGGCGGCGGACGAAGTCCTGGTCTGCGGGAGCCTGCAATTTTCAGATTTCAAATTTGTGATTTGAGCTCTGAATTCTTTTCAAGGCAGTCGATGCCCCAGCGCCGCCTCCAGCAACCGATACCATTCCTCGCGCGTCAAATGCACATCGACCGCTTTGGTTAATTCGCGAATTCGTTCCGGGTCGGTTGAACCCACGATAGGGAGAATCTTCACTGGATGTTTCAAGAGCCAGGCGATTGCGATGACGGCGCGGCTGGTTTCGCGGGAGCGAGCGATCAAGTCCAGGACCTCGCGGATGTGCAGACGGCGCGCGTGATCGGCGTCGCGCAGATCGATCGGATCGGACGCGCCCAGCCTGCCTCCGCCCAACGGGCTCCAGGCCATCGGCGTGATCTGTTCCGTCGAACATTGCGTCAGCGTCCCGTCATGGAAGCAATCGAGCTTCATCAGGCTGATCTCGACCTGGTTGGCAATCAGGCGCATCGGACACGCCTTTTGCAGGGCGGCGAACTGAGCCGGGGAAAAATTGCTGACGCCGAACTCGGCGACTTTGCCGGCCTGCTTTAGCCGGCTGAACGCCTGCGCGACTTCTTCCGGGTCGCACAAGTAGTCCGGGCGGTGGAGGAGGTAGAGATCAATTCGTTCCAGCCCAAGCCGCTTCAAGGACTGTTCGCACGACCAAATGATGTGCCCGGCGGAAAAATCGTAACGGTAAGGTGAATCCGCATCCGGATCGCCCGCTTTGCGGATGCCGCACTTGGAGACGATGAGGATTCGCTCGCGCATGCCGGGGATCGACTTCAGGACCTTGCCAAAAATCCGTTCTGCTTCCCCGTGGCAATAAATGTCCGCGAGGTCGAAGAGTGTGTACCCGGCCTCGAACGCGGCGAGGCTGGCGCGCGATCCGGCCGCCTCCCGTTCCAGAGTGATCTCGCTCGATTCGCCCGGACCGCCAATGCGCCAGCATCCGTAGGCAAGCTGGCTTGCTTTGAGCGCGCTCGTCCCTAATGAGAAGGTTTCCATAGTAGCAAATCCCCCCAAGAATAATTCGAAAGCCGCAAGCACGGAAAGCCAAATAAGCCTCGCCACAGGTTGTGCTAGAATTTACGGCAATCTCAAAGCAGGTCAGGAGGTTCCTCTCCGAAGATCGTGCCGCCGAGTGTGCGCTCACAATCGACTGGCGATCCGCGTGGAATCGGCTGGAATTCCTCCGGAACGCGGGCCTACATGACGGGAATGGGTTCAAACAACCTGCTCATTTTGAATAGCGAGGGCAACCGGCCCGGCCCGCCCGTGCGACTGGTAGAGGGTCCCGTAGAATCCGCAGGGCAGAATTGTGTATCCTCACGCTTGCGTTCCCGACGACACGTGAGGCAATCTGCTGCCGTTGAAATCCGCAGGCTTCAAGGGCGATCTGCTTATTCGCGCTGCGTTAAGCGTTGCCGCCGGTTTTTTCTTAGCCCTCTCTTTTCCTAAAGCCGGATTGGCCGGTCTGGCCTGGGTCGCGCCGGGCCTGCTGCTGATGGCGGCGCTGGGTTGCGGCGGATCGGCGGCCTTTCGCTTCGGCTACGTCGGAGGCGCCGTTCATTACCTGGCTTCGCTGCACTGGCTGTTGTTCATTCCGTTCCCGGCGGGCGCGGTGGCGGGCTGGCTGGCCTTGAGCGCCTACCTCGCGCTCTATCCGGCAACCTGGGTATGGCTGTGCTGGCGGCTTTTTCCGGGCAAGTTCCAAACGAGTGCCTTAGACGCGAACGCCGAAGATTACGCTTCACGTTCCACACTTCACGCTTCACGCTTCACGTGGCCGCGCCCGTTGTTAGACCAATTCGTCTCGACTCCGCTGTTCCAACGCGCTCTCTGGGCACTCGCGTGCGCCACAATTTGGGTGGCTTTGGAAACGGCGGTCGCACGACTGCTCACCGGTTTTCCTTGGAATCTGCTGGGAGTGTCGCAAGTCCGGATTTTGCCCGTGACGCAAATTGCGTCGGTGACCGGTGTTTATGGAGTTTCGTTCCTCATCGCGTGGTTTTCCGTCGCGCTGGCGTGCGCCGGGCTGGTGTTGATGGCCCGCCCAGCTTCGGCGCGGCTCTGGCTGGGCGACCTGCTATTTCCTGTGCTGGGCGTAGGCTTCGTTTGCTGGTTCGGTGTGCAGCAAATCACCGCAACACGTCCCTCGGCTCAAACTGTCAGGATGGCGTTGGTGCAGCCGAGCATACCGCAGACGCTCATCTGGGACCCGAAGGAGAACACGAATCGCTTCAACCAGCTCCTTCGGCTCACCGAACGGGCACTCCAAGAAAAGCCCGCCATCCTGGTGTGGCCGGAAGCCGCCGTTCCCAACGTCCTGCGCTACGAACCGGACGCCTACGCGGAGGTGCGAAAACTGGCCATGGATCATCGCGTGTGGATGATTCTCGGTGCGGACGACGCCGTGCCCCGGACGGAGCCATCCACCGGCCGTGAGTTCGATTATTTCAACAGCAGTTTCCTCATCAATCCCGAAGGCAAAATCGTCGCGACCTACCGCAAGCGCCGGCTCGTCATTTTTGGGGAATACGTGCCACTCGTCCGATGGCTCCCTTTTTTGAAACATTTCACACCGATCACCGAAGGCTTCAGGGCGGGCGAGGCCATAACGCCGTTTTGGTTGACGGACCTGAAAGTGAAAACATCCGCGTTGATCTGCTTCGAGGACGCGTTCCCGCACTCCGTCCGCGAATACGCCGAACCGGACGTCGATTTTCTTCTGAACCTGACCAATAACGGGTGGTTCGGCGAGAGCGCCGCGCAATGGCAACACGCCGCGAATGCTGCGCTGCGAGCCGTGGAAAACGGACTGCCGCTGGTTCGGTGCGCCAACAACGGCTTGAGTTGCTGGGTCGATCCGCGAGGCGGAATGCACGAGGTGTTTTTCCCCGACTCGAACGACATCTACGGCGCCGGCTTCAAAATTGTCGAAATCCCGGTTCGGCGCGGCGGGGAAAAGCGCGAGCGCACGTTTTACAACCGGCACGGGGATTGGTTTGGGTGGGGGTGCGTCGGGATTGTACTAGGGTTACTGGCGTTTTCCCTGGCTAGCGCGAAATCTCGCTCCACGACGAATAGGGAATGAATTTTGGGATACCAAAACAGGAGCAAACGGAGAGAAGGGAGAATCATTTTCGCGCGTTCCTCAGTTTGCTCTGTTTCCTCCTGTTCACGGGGCGAGGGTCTCAAATTTTCTCTGGGCAAAGGCCGAATCTCTCGTAAATTCACCGGACTATGTTCGAATCGATCAAAGAGCAGTTGGTGACAATGTCCGAGAAACTGGCCCATCTCCGGAGGTTTCTTTGACGTTCCGAAAGTCCAGAAGCGTCTCGGCGAGTTGGACGCGCTCATGGCCTCGGAAACCTTTTGGAACAATCGCGAGCAAGCCCAGAAACTGATCGACGAAGCCGCCTCTCTCCGGAAAAAAGTCGAGCCGCTCCTTGAAGCGGAAAAGCATCTGGACGATTTCCGCGTCATGGCGGAACTCGCCGCAGGAGAACCCGAAGCCGAACAGCTCAAGCATCAGAAGGAACTCGATCGTGACCTGGCCAAATTTGCCAAGGACCTGGAGGCACTCGAACTCAAAGTCTTTCTCAGCGGCCCTCATGACCGCAACAATTGCATCGTCAGCATTAACGCCGGCGCGGGTGGCACCGAAGCGTGCGATTGGGCGAACATGCTCCTGCGCATGTACCAGCGCTGGGGCGAACGCCGGGGCTGGGACGTGGAAGTCACAGACGCCCTGGCGGGCGACGTCGCCGGCATCAAGAATGCCACGATGCTGATTCAAGGCGAAAACGCTTACGGCTTCTGCAAGGCCGAGCGTGGCGTGCACCGGCTGGTTCGGCTCTCTCCGTTCGACGCCAACAAACGCCGCCATACCAGCTTCGCCAGCGTCGATGTCATCGCGGAAATTGAGGAAACGTCCGACGATATCGCGGTTCCTCCGAGCGAACTGCAGATCGACACTTATCGTTCGGGCGGCAAAGGCGGGCAAAATGTCAACAAGGTCGAGACTGCCGTCCGCATCACCCACATTCCGACGGGGATCGTGGTAGCTTCGCAGAGCCAGCGATCACAGCATCAGAACCGCGCCACGGCGATGAAGCTGTTGCTTTCGAGAATTTACGCGCAGCGGCTCGACGCTCAGAAAGCAGAGATGGAGCGGTTTTACGGCGAGAAAGGGAGCGTCTCCTGGGGCAACCAGATCCGGAGTTACGTGTTTCAGCCGTATCGCATGGTCAAAGACCTTCGCACCGGAATCCAGACCAGCAACGTGCAAGCCGTGATGGACGGCAACCTCGACGATTTCGTCAGCGGTTGGCTCCGCGCCGGATGCCCGCTAAAGCGCATGGTGGGCGTCAAGGACGAGGAGGAGAATGATTAATGGACAAAGCCCTGATCTCGAAAGAAACGCAGCGCGGCAGGGCTGGCGAAGTCGTTAAATCGTTACAAGGTTAAACAAGGTTAAAACGTTAAGTGAGTTAAATTGGGTTTTCGGCATTGTTCGTCATTGGGCGTTCGACATTCGGCACTTCCCGATGAGCATCCTGGACACCATCGTTGAGCAGAAGAAGCGCGAGGTGGAAAAGCTCGGAGTTCTGCGCGCTTCTTCCGGCGATCTGGCGCAAGCGCTCCTGGCGCGGGGCGACGACAGGGATTTCATCAATGCCTTGTTGCATCCCCGCAAAGGAAAGGTCGCGCTCATCGCGGAGGTGAAGAAGGCGTCGCCTTCCGCGGGCGTGATTTGTCCGGATTTCGACCCGATCCGAATTGCCAAAGCGTACGAGTCCGGCGGCGCAAGTTGTTTGTCCGTATTGACGGATGAGAAGTTTTTCCAAGGCTCGCTACAGTATCTCAAAGAGATTCGGGAAGCGGTCCGCCTGCCGCTGTTGCGCAAGGATTTCATTATCGACGCCGGGCAAATCCGCGAAGCCATCGATTGGGGCGCCGACGCCATTCTGCTGATTGTTTCAATTCTGGACGATAGGCAACTTGGAGAATTCCACGCCCTGGCGACCGGCGTCGGTCTGGCGGCTCTGGTGGAAGTTCACGACGAAAAGGAACTGGAGCGCGCTTTGGCGATTGGCGCGCGACTGATCGGCGTGAACAATCGGGACCTGAAAACGTTTCAGGTCGATCTGGCCACGACCGAACGCCTGGCTGAACGGTTGCGGGGATTTCCAGAATCGAAGCGCCCGATCCTCGTGGCGGAAAGTGGCATCCACAAGCGCGCGGATGTCGCGCGATTGGAAAAGGCTGGCGCACGGGCGATCCTGGTCGGCGAATCGTTGGTGAAAAATGGGGAAACCGAGACGAAAGCGGCTGAACTTCTGGGCACGTAGTCGCCGAGTTTTCCGCTCGGTGAACTTCAGCAAGCAAAGCTGTTTTAACCGTCAGTCCGCCTCAATCGGATCATCCTCCCTCAACGCGCGTTGATCTAAAGGTTTCGCGGCCAATGCCTTTCGCTCCATCCTCCATAGACCGGTCATTCGACGCAGAGCCCTGAGACGTAAGCAGTCAGGTTCAGTCAGGTTTACAGAATTTTTGGATTTTTTATTGCGTTCAATTCATGTGGAGCGTATAAGGAAGACCTTCCTGAGACGTTTCTGGTTCTATCTGTCACAAGTGCAACCAGTTTCGTTTCCACGCTGAGCCCGCTCCTTAGGAGGTAGCGGGCTGTTTTGTCTGATGGAGGTGCGATGCATATTTCAGGGCAATAATCGAAGTCGGTAGAACCGAAGGGGCGCGGCCAGGCCATCGGGAACGCTCAGTCTGCGTTCCGCAGCCGCCGGGGCAAAGTTTGTGAGCGAGCGCCACGAAGCGGTCGCCAAATCATCGCGGACCTCCAACGCATAAGCCTGACTGGTGGCTGCCGCAAAATCCAACGTCACCCCGGAGCCTGATTGGCGGATGGTCAAGCGCGGCGGATTCGAGCCATCTGGCGGTGGAGAGAATTGAGCCTCCGCCAGCGCGCTCCAGTTTGCTCCGTCACGCACGCGAGCCGAGATCAGGCTCGTGGCTTGGATGGGGACAGGGGCCGTGTAAACTCGGGCGCCGGAGGCAACCGCGCCGCCGACGAGCCTCGGATCACTCCCATCGATTGTGAAGTAGATCGCGCCGCTGGAGTTGGAATGAAAGATCGTGAGCGTGTGCTGCTCGTCGGCGCCAGAGTCCCTTCGAATCACTGGCGCCAAGACTGTCGGGTATAGTCCCGCCCGTTTGAGTTGTTCCAGCACGATGGTCGTGCGGGTTGGAAACCAATTCGTGACGAGGTGGTCGATCGTGGCGCGCCATTCGGTTTCGCCGTAGGGCGGCTCGCGGACTGTGTCGCCCCAACGGGCGGAGTAAACGCGGATGGCTTTGTCAATTTGCACGGCCTTGCGAAAGAAACGATTGGTCCCCGCCTCGGGCGTGAGCACGCCGCCGTTGAAGAAATGGCGCTGTGCATGGTCAGCAAAGCGTAAGCGATACTCGGCATTTGCCGTCAGATCCTGGTGAATCCATTGCGGATTGGCGAAGGTGAAATCGCTTTGGTTGGGTCTGAAATAAGGCCCGGTGCGGTCGATCTGGCTGAACGGCGCGCCGAGCGTGTGTTCTGCATCGTGATTGAAGAACCTGAAACCTGCGTTTGGATTGTTCCGGTCCCGCAGGCCGAACCAGTTGTTCGACCGCTCGAAGTTCAGAAACCAGGAGAGCGGCGCGTCGCCGTCGCCGGTGTAAAAAATCACCAGCATGTAATGGAT
>JACPRI010000148.1 GCA_016190065.1 Verrucomicrobiota bacterium
GATGCGCACACCGTCCGTGAAGGCGATGGAGGCCGGGCCGTCCCACGGTTCCATGAGGCAGGAGTGATACTCGTAAAACGCGTGCTTCTCGGGCGGCATGCTCTCATGGTTTTCCCACGGTTCGGGAATCATCATCATCACCGCGTGCGGCAGCGAGCGGCCCGTCATGACGAGCATCTCCAGACAGTTATCGAACATGGCCGAGTCGCTCCCATCCGTGTTGATAATCGGAAGAATCTTCTTGATGTCGTCGCCGAACAGATCCGACTCGAACATGGCCTGGCGCGCGTGCATCCAGTTGATATTGCCCCGGAGCGTGTTGATTTCGCCATTGTGCGCCATGTAGCGATACGGATGGCTGCGTTCCCAACTGGGAAAGGTATTGGTGCTGAAACGCGAATGCACCAGCGCCAGCGCCGTCTCCATCGCGGGATCGGCAAGATCCGGATAGTACTCCTCGATCTGCTCGGTGAGGAGCATGCCTTTGTAGATGAGCGTCTTGTAGGAAAGGCTGGAAATGTAGAACGACTGGCCGCCCTTGACTCCGCCGTAACGGATCGCGTTCTCCGCGCGTTTGCGAATCACATAGAGTTTCCGCTCGAACGCCATGTCGTCGGTCAACTTCGAACTGCGCGCGATAAAGGCCTGGCTCATCACCGGTTCCCCTGCCTTGGCTGTTGCACCGAGCGAACGGCTACTCGTCGGAATCATCCGCCAGCCCAGGAGTTTTTGCCCTTCTTCAGCGACGATTTGTTCGAACAACTCCTGACAGCCCTTGCGTTCTCCCGCCTCGCGCGGAAGATAAATCATGCCCACGCCGTATTCGCGCGGCGACGGGAGCGCAAGACCGGCGGCCCCACAGGCTTGCGAGAGGAAAGCGTGCGGCATTTGCATCAGAATACCGGCGCCATCTCCGGTGTTGGCCTCGCAACCGCACGCACCGCGATGATTGAGATTGACCAGGATCCGGATGGCCTGACGGACGATTTGATGGGACTTTCGGCCTTTGATGTTCACCACGAAGCCAACGCCACAGGCGTCGTGCTCGAACCAGGGATCATACAGGCCCTGTTTCGGTGGCAGTCCCGCGGCTCGCGGAGCACGCGCACTGTTCTGCTCGGTTACTTTTTTCGTCATTCGGGTGCGAGATGTAATCAGCTTACTCTGGGTTTTTGAATAAAATTTTTATAGTATTTACTAAAACTCTTCACAGGCGCAACAGTTCATTCGAGATTCGTTTGCGGCGGTCGGGAAGAAATCCGATATCGATCCAGGTATCGGGATCAGGAATCGGAAGCAGAAGCAAAACTCTCAGCTATTCAGAACTTTCAAAGCCTTGTGCGGATTCGACACGCGCAGGATCAGAAGTCCCTTCTTGGCATCCGGAGTGGTCGCGCAGTAGGCATATTCGATGTTGAGGCCGGCATCGGCCAGTTTGTGGGCCATGCCCGCCAGGGATCCCAGCTTGTTGCTGCCCTCAATCATCAACACGTCAGTTGCGACTACCAGCGAGCCATGTTCTTCGAAAATCCGGAGCGCCTGCTTGGGATCGCTCACCACCATCCGGACGACGATGTGGTCCACCGTGTCACTCGTCGAAATCGCGTAAATATTGATCTTCGCCGCTCCGAGGACATCGCACACCCGAGCCAGCGTGCCGGGCCGATTCGCCAGGAATAAGGCGAGTTGTTTGGCAATTTGCATTTTGCTGGGCAGCGCGGGCGTCAGGGTTGGCTCAAAATCAATCCCAAGCGATTTCAAGGAGACCCTTACCACTGGCGCCACCGGATAGCAAGAGTCTCGTCCGGATATCCGGATGAGGCCAGCTCGTGCAGAATAGGGCCCCACGGCCTGTGCCGGCCAGGAGGATTCCATAATCGCCGCCGACCGTGGTGCACACGTTTGCCTTTGGACTTGGGTGGAGAGACGGGGTTCAGTTACCTTCCAGACATGTTAGGCCCTGCCGATTCTCGCCGTCGATGGTTTGGGCTGTTTTATCTTCTGGTCGCGGGCGGACTGCTTGTTTGGGGTCAGACGATCTTGGAACCGCACCTGGGCAAAGGGCTTGGATTCATCCTCTACTGGCTGACTTGTTTCCTGTTTACGGCACTGGCGATCCTGACGGCACTGCTGGACCTCTGGATCGTGAGAACACGGGCACGCGTCGAGAAGAAACGGCTCCTGCGGCAATCAGGGATCGAACCCCAGCCCACGGCGAAGGACCGGGGGACACACGATATCGTCAAACGCAACGGAAACTGACCTGACTTTGCCCGAACCCGCGGGATCCTGATCCGTTCTCCTCC
Source organism: Verrucomicrobiota bacterium (assembly GCA_016190065.1). Lineage (GTDB taxonomy): Bacteria > Verrucomicrobiota > Verrucomicrobiia > Limisphaerales > SIBE01 > VHCZ01. Next base: position 2,307 of record JACPRI010000148.1, read on the forward strand.
GGGATTTCATCATTCACCCCCGGCAAGCAAAAAAAAGCCGCGCTCACCCGAGCGCGGCTGCAAAAAGGACAGGCTTTCCAAGGCGAAAGCTAAGCGGACACCGGCACCATCGAATCGTAGCTGATCGGCGAAACGACTTTGCCATCGCCCGTTTTGATGGTCCGAGTTTTCTCGTCGAAGAGCAGGGTCAAGCTTAAGCGCTCCGACATTTCGGAGAGGCCAAGCACGACGTGAGCTTTGATCGCGAGGTCGATGTTCGCGAACGGCGTCGCGCCAGACCGAATGCAATCGAACCAGTTCTTTTCCAGCGTGGGCACGTCGCCGATTTTTTGAGGATGCGTGAATTTCTCGGCTTCGATCTCCTCCGAGAAGATGCGTTCCGGTTTCAGTTCAACGTAGTTGCTGCTAGAGGAAAACTCGATGCGCGCCTTACGGCCCCGCAGCACGTCCGGAAGCCCGAACTCATTGCAAGTTGTCCCCGCAATGACGAGCGTGAGTCCGCTGGGGAACTCCGTAATCAGGTGCGTCGTGTCGGTGATTTCCCGATTCGTTGAGATTTTCCGGGTGCCCGTGCACACAACACGTCTTGGAAACTCCGGATTCCCGGTCGCCAGCATCAACGGCAGGAATTTGTGCGGCAGCAAATTGCCGACGATCCCCGAATTGTAGGTGTAGTATTTGTGCCACGAGAAGTAATGCTGGGCATTAAAGGGTATTTTCGGGGCTTTGCCGAGCCAGCGGTTCCAGTCGAGGTTGCTTTCGTTCGCATCCTGATCGATTGGGTATTGCCATTCGTCATTCTTGGGATTGTTCCGGCAGTAAGAACCCTGTCCCCAGACCAACGGGCCAAGCTTGCCCTCTTTGATCCAGGCGGCAGCTTTATGGATCATGGGGTCGGCACAATACTGAGATCCAATCTGGAAAACCTTCTTGGTCCGCTTGACCGTGTCGTGGATGGCAAATCCTTCTTCCAGGTAGCGAGCGAGCGGCTTCTCGCCATAGACGTGTTTGCCGGCTTCCATGGCGTCGATGGCCACCTGCGCATGCCAGTTGTCCACGGTGGCGACGACAATGGCGTCGATATCTTTTCGTTCGAGGAGCTTTCGGTGGTCGGCGTAAGCATCGGAGTCCGGAAGGCCGATATATTTCTGGGCGGCCTGCAAGCGTTTTTGATAAAGATCGCAGACGGCGGCCTGAACGATGTTATTGGCCTGCGCGTGGGTCTTCTGGTGCCGTACGTGGGCCATACCCTGGCTGCCGACACCGATGTATCCAACGGCGATGCGGTCGTTTGCGCCGATCACCTTCCCCGTGGAAGGAGCCTGGTTCTGCCCGTAAACCGGAGTTTTGAGCAGGTTGGAGGTTGCTGCCGTTGCGGCGGCGGCGGTCGCAGTTTTCTTGATGAAAGAACGGCGCGATGCGTTCTCAGCCGGAGGGATTTCAGAATTTTCGTTCATAGGACGTTTAGCTCAGTTTGTCTTGGTGACGGTGACATACGCTAATGTAATCGAGGGGCGCAAGCAAGCTTCTTGGCTAAAACTTTTGTTCGAGGTGGGGGACTATTTGACACCCGGAGCGGTTTGGCTTCTTCCTTGAGTTTTGTTTCAGTTTAGGCTTTCCTTTTCTGTGAACCGCATGGCTCCTTCTGCTACCAGCGATTCGACTCGGCCTTTGTCGGATAGCCAGAAGACAGCGTTGGTGAAGCTTCTCGCGGACGACGATCCGGCTGTCTATCAAGCTATCCGAAGCAAGATTTTGTCTTTCGGCGCATCCGCCAACGACTGGCTGCGGCCTCACACGTTGAGCAGTGATCCGGTGTTGCGCCGCCGCGTTCAGGAAATCGTTCATTTCCTCATGAGCCAGGTCACGGACAATCGGTTCCTGTCCTTTTGCGTGACCCAAGGTGAGGATTTGGACTTGGAAGAAGGCGCGTGGCTCCTGGCGCAGACCCAGTATCCGGAAATCAATGTCGCGGCTTATGCAGCCTTGTTCGACAGTTATGTCAGTGATCTGAGGGAACGGATTGACTTTGGCGCGGATCCCGAGGCGATCTTGGCGACGATCAACCGGTTCTTGTTCTCCGAGCTGGAATACTGCGGCAACGAAGAGAATTATTACGATCCGGATAACAGCTATCTGAACCGAGTCGTGGATCGCCGCACGGGCAATCCGATCAGCCTTTGCCTCGTTTACTTGTTCGTTACGCGTCGGCTTCGCTTGCCGGTCGTGGGCATCGGCATGCCGGGCCACTTCTTGGTGCGGTATCAATCTTCCTCGACGGGCGAGTTGTACATCGATGCGTTCAATCGAGGCAAACTGTTGACCAAAGCCGATTGCATCAAGTATCTCCTGCACACGAGCTACGGATTCCAGGAGGCTTACCTCGCGCCGGTGAGTCCGCGACGCATTTTAGTGCGTGTCTGCTCCAACTTGCACCAGATTTATTCCCAACTTTCGCTCACGGAGGAGGCCGCGCGGATACACCGGTACATCGTTGCGTTGTCCAAGCAAAGCTGAGCCGCCGCCAGGCAACCCAAACCTATCGGGGTGGAATTGCGTCTCACTTCAGCGCTTCTCATTTTCACGGAATCTAAAGTTCTGTGTCCACCCTTTAGGATGTCCATGGGCGCGAAAAGCACAGCACGCTAAAGCGTGGACCCCGAACGCTGCCGAGCGCCAAATGAGAACTTGCCATCAACCAAAGCTTGAGCCGTCAACGCCAGTGGTTAGTGTCCTTTCATGCGATTTCGGCCAGCCAGAACACAGCTCAACATGTGGATCGTTGGGCGGGGCATTTTGATTCCGGTCCTGTTCGTCTTATCGAGTTGTAATAAACGGCCCAACACATCTTCTGTCGCCCTTTCAGAAGCAAACTCTGGCAGGCCATTGACGGCAAGCAACGCTCTGGCTGAGTCTGGAATCTCCGGCAGACCGCGGCCGCATGAGGCTTCAGCACCCTCCGCCCAGCTTCGACTGACAAATCCACCACCCGGCGAGACCACCTTGAACTTGGCGGAATCGATGAAGCTATACAACGATGGTGTCCGCCATTTCCAGGGAGATGGCGTGCCCAGGAATGCGGCTGAAGCCGCCAAATTCTTCCGGCAGGCGGCCGATCTCGGCAATCCGGGCGCGAAACACAATCTCGGGGTGATGTATTTGACGGGAAACGGGGTGACGAATGATCCTGTTCAAGCAGCTCATTGGCTTGCCCAGGCTGCTGAGCAAGGGCTGGCCGAAGCCCAATTCAAGCTGGCAAGCCTTTACGCCGCAGGCATGGGGGCGACTCAAGATATGAAGTCGGCGGCCCAATGGGCGCGCAAAGCGGCGGAGCAAGGCCATGCCGACGCCGCGTACAACTTGGCGGCCCTGTACGCCAGCGGCAACGGCGTCGAACAGGATTTCGCCCAGGCCGCGCAGTGGTATCGCCAAGCAGCCGAGAAGGGAAACATCTCGGCTCAATCGAACCTCGGAGTGTTGTATGCCCGAGGCCAGGGCGTGCCTCGGGACGCCAACGAAGCCATCAAATGGTTTCGGAAAGCGGCGGAACAAGGCCATCCGTTTGCCCAATACAATCTTGCGCGGTCACACGTCGAAGGCAGGGCTGTGGAAAAGGACCTGGTTGAAGCGTACAAATGGTTGATCCTCGCGAGCAATGAGGGAGATCGGGACGCAAAAAGAGATCGAATCGAATTGGGACTCCAAATATCAGCCGGCGACATCGCCGAAGCGATCCGCCGCGCCCATGCTTTTTCTGTGCGGCTGAAGGCAAGCCTGACGAATAGTGCGAGCACTCAAACCAACCGCAGCGCGACGACCGAACAGTAGTTTAGCCGGATTCAACCTGGAAAAAGGAGTTCACCGTAGAGAGCGCAGAGAACACAAAACGGCACGGAAAATCTTTGCGCTCTTTTGCTGCTAAAGGTTTTGGTTGCGGCTATGCCTGGCTCTGCCGCGCTGGGATCTCTGAGGTCTTTTGCGGCCAATAAATGCTGTCCTTGGTTTCAATACTTCAGAACCTTGGCCAGAAACTCCCGGCAGCGTTCGCTTTTGGGATGCTCCAGAACTTGTGCCGCCGGCCCGGATTCGACGATCCGGCCTTCCGCCAGCACCGCGACCTGATCGGCGACTTGACGCGCAAAGCCCATTTCGTGTGTGACGAGAATAAGGTCGCGTCCCTCGTCGCGCAGTTCCCGAATCACATCCAACACTTCGGCCGTCATCTCCGGATCCAACGCTGAAGTCGGTTCATCAAACAGCAGCAATTTAGGCTTGATCGCGACGGCGCGAACGATGGCGACACGCTGGCGCTGTCCCCCGGATAATTCCGCAGGCCGCTTCGAGGCGTGCATCTCCAGACGAAAGCGCGTCAACAATTGACGCGCCACTTTCGCCGCTTCCTTCGGCGAATACCCGTGCACTTTCTCCAAAGGCAAGGTGACGTTCTGCAATGCGGTCAGGTGCGGGAAAAGGTTGAACGCCTGAAACACCGTCCCAACCGATCTTCGATGCTTGGGCAGATAATCCTCCTCAAAAACCAACGATTGATCGTTGATCACGACTTCCCCGGCATTGGGGCGCTCCAGCCCCGCGATGATCCGCAGCAACGTCGTTTTTCCGCCACCGGAGGGGCCAATCAGAACCAGGGTGCCGACCGCTTCCAGTGCCAGCGAGACCGAATCGAGCGCGAGGTGGCCATCGAACGTTTTGCTGAGCTGGTTCAACCTCAGTTTCAATGCCAGGAATCCTCTCCAAGACCTCCGCTCGAGTCACGCATGTTTTCGCCCTTACCGTTCGGCAAGTTTGGCAAGGCGCGCAGCTCCGAATGAAGACGTTCCCTGACGGATCGCAGCGCCGATTCGTAATCCGCGGCGCTCCGGCGGGTTCCACCGCGATCGAGCTGGTCGGGCGCCTGCGGAATGCAATTCCGCGATACGGCAGATTGGAAATCTGCGCTACGCTGCCAGAGTCTGCGTGCTCATTCGGAGATGCGCCCGGTATCGCCGGCTCATTCCGGAGTTGTCTGAGCACGGCGTTCTGCAACATACTCGGTCCGGCAATGCGCGCTGAAGAGTCACCTATGCAATGTCCGCAATGTCACCACCGCAACCGCGACGGGGCCAAATTCTGCACCGAATGCGGCGCGAAACTTGGGCTGTCATGCGCCGGTTGCGGCGCCCTCAACGACGCCTCGGCCCGGTTTTGCCAGCAGTGCGGCGCCTCCTTGACTTCACCCTCCGATTCTTCCGCGACGACGTTTCTCAAAGCCCAACGGGCCAGGGCGGCCCAGGAATCGACTCCTCCGCACAAGGAAGAACGGCGCTGGGTCACGGTGCTGTTCGCCGATCTTTCCGGATTCACCAGTCTCTCCGAAAAAATGGATCCCGAGGACGTGAAGGCCCTGGCACACGTTTGCGCGGAGCGCATGAGCGCGGAAGTGCGGCGCTTCGGCGGCACCGTGATCAGCGTCGCGGGAGATCAGATTTACGCCGCCTTCGGCGCGCCTATTTCGCACGAAGACGACGCCGAACGAGCGCTGCGCGCCGCGCTGGCGATTCGCGATTGTCAGCTCTCCGATAACCCCGCGCTCGCGCTGCAAGTCCACGTCGGGGTCAATACCGGCGAGGTCATGGCGGGGCTGATCGGCCCAGAAGAACGCCGGGATTATACGCTGATGGGCGACACCGTTAACACGGCGGCGCGGCTGATGAGCGCTGCGCCATCGGGCAGCGTATTGGTCGGTGAAGAGACATGGCGCGCCACGCGACGGATTGCGCGCTATCGGGACTTGCCGCCCATCTCGGTAAAGGGCAAGGAACATCCCGTGGCCATCTGGGAAGCGCTGGGTGCAACTGCCATGTCCGAAGCCAGGCCGCTAGGCGCCACCCCTCTCTTGGGCCGCGATCACGAATTATCTTTGCTCTCCGAAATCTGGTTGAAAGTCGTCCGCGAGGCGCGGCCGCAACTCGTCACGATCATTGGCGAACCCGGCATCGGCAAGTCGCGCATCGTGGCCGAATTCGAGCGCCAGTATTGCACGGGTGCCATTCGATTGCACGGCCGGTGCCTGCCGTACGGGGAGTCCCTGGGCTATTGGGCGCTGGTCAGCATGTTAAAAGAAGCCGCGGAAATCACGGCCGAAGACGATCCCGTGGCGGCTCTGGCCAAACTAGAAACGCTGGTCAGGACGGCGTTGGGCGAGGCGGTTTCCAAATCAGACGCAGCCAGTGATCTGGTGCGGCATCTGGCGCTGTTGGTGGGATTGGATCGGCCCGTCGAACGAGACGCCAACGTTCCCGATCAAAAGACGCTCCACGGTTCGGTGAGACGATTCTGCGAAGCCCTGGCAGGGCGCCAGCCGCTTTGCTTGTTGTTTGATGACATTCATTGGGCCGATGACGCTCTGCTGGATCTGATCGAGCACATTGCGTCGCGGGCC
>JACPRI010000150.1 GCA_016190065.1 Verrucomicrobiota bacterium
CCTTCGATGTTGTCCCACGGGTTGGCGAGCTTCTGCTTCAGACCGAGGCTGACGCGCTCTTTCTCCTTGTTGATATCGAGCACGACGACGTCGATGTCCTGGCCGACCTTGAGGAGTTCAGAAGGGTGTCCGATTCGGCCCCAGCTCATGTCCGTGATGTGCAGCAGGCCGTCGATGCCGTTGAGGTCGATGAACGCGCCGAAGTCGGTGATGTTCTTGACCGTGCCTTTGCGGATATCGCCGGGAACCATCTCGGCGAGGAGTCGGGCGCGTTTCTCGTTGCGTTCTTGCTCGATCAGTTCGCGGCGAGACAGGACGATGTTCTGGCGCTCCTGGTTGATTTTAACGACCTTGAAATCGTAGAGATTGCCGACGAACGCGGCTAAGTTCTTGGGCGGAATGATGTCAATTTGGGAGGCGGGCAGGAACGCCTCCACGCCGATGTTGACCAAGAGGCCGCCTTTGACCACGGATTTAACCTTGCCCGAAATGGTGCCGCCTTCGTTGCAAATGGTCAGGATCTTGTCCCAGTTCTTCTTAAACTCGGCCTTCTCGCGCGAGAGCACGACCATGCCGTCTTTGTCCTCCAGTTTCTCGATGAGGACGTCGATTTCATCGCCGACTTTGACTTTTTTGATGTCTTCAAACTCGTTGGCGGAAATGACGCCTTCGCTTTTGTAGCCGATATCGACAAGAACTTCCTTGGGACGAACTTCGATGATGATTCCTTTGACAATTTCACCTGCGGCAAAGCGGATCGTGCTCTGCTTCAGGGCTTCTTCCATGGTCAGCATAAGTGGACTCGAGGAGACTCTGCGGTCTTAATGGTTATCCGGGGAGCTAAGCTGGCGCCACCACGCCGAACGAAGACTCTCCATTGCCTAACGACCGATCGTTGCGATGGCAACGGAGGGTTGAAGGTTAGGTTACTACGTTAACTTCCATTTCTCAGCCTCAATGAACAATCCGCACACGCGGCATTCGGGCGAGCGGGTAAGATAGAGATGGCGGGCCGACATGCAAGAGCAATTTTTGAGGCGTTTTTAGGCGTTTTTCTGGTTTTGAGTTTTACCTGAGAAGCGTTCCGCCGTAACCTCCGCCCGCTATGTTTTCGCACGTTGTTATCTTTTGGACGGATCCGGCCAAGGAAAAGGCAGTGGAGACCCTCATGGCCGGCGCCGAACGTTACCTGAAATCGATCCCGGGCATTATTCATTTTCACCTCGGACGCATGGCGACGAGCCATCGCCCCGTTGTGGATCAAACCTATCAGGTGGCGTTGAATGTAGTATTCACCTCCAAACAGGCCCAGGACGACTACCAGGTGCATCCCGCGCACGTGGCATTTGTGGAAACGGTCTTCAAGCCGAACTGCAAAAAAGTCGTCGTTTACGACTTTGAATGAGCGCCTGAGCCCGCTCCCACCGCTTCAACACGGACTTCGACGCGCCGGCGGCGTTCTGATTTCAAACAAGACCGAGCGTAACCCCCGACATTCCTTTCGGCCAGTTGCGAGGCCTTCTTGCCTTGGGGACCGCCGGGTCGGGAGACTTTGCCACTTGCCGGCTTAATAATCAAAGCGGCGTTACGAACAACCCTGCGCGAAATATGCTTGCCGTTACTCATCGCGTTCCGTGAAGAATACCAACCGCATGTCTTCGAAGAAGAAGCATCAGCCTGACGCCGGTGGACCGTTGGAGGTCACCGGGCGCCCGCGAGCCGAGCCGTCCCTTCGCGAAAGCGAGGCGCGGTATCGCGCATTGGCACAGAGCAGCCCGGTCGGCATTTGGCAAACAACTCTGGCGGGACAGACCATCTACATCAACCCGGCCGGGTGCGCGATCTTTGAGGTGGAGGATCCTTCGCAAATGGCCGGGAAAAGCTATCGGGATTTTTACACGCGCGAAAGCATTGAGATCGTCAAACGCGAACATGCCAAACGGTCCCGAGGCGTTTCGTCCAGCTACGAAGTTGAAGTCATCGGAGCGCGCGGGCGGAGGCGGAACGTGGTGATCTGCGGCGCGCCCCTGTTCGGTCCCGATGGCACAGTCGAAAGTTTCATCGGCACGCTGACGGACGTGACCGATTGGAAGCTGGCGCAGGAGGCTTTGCGCGCGAGTGAGGAACGGTTTGCAAAGGCGTTTCAATTCAATCCGACCGGCCTCTGCATCACTCGGGAGGCGACGGGCGACTTCCTGGACGCGAACGACGCATTCCTTCGGATTTTCGGATTTGAAAGACAGGAACTGATCGGCCGCACCTCCCTGGAGTTGAGAATGTGGATTGAGCCGGAGAAGCGCCGGGAATTTCTGGAGGAATTGCGCGCCAAAGGATCGATCACCAGCCGGGAAAGTCAGTTCCGGCGAAAATCCGGCGAGACGGGAGTGGCGCTGCATTCGCTGATCGCCATCGAGGTTGGCGGGGAACCGTGCATCTTGACGCTGTTTCAGGACATCACAGAGAAACGGCGAGCGGAACAAGCGCTCCAGGAAAGCCAGGAGCGGTTCCGGCAATTGGCCGAGAATATTCAGGAAGTATTCTGGATGACCGATCCGGAAAAGAACCAGATGCTCTACATCAGTCCGGCCTACGAACCGATCTGGGGCCGGACTTGCGAGAGCCTCTACCAGTCGCCGCGCGACTGGCTTGAGGCGATCGATCCCGAAGACCGGAGCCGAGTTCTCAACGCGGCGCTCACCAACCAAATCCAGGGAACCTATGCCGAAGAATACCGGATCATCCGGCCCGACGGAACGCGGCGATGGATTCAGGACCGGGCCTTTCCGATCCGGGATGCTTCCGGCCACGTGTATCGGATCGTCGGAGTGGCTGCCGACATCACGGATCGCAAGCGCTCCCATGAGGAACTTCGCCTCAGCGAGGCCCGGTATCGGCTGCTGTTTGAGAGCAACCCGCATCCGATGTGGGTTTTTGACCTGCAGACACTCGCGTTTCTCGCCGTGAACGATTCGGCCGTGCATCATTATGGTTATAGCCGGAACGAATTCCTGGCCATGACCATCAAAGATATTCGCCCGCCGAAAGACGTCCCGCGCCTTATGGAAGAGGTGCGAGCGGGCGTAAGCTCCGAGCGGAACGTTGGTCTGTGGCGTCACGCGAAAAAAGACGGAACGGTGATCGACGTGGAAGTGATTGCCCATCCCATCAACTTTGCGGGTCGCGCGGCGAAACTGGTTTTGGCCAGCGATTTGACGGAACGCCGGCGCGCCGAAGCGGCCTTGCAGGAAAGCCGGCGATTTTTGGAGAAAGCGCAGGAAGTGGCGCACATCGGCAGTTGGATTTCCTCGCCGGATGATTCCGGGCGGCTCACGTGGTCGGATGAGGTTTATCGGATTTTCGGCGTGAGGAAGCCGGATTTCGATGGAAGGGTCGAGACGTTTTTCGCCTTCGTTCATCCGGACGACCGCGAGAAAGTGAGGCAAGCGGTCGCCCGGGCCTTGACCCAGCGGGTTCCTTACGACATCGAGCACCGCATTGTTCGACCCGACGCGTCGATCCGCTGGGTGCATGAGCAGGCGGACGTGAACCGGGACGCCGAGGGCAAGGCGGTGCAATTGATCGGTGTGGTCCAGGACATCACCGAGCAGAAGCAACTCGAGGAGCAGTTGCGCCAGTCGCAAAAACTGGAAGCGATCGGGCAACTGGCGGGCGGCGTGGCGCACGATTTCAACAATATTCTCACTGTGATCAAGGGCCACGCGTCGGTGTTGCTGGGCAAGCGGGAGTTGCCGTCCGGAATTGAGGAATCGCTTCGGGAGATTCTGCTGGCGGCGGATCGGGCCACGAATCTGACGCGCCAATTGCTGACCTTCGGCCGCCGCCAGCTCATGCAGGCGAGCAATCTCAATGTCAACGAGGTCGTGGACAACATGAGCCGAATGCTCCGGCGCATCCTGGGGGAAGACATCATCCTGGAAGTGCAGTCATCTTCGAATCTGCCACTGATTCACGCCGACGCCGGGATGGTCGAGCAAGTCCTCCTGAATCTGGCGGTCAATGCCCGCGACGCCATGCCTCGCGGCGGGCGCCTGACCATCCGAACCACCATGACGATCCTTGATGACGCGACTGCGCGACGCAACCCGGACGCCAGCGCGGGACCGTTCGTCTGTTTGCAGGTGAGCGATACGGGTTGCGGCATCGCCGCGGAAGATTTGCCCAGGATATTCGATCCTTTCTTTACGACCAAGGACGTCGGCCGAGGCACTGGATTGGGACTGGCCACGGTCTATGGAATTGTCCGGCAGCATCGAGGTTGGATCGACGTCGAGAGCGAACTCCGACGCGGCACGTCGTTCAGAGTGTTTTTACCCGGCGTTCCGGCCCCAGCGGAGCAGCGCGGCCCGGAAGCCGAGCCGATGGAAGTGCGGGGAGGCTCCGAATGGATTCTGGTGGTGGAGGACGAACATCCGCTGCGCGAGTTGGTGCGATACGTTTTGAATCATTATGGGTATCGCGTCCGGGTCGCCGCCTCGGGCGTGGAAGCGCTGAAAGTGTGGCAGGATTGCAAAGAGGAGATCGACCTGCTCCTGACCGATCTCGTCATGCCGGGCGGAATCACCGGTCGTGAGTTGGCCGTCAAGCTCCGCCGTGAGAAACCGGGCCTAAAGGTCATTTTCACGACCGGATACAGTCCTGAGATCGTCAAGGACGGTGGGCGAATCGAGGAACGGATTCAATTGTTGCCGAAGCCGTATAACCCATCGAAGTTGGCGCGAATGGTTCGGGAATGCCTGGACGGCTGAGCTGCGTTTCCCCATTGGGGATAACTTCCCAATAAGGAAAACTCTGTTGGGGGTTATCTCACGGTTCTCCCGCTCCTGATTGCTATTGAACTGGGCTGGGTCGTTGTTTCCTGCTCTTAGTCCGAATCCGAATCCTAATCTACTCAACCCACAGGGAGATTAAGATTAAGAGCAAGAGCAGCGGTAGTTCGGATCCGCAAAAGAAAGCCCGTCCCGAACGGGACGGGCAGCACTCTACCAAACAGTCAGCAAACCTCCCAGTTTCTTCCAGCAGATCGAAGGCCAGCCGGGGGCATCTCCGTTTTTGAGCAACGGCTGCACGGTGCTGAGATGAGCCAAGCACTGCCAATCAGACGAAATTGAAGGTATCGCATTGGCTCCACTGGCTCCACTTGGCTCCACGAACCTCTGGCCTAACGACTTTTCGCGTGCTAAAACGACCGGCGTTCTTGCGTGACTTCGAGCCGGTTGCTGCTCCAAACCCAGGCGAGACGCTCGAAATCATCTGAATCTATAACTCTCGATCTCGTTATGCGTATCCTAATCGATCTCCGCCTCGTCCAACGATTCACTTGCGCCACGCTCACGGCGTTCTCGCTTTCCGCGGCCGCGGCGCCCTCGGACGGCAATCGTCTGGCGTATTTGGATGAAACCGATCCGTTCTATGTCCACGTGGATTTCCCGAAGCTCACGACGCCGCAATGGATCGGCGAGCCCGGCATCGAAGCCGCGGTCATCCTCGCCATCGACGATCTTCGCGACCCGAAGAAATACGAGATTTATTTGCGTCCAATCCTGGAGCGGCTGAAAAAGATCGATGGCCACGCGCCGGTCAGCATCTACTGCAACGCGCTGGACCCGGAGCAACCCCAGTTTCAAAGCTGGCTCAAGGAAGGACTCTCGCTCGAAGTCCACACGTTAAGCCATCCGTGCCCGTTGCTCGCGAAAGGGAATTTCCAAGCGGCTGTGGACACGGTGAACGGCGGGATCGATCTGTTGAATCGCGTTCCGAACAACAAAGCCGTCGCGTATCGCATGCCGTGCTGCGATTCGATCAACAGTCCGAGTCCGCGCTTCTACGCCGAGATTTTCAACCGCCGCACTTCCGCCGGCCACTTCCTCACCATCGACTCCTCGGTGATGAACATCACCACGCCCAAGGACAAGTCGCTGCCTCGCGAGCTGGTTGTCGATGCGGATGGCCGCGAGAAATTTCGGAAATACGTTCCCTTCCCGTCCTTCGTGACGACGATTGACGATTATCCGTATCCCTACGTGATCGGGAAACTCTGCTGGGAATTCCCGGCCATGGCGCCGAGCGATTGGGAAGCGCAGCATCTGCACGGGACGAATAATCCTGTCACCGTCGGCGACTGGAAAGCGGCGCTGGACGCGACGGTCCTCAAACAAGGACTCTTCACGTTCATTTTCCATCCGCACGGCTGGATTCGGCCGGATCAAATGGTCGAGTTCATCGACTACGCCGTCCAGAAATACGGAAGCAAAGTGAAATTCCTGAATTTTCGAGAAGCGCAAGAACGCATCGACAAATTTCTTCTTGCCGGCCGGCCGTTGCGTGCGCCCAACGGCCAGGACAACGGCGTCCGGCTGATCGATCTCAACCGCGACGGCTACCTGGACGTCGTGATCGGCAACGGCGCGGTTCGCAAGACGCGTCTTTGGTCGCCCAAAGAGAAGCGCTGGGTTGAGTCTGAGTTTCCCACCTCCCTGGTGTTCTCAGGCCGCGAGGGCGACAGCCCAAACGCCGGAGTGAAATTCGGCGTTCTGAGTCCGGACGGATTCGCCACGATGCTGGTGAATGGTTCCACGAAAGGCGCATGGCAGTTCGATGGCGCAAAATGGACGACGAACAAATGGCTCCTCAACGGACTGGAGTTGGATGGGCAACCGATCTTCACGACTTCGAAGTCCCTGGATCGCGGCGTGCGCCTGCGCGACCTGGATCGTGACGGCCTCAGCGAGTTGGTCGTCGGCAACGAGACGCAAAACGCCGTCTTCAAATGGTCGGCGCAGGAAAGCACCTGGAAGAAACTTTCCTACGGGTTGCCCAAAGGCGCATCGATCGTGGACGGACAAGGACGCGACAACGGCCTGCGCTTTGTCGATCTGAATGACGATGGCTATGACGACGCCGTCTTCTCGAACGAACACGCTTTTTCCATCCATCTCTTTGTTCCGAAGCTTTACCTGGGATTTCAGTCGGGTTGGACCCGTGCAGTCGTCTCCGGCAAACGCGGCGATGCGGGCGAAATCCCGATGATCGTTCGCAGCGGCGACGCGCGGAACAATGGCGCCTGGTTTCATTCCCGCCATTTGTGGGTGCAAAACGAAGATACCGCCGCGCTCAAAGATTTGGTGGACCGCCGATCGTTTGCCGATTTGCTGGGCGGTTTGCAGCCTGCGGCCAAGTCTCCGCAAGCTGCGCTCGAATCGATGCGCGTTCGGCCCGGATTCAAAATTGACTTGGTCGCGCACGAACCGCTCGTCAAGGACCCGATCGCGTTCGAGTGGGGCGCCGATGGCAAGTTGTGGGTCGTCGAAATGGGCGACTACCCACTGGGGGTTGATGGGCAGGGAAAATCCGGCGGCGTGGTTCGTTTTCTCGAGGACACCGACAGCGACGGGCGCTACGACAAATCGACGGTTTTCCTCGACGGCGTAAATTTTCCTACGGGCGTTATGCCGTGGCGCAAAGGGGTGTTGGTGAGCGCCGCGCCGGAGGTCTTTTACGCGGAGGATACCGATGGCGATGGGAAGGCAGACTTGCGCAAACCAATCCTCACTGGATTTCGCGAGGGCAACCAACAGCACCGCGTCAACGGTTTCGAGTACGGCCTGGACAACTGGGTCTATGGTGCCAATGGGGACAGCGGAGGACAGATTCGCTCCGTCGGAACACTGGGTCCCGTGAATACGCGCATGGACATCCAGGACCGAAGCGTGGACCTCCGGGGCCGCGATTTCCGGTTTCGGCCAGACGAACCGAACCGGGCGGCGTTTCAAACGGTCGAGGGCCAAACGCAGTTTGGCCGGCGCCGGGACGACTGGGGAAATTGGTTCGGCAACAACAATCCAAACTGGGCCTGGCATTATTTCATGCCGGAACACTATTTGGCCAGGAACCCGCATCTGGCGGTGAAAACGCTCCGGAAGTTTCTGGCCAATTACCCGGAATCCACGCGCGTTTATGCGGTCAGCCGAAGTCTCCAACGATTCAACGATATTGGGATGCTCAATCACGTCACCTCGGGCAACAGCGCGACTCCTTACCGCGACGACGTATTCGGACCGGATTTTGCCACCAGCATTTTTATCAGCGAACCGGTTCACAATGTCGTGCATCGGGAGATTCTCGAACCGGACGGCGTTTCGTTCCAAAGCCGCCGCGCCTCGGACGAGTCGGACCGGGAGTTCCTGGCCTCCACCGACAACTGGTTTCGGCCCATCATGCTCAAGACCGGACCGGACGGGGCGCTTTACATCGCGGACATGTATCGGCTCGTGCTGGAACATCCGGAATGGATTCCGCCGGACACGCAGAAGAGCTTCGATTTGCGCGCGGGCAGCAACCTGGGGCGCATTTACCGGGTTTATCCGGAGAACGCGAAACTCAGGCCGCTGACGAGGCTCGACAAACTCGACACGGCTGGGCTCGTGAAAGCGTTGGAAAGCAACAACGGCTGGCAACGAGACACCGCGCAGCGCTTGCTGGCGCAAGCGACGGATCGATCCACTCTTCCGCGCCTGGAGACTTTGTTGGCCCGCAGCTCGAATCCAAAAGCTCGCCTTCAGGCTCTTTGCACGATCGACGGGCTGCAGGCGCTCACGCCCGGGCTGTTGCAGAGGGCATTGGCTGATGGGCATCCCGCGGTCCGCGAACACGCGATCCGGTTATGCGAATGCCTTCCGCTCTTCCCCAACAGCGAGAACAGGAGGAGCATCGGAGGCCCCACGACCCGCATTCAAGCTTTAGAGAACGCGCTATTGAAACGGGTCAATGATCCGAGTCTGCGAGTGCGTTATCAACTGGCCTTCACCCTCGGCCAATGGAAGCAGCCGCGCGCGGGGAATGCGTTGGCCGCGCTTGCGCTTCGCGATTGGGCCGACGCTCAGATCCAGATGGCCATCTTGAGCTCCGCTTCGGAGCACGTCGAGACGATGCTGACGACTGTTCTGCAACAATCGAACCCGGAAACCCACGCCTCGTTGATTGAGAAGCTCCTTGATTTGGCGACGCGCCTCGACCGGCAGGAAATCCTGGCCCGCGTTCTGCAACAAGCCGGCCGAGTCGCGGCCACAAGCGCAACCCTGTGGCCATTCGCGGCCACGGGCGGCTTCCTCGATGCCGCGGAGGCGCTCAATGGGAATCTCGCGAGCTACCGAGGCAAGGCGGGACCTGATCTCCAGGAAGCCATCGGACGGCTGGAAGGCTTGTTCGCGGCGGCGCGCCAAAATGCCCTGGATGATCGCGCGCCGGAATCCCTTCGCGTCGCGGCGATGCGTTTGATGGGACGCGGGCTGGCTCAGCGCTCAGAGGACGTCGCCGGGCTCGCGAAATTGTTGGCGCCCCAGGTTCCCACCGCGCTGCAGAAGACAGCGCTCGGAAGCCTGGCCAAGCTGAGCGACGCTGCCGTGGCCGAGGCGCTGCTGAAAAGCTGGAAGCCATTGCTGCCGGCTTTGCGAAATGACGTGCTTGATCTGCTGCTCAGCCGGACGGCGTGGACTGAGAAACTCCTCGCCGCGCTGGAGCAGGAACAACTCGCGGCTGGACAACTGAGCACGGCGCAACGGCAGAAACTGACCGGGCATTCGCAAACCGTCATTCGCGACCGCGCGCAAAAACTCTTCGCCGCCCAACAAGATCGAAAGAAAGTCGTGAAGGATTACGAACCAGCCCTCGGTTTGAATGGTGACAGCTCCAAAGGCGAAGGCTTGTTCCGTCAGCATTGCGCGAGTTGCCATCGGTTTCGCAACGAGGGTGTGGGTACCGGCCCGGATCTCGGCGCGTTGGCCAGCAAATCGCCGCAGGTATTGCTCCTGGCGATCCTCGACCCCAACCAGACGGTGGAGACCCGCTACATCAGCTACTCGGCCGCCACGAAATCAGGCCGGGAATTGACGGGAATCATCACGGCCGAGACGCCCACCAGCCTCACCTTGCGCAATGCCACCGGCGTCGAAGAAGTCGTGCTCCGGAACGATTTGAGCGAACTGGCCAGTTCAGGGCTTTCCTTGATGCCGGAGGGTTTCGAGCAGTCGCTCAAACCCCAGGACCTCGCGGACCTGATCGCTTACTTGACAAATCCCCCAGGGCTGTGATTGCAGGTCGCTGACAATCTCCACCCGGATCGAAAGACAAGCATCGGGGACGGTCGGTAAACGCGCGGGCGCCGCTCCTGAGTTGCCTGCCCCGTTCTTTCAGAAGAAACGTTTGCCGAGTCCAGGCTGCCGCGCGTAGAATTCCGCCCCGTGCGAACGGTCAACGTAGCGCAGATTTGTAATCTGCTGTATCGCGGAATTGCATTCCGCAGGCTACAGACCCACACGAACGCCCTGGAATTCGCCGGCGCCTCGCCGATTGCAAATCGGCGGTACGGCAGAGTCCAACTCTGCGCTACGAGGCCTGACTCGCTTAACGCATTCGGCGGTCCAGGGTTCGGCTTGCCATGAGCATCACTTACCTCGAAGCCATCCGCGAAGCCCAGGCGCGAGCCTTGGCGGATGACCCGCGCGTTTTCATCTACGGCCAGGACGTCGGCGCTTTTGGCGGCGCGTTCAAAGCGACCAAGAATTTGGCCCAAGAATTCCCCGGTCGAGTGATTGATGCGCCCATCAGCGAAGACGCGATCTTGGGCGCAGCCATCGGCGCGGCCATCGAAGGCATGCGGCCCATCGTGGAAATGCAGTTCGCGGACTTCTCGACGATCGCTTTCAACCAGATCGTGAACCAGGCGGCGACGCTCCATTGGCGGACTCAGGTCCCCTGCCCCATCACCGTGCGGCTTCCTTCCGGCGGCACTTCCGGCAGCGGCCCGTTCCACAGCCAGAGCATGGAAGCCATTTACGCGCATTATCCCGGTTTGATTGTCCTGACGCCGGCCACGGTGGAAGATGCCTACAGCATGCTGCTCGAAGCGGTCGCGATCGATGACCCAGTCATTTATTGCGAACACAAATACCTGTATTACCACTTGAAGGCCGACAAGCTCCCCACCGAGGCCATGCCGGTCGGCAAAGCGCGCATCGCTCGGGTCGGGCGCGATCTCACCATCGTGGCCTACAGCGCCATGGTGCATGAAGCGCTCGCCGTGGCGGAGGAACTGGGGACGGAAGGAACGCAGATCGAAGTCGTCGATTTGCGCTCGGTCAAACCGCTGGACACGGACACGGTGATGGCATCGGTGGCACGCACGGGCCGGCTGCTTTGCGTGGGCGAAGCCTTTCCCTGGGGGGGCGTCACGGCGGAGGTCGTGGCGCGGGTCGCGAGCGAGGGATTCGATTTGCTGGATGCGCCTCCGCAACGGTTAAATGCGAAGGATACGCCCATCCCGTATCACCCGACGCTCTGGGCGGCTCATCGACCGACCGCGCGGAGCATCGCCGCCGCCGTCCGCGATCTGCTCCGCCGCTAGATCCAAAATCCCATGCCCCAAGTTCCCATCATCATGCCGCAACTCGGCGAATCGATCGCGGAGGCCACGGTGATCAAATTGCTCGTTCAGGTCGGAGACACGATCGAGGCAGACCAGGACGTCCTGGAAGTCGAAACGAATAAGGCGACCTTGACGGTGGCCGCTCCGTGCCCGGGTCGGCTGGATCAATTCCAGGTCAAGGTAAATGAAAGTTACGCGGTTGGGGCGGTTCTGGGCTATGTCGAAGTTACCGAGGAAGTCGCGGCTCGGCTGGGATTGGACAGCCTTCAATTCAAGGCGTCGGCCGAAAAGTCCGGCAGCGCCGCGGACAACGCCAACGCAGACGGAGAGACAAAGCGCTCGGGCGTTCAACCCACGGTTCGCGGTCTGCCCGTTCCTGCGCATGCCGCGGGGGCAAGCTACATGTCGCCGCGACTCAAGGCGCGAATGGCGGAGCTGGGTTTGCACGCGGCCGATCTGGCGGGCGTCGCCGGCAGTGGCGCCGCCGGTCGGGTGACTATTGAAGATTTTGAACAATTCCTGGCGAACCTCGAACGGAACAAAATGAGCTCGGCTTCGTCCATGCGCGTGGCTGTGGCTGATGCCATGCGGCGGAGTTGGGCCCGCCCTCTGGCGACGGTGGCGCTGCCGCTTTGTCTGGATGCGCTGTTCGCGCACCGGAAGGCTTGCGATCCCAAACCAGGTCCGGCGCTCTACGCCTTGCGCGCCTTGGCCCTCGCACTGGCTGAGAACAGCGCGCCGGCCGGCCGCCTCGTCGGCAATCGGATCGTGCATCCCAGCGCCATTGACATCGGTTTTGCCGTAGAAGCCGAAGAAGGCGTTTTGGTGCCGGTGCTTCGAAATGCAGACACGCGGCCGTTGAAGGAGTTGACCGGCCGTTACAACGAGCTGGTGGAGCTCGCGCGCCAACGCCGGCTTCCCGCGGATGCAACCGGCGGGTCCATCGCCACGGTGACGAACTTCGGCACGTTCGGCTTGACCTGGGCGACGCCGATTCCGTTGCCAGAGCAAACGCTCGTGCTCGGCATGGGGGCCGCGCGACGCGTGCCCAACTGGGATGAGAGAAAGCAACAGTTTGTTCCAATGATGGAAGCGAATCTGACGTTGAGCTTCGACCACCGCGTGCTCGACGGCGGGGCGGCGGGACGGTTGCTCGCGCGCGTCGCAACGCTGATCAACGCGCCGGAAGGGTTGTGAAAAGGCGTTCAGGAGCCGTCCAGCGTTCGATGTTCGATGTTCGACGTTGAGATTGTGCGACCCGAACATCCAACATCGAACTTCCAACACGGAACGTTGAACCGACTGGAAGCCAGACCCAAATGAAAGCGCCGGGCGACCATGTGCTGCGCAAGTATTTCGCCTTTTTGGGCGGAATAATCCTGGCGCTGGCCGCGGCAGGTGGAATCCTCTCCCTCTACTTCGTCGCCCCGAAAATTGTCGTTCGCGCGACTATGCCGAATGGACTGGAGCTTTACGTGATCCAGAGAATGGAAGTGTTCTCCCACAACACCGGCGTTTTTTATCGGAAACCGGGCGGCAGGAGCGGCGGGTTTTACTACGATCATGAGGACACGGCCTGGGGGCGGGGACGAGTTGTCTTGGATGACCAATCCAAGCTGGCCACAGTCTTTCGACAGAATAAGCCCGTCATCCTTTTCAACTGGGAAACCGAACTGTGCAGCGTCCGAAATGGTGCCTTCCGGAAGGACGAAACTCAAGGCAGGCCCCCGCGCCTTGCGTTCTGGAATCCTTTTTCCTGGCACAATTGATTTATGCTTTCTTCGTTCACGACCTTTTCATTCCCGACGACCACTCTGTTCGGCGCGGGCGCGCTGAAGGAGTTGCCTGCCCGCCTCGCGCAAATCGGCCTCCGCCGTCCGCTCGTCGTCACCGATGGCGGATTGCTGAATACCGACGCCTTTTGTTCTCTGGCCGCGGCGCTCGGCGAGAAGGCGCAAGGAGACCGCTGGTTCCTTTATTCCGGCGTTCACCCGAATCCGATCGAGAACGACGTGCGCGAAGCAGCCGAAGCATTTCGGCAAAACGCTTGCGACGGCATCATCGCCATCGGCGGCGGCAGCCCGTTGGACGTCGGCAAAGCAGCGCGGGTGTTGGTGAAGCGCCCCGGCTTCAATCTCGCGAAGTTCTACGACGAAACCGACTGGTCGGGCCTGGCGCCTTTCATCGCGATCCCCACGACCGCCGGCACCGGCAGTGAAGTTGGACGCAGTTCTGTGATCACCCTCGACGCCACGAAACGCAAAGGGGTTCTTTTCCATCCGCAATTGCTCGCCAAACTGGTCATCCTTGATCCGGAATTGACGCGCGGACTTCCGCCCAAGCTCACTGCGGCCACCGGCGCCGACGCGCTCACGCATTGCATCGAGAGTTTTACGTGTCCCGTGTTCCATCCCATGTGCGACGGCATCGCGCTTGAGGGCATTCGGCTGATCGTGGAAGCGCTGCCGCGCGCTTATCGCGACGGCCACGATCTCACGGCTCGCGGCAAAATGCTCGTGGCGGCGGCGATGGGAGCGATCGCATTCCAGAAGGACCTTGGCGTCGTCCATTCGATGGCGCATCCGCTCTCGACGCTTTGCGGCATGCACCACGGTTTGGCCAACGCGCTTTGTCTGGTCGCCGGCATGAAGTTTTGCGCGGCGCGCAAACCCGGTCTCTACCGCCGCGTAGGAATTGCGTGCGGGTTCGATCTCATGAAAGTTCCCGGCATCGAGGCCGACCGGATCACCATCGAGTTCATCGGACAATTCCTGGCTGATCTTGGCTTGAACACGAAGCTGCGCGAGCACGGCGTGAAGCCGGCGCAACTCGACGCCCTCGTCGCGCAAGCCGTCGATGACCCCTGTCACAAGACCAATGCCGTGCCGGTGGAAAAGGAGGATTTCAGGAAGCTCTACCTGGAAGTTCTGTGAGGGAGACACGAATTGCACGAATTCTCGCGAATTCCGGAGACATTTACTCCCGTTCGCGGAAATTCGCGAAATTCGCGTCCAGCTCCCGCGGCTTCGTCCGTATCCAACTTTCATGGAGTCGCGTTCCCATCCAGATTCTCTTCGTGCGGATCGGGCAAGGCTCACACGGGCTTCTTCCGCTCTTCGCGAAACGCGGCTGCGAACAGGACGATCACGCCCGCCGCCAAAGCCGCCGGAATCACCCAGATCCCGCGCCAGTCATGCGTGATCGCGCCGATGACTTGCGGGAGCTGGTGCGCGTCCATCACGCGGCCCGCCAGCGTGGTGCCGACAAACGCGCCCACCCCCCAGAGCACGAAGGCGATCAACCCTTGGGCCGCGCCGCGAATCCGCTCGTTGGCCTGATCATCGACATACATCTGGCCCGTGATGAACAGGAAGTCGTAACAGATGCCGTGGAGGACGATTGCGCCATAGAGCATCGCCGTGCCGACCGCGCCGGGCGCGTTGCCATAAGCCATCAGAACGTAGCGCGTCAACCAGGCGAGCATGCCGAGCATGAGCGTTTTCTTGTAGCCAAGCTTGTGCAGAAACCACGGCAACATAGCCAGGAAAACCATGTCCGACACCTGAGCCAGCGTCATCTTCGCCGCTGGATTCGTCCAGCCGAGCTGGTCCAGATAGGTGATCATCATCACGAAGTAGAAATAGAGCGGGATGCAGATCAGAAAGGTGCACAGCACAAAAATGGCAAAGGAGGGCCGTCGGAACAGTGCCAGCGCTTCGAGGCCGAGCATCTGGCCGACGCTCATTTTCTGGCCGACGTTCTTGGGAGGAGTGTGCGGCAAAGTGAACGAGTAAAGTCCCAGGGCAAGCGAAATGATCGCGGCGACGACAAATTGCAGCGAGCTTTTCTCGGCGTTCAGCCGGCTGATGATCAGTCCGGCCACGATCCAGCCGAACGCGGACCAGATTTTCACGCGCGGGAAATCCTTGTCGGGATTTTCCAAATGGTGGAACGACAGCGAATTGCCCAGCGAGAGCGTCGGGACGTACATCACGCAGTACGCGATCAGCACGGGGAAAAACGCGCCGAACGTTGTGAGCTTCGACAGGAGGAAGAGCAGCGCCGCGCCGAGCAGGTTGAAGACCGCGATCATTTTCTCCGTGGCGAACCAGCGGTCGGCGAGCAACCCCGTGAGGAACGGCGAGATCATGGCGCCGATGGCGAACGCGCTGTACGCCAGCCCGGTTTGGGCGCCGGTGAACTTGAGCGTCCCGAGCAGATAACTGCCCATGGCGACGTACCAGGATCCCCAGATCAAGTATTGAACGAACATGAAAACGGACAGGCGGGGAACGAGGCGCGCGTGCATGAGTTCGCGTGTCCTTAGCAGAAGCGCGAGCGTCCTGGCAATGCGAATTCCAAAGCACCCAAAGCACCGACACGGAGCTTGTCGAACCCAGGCGGAAATCTTAGTTTCTTCTCCGTGAAGCTCCTGCTGGACAACTTGCCATCCACGTTGCACAGCCAGCGAGACACGCTGGCGAGGTGTTTGGAAGCCATGAATCGCGTCACGCCGTTGCAGGCCGTGTACCTGTTCGGCTCGCACGCCCGGGGCGAAGGGCGTCCCGACAGCGATGTGGATTTGTGTTTAATCACGGAAGGAGCAGAGCAGCAGTTGCAGGTTGCTCAGGGCTTCCGACGCGCCATTCGCGAGATTCGGTCCAAACCAGCCTTCACGCTGGTGCCGATCACTCCCTCTCGCCTTGCCGAGAAACGGGCGCGCCGCGATCATTTTTTCCAGACGGTTTTGACCGAAGGAGTGTTGCTTGCCACGGAAAACTGACTCCAATAACCCGGCGGATTGGCTTTGGATCGCCGAATCTGACCTTGAAGCCTTACGTTTAATCTGTGAGCGAGAAGTCGGCTATCAATTGTGCCGAAGCAAATTGGCCGAAGTGCTGGAAAAGACCCTCAAAGCAGAGTTGATTCGAACCGGATGGATTCTCGAGCGAACTCACGACCTGGAGAAACTCCTCGACCAGCTTAAGCTGCGAGGTTCCGATCTTGTGGCGATCACCGAGCCCCTCTGTGATGGATTGGCAGAGCTTTATTTCATTGATCGCTACCCTGGCTTCGACCTGGACGATCCGGATTGGCCGACGCTGCGCCAACAAATCGAGGGCGTCTCGCGACTGCTTACAACGATCAAGGGCCGACTGCCTTCCGCGGCGAGTTAGAGCGTCCTGGACGCGCGCTCATTCATGCCCCACCAACCCGAGCCACCTCTCCGCACGAACGACGACGAGCGGCTTTTGCAGGAGCTAGGTTACCGCCAGGAACTCGCGCGCCGGATGAGCGGCTTCTCGAACTTCGCGATTTCCCTTTCGATCATTTGCATCCTCGCCGGCGGCATCACGTCGTTTCACGTGGGTCTGTGCAGCGCGGGCGGCGCGAGCATTGGCCTGGGTTGGCCCCTGGTCTGCTTGTTCTCGGTCGTCGTGGCGATGACGATGGGCCAGGTGGCGTCGGCCTTTCCGACCGCGGGCGGGCTTTACCATTGGGCCAGCATATTGGGCGGCCGCGCGTACGGCTGGATTACGGCCTGGTTCAATCTGGCCGGAATCGTCAGCGCGCTCGCCGCCATCAACGCCGGCACGTACGACTTCGCGACCGCTGCGTTTGGCATCGCGCCGCCGGCGGAGTCGGCTGCCACGGTGAAAACCGTCGTCGTGGTTGTGATGACGCTTTCGCAAGGCCTATTGAACCATTACGGCATTCACTGGACGACCCGGCTCACCGACCTGAGCGGTTATCTGATTTTGATTGTGGCTTCCGTGTTGACCCTCGCTTTGCTGGCCTGCACGAGACATCTCGAATGGGCGCGGCTCTGGACCTTCACCAACTTCAGCGGCTTGCCGGAAGGCGCGGCCGTCTTTCCCAAACAGGAGAGTTGGGTTTGGCTCTTCGCCCTCGGCTTCCTTTTGCCCGCGTACACCATCACCGGCTTCGATGCCTCGGCACACACGTCGGAGGAAACCGTCGGCGCCGCGCACAACGTTCCGAAAGGAATTATTCGGTCCGTCTGGGTCTCTGGTTTGTTCGGTTGGGTGATGATCTGCGCCCTCCTCCTCGCGATGCCGGACGTGCGCGAGGGAATGAACAAAGCGGCGGAAGTCGTGCCGTGGACGATGAAGTCCGTCCTGCCGGCGTGGCTTGCCTGGACGTTGCTCGCGGGAATTGTGACGGCGCAATATCTCTGCGGTCTCGCGGCGCTGACGTCGGCCTCGCGGATGACTTACGCGTTCGCGCGGGACGGCGGCCTGCCTGGGTCGGGGTGGCTGCGCGCAGTCAATCCGCAAACGAAATCTCCCGCCGTCGCGGTCTGGGCCTCCGCGGTCACGGCCGCGCTGTTCACCATCCTCGTGCCATACACGACTATCGCGGCGGTGTGCGTCATTTTTCTTTACATTTCGTACGTTTTGCCGGTTGCCGCCGGTTTCTTCTCGCACGGCCGCACCTGGACGCGGATGGGGCCGTGGGAATTGGGACGTTGGTATCGGCCGCTGGCCGTCGTCGCTGCGCTCGGCTGCGTGGGTTTGATTGTGATCGGGATGCAGCCGCCGAACCAACAAGCGATGTGGATCGTCGGGGGCGCCGTGGCCTTGCTGCTGACCGTGTGGTTCGGGCTCGAACGGAAGCGCTTCCAAGGGCCGCCGCAGATCGCGAAACTCTAACTCAGAGGCGTTTCTTGATTTTGTCGAGCACCTGCCGGGAAATTGCTTCGTCTCCAGACGTTCCAACTCGAATCCGAATTTCCGTCTCCTGGTCCGAGAGCCGCCTCAAAGCCACTTGAAAATGGTGGAGACGAAAAACTGCGTTCATGATCGCCCCGAAAAAACACACTTACCAGCAGGACGACCTGTTATGACTAAAGGAACGAAAAAGACAAAGGACGGTCTCGCCATTTTGCACCGCAGGTACTACGCGGGGCGACCGGACCGGCTCGCCGCGCTGGAGGAGATGCGCGCTGCCGATGACGTGGCGCGGCAGATTCTCCAACTCCGGACTGAAGCCGGACTTTCCCAACGCCAGCTCGCCAAGTTGGTCGGAACCACTGCATCGGTCATCTGCCGACTAGAGGATGCCGACTACGAAGGTCATTCCCTAGCCATGCTTCGGCGGATCGCTGCCGCCCTAAAGCAGCGCGTGGAGATTCATTTCGTGCCTTTCGGGAAACTTCAGCCAGCGTAACAATTCTGCATCTCCCAGAAGATCGGGGCCGTCGTCTTGTGCGGTCAGCACATTGATGCCGCGTCGCCGCAATGCCTCAGAGATAGTCGAGCGATAAAGCCTGCGCGTGAATCCCTAGAGGAAGGGCTTTGGCGGCGGCGGACGGGTCAAGGTGGAGGCAGCGGAGGACGGGGGCACGACCTTGACGCGGACGCCGACGCCATACAATCGCCCGGCGGGATTCACGAGCTGGACGGTGTGGGGATTTCTGAGTTTCCGCATTTGCACCGGAGCCGGTGTCCGGGTTTGCTTTGCGCCCGGCCGCGCGCGAAATAAGTCATCTGTTTCTTTTGTTGGACTGAAGTTCGGGGTGAATCAATCCGGCTGTCCCAATCAACGCTCCAAGCCGGTTGGCGGCGGAGCTTTCCCTCCGAGCGTTCGTCTGGGTGCAATGTCATGTTGTTGCCTGGGGAGTTTGGGAGTTTGGCAGCCCCGAGTATTTCATTGCGCGGCATTCTGCAAAGGGTTACGAGTTGAGCATGAAAGTTGTGATTCACCTGACGAAGGAGGAGGAGGCCAAGGCCTTGCCGATTCTCCTGCGCCATTCTCCAGGCATGATTCTGCCGCAGCATACCTACGTACTCTCCGAGGATGCTCTGCGGGTGTTGCGGAAGTCTGGCATCCGATTCACGGAACTGAGTCGCGAAGCCAGCGCGCCGAGCCTCGAGGAGGTTGCCGGTGAAAGAGTATGATCTCTTCGTTCCTTTGTCCTACAACGATGGGACTCCTGTCGAACCAGCCAAATTCCAAGAGTTACAGAGCCGACTCTTGGATCGATTTGAAGGGCTGACTTTTTTTCCCGCAGCCAAATCAAGGTTTCTGGAAATTCGGCAACATCACTTATCGCGACGAGATCGTGATCTATCGAGTGATCAGCCAGGACCCGGCCGCGCGTGACTTTCTGGCCAATCTCAAAGGGCATTTGAAACGAGAATTTCGACAGGAGGAGATTCTGGTTATCGAACGCGAGGTAGGTCTTCTATAGTCCAAGGGTCAATCACGGCCCGACCACTCCTGGCCGGGGGATGTTCGACGCTTCGGCTCATTCTTTGGCTCGTTTGGGGTCATCGCATTCGGCGCTGGCGCTTCGGTCTGACCTCCAGGCTTCGCGGGGAGCGGAGCGGAGGGCGGAACCGGAGCGACTAGCGACCTGGAGCCCGTCGCGCAACGACGCGATGCCGCAGGCCAGACGGAAGCGCTTTTGATCTGTCCCGCTTGTGACGAGCGCGAGCGGAATGTAGCGCCGCGACCACGACCGGGAGGGGACAGGGCCGATCCGTGGACGTGGCGCGGATTGAAGCGAGCGTTGGTCACGGCGGGCTAAACGCGGATGCCGCGTGAGCGGCGAACATGCTGTGTTTGCATGGCGGCTTCTTTCATTGTGACTGACTGTTCCTCCTCCTCGTCGTTCGTTGTCGTGGCAAGCCGGTCATCGGCGTCTGGATAAAGGGCTTTGGCGAGGCGCGAAGTTATGGAGTCGATCTCGATCCCGGTAATGATGGAACGCGAGAGCATTTCTTCCGGCATGAGACCGATGAAATGGCCGAGGCCCAAGGCGGGTTCAAGAATTCGACCGCGCTCAAATCCGAACCGTTTCAGAGCGTCACTTCGGTTTGACGAGCTGGGAGTGGGGAAAAAGTTCGGCCTCGGAGACCTTGAGCACTCGCGCGAGATGGAAAATCTGCGTATCCGAAACACTTTGTCGGCGCGCTTCGATGTTGGCGACGGACTCGCGGCTGATGGACAGTCCATCAAGCTGAAGGTGAGTGGCGAGGTCTTGCTGGGACCAGTTGAACTGGCCACGGAATTTTACAACATTTTGGCCAATGAGATTGCAAGGCTTCATGGAGCCCTCCAAAATTGAAAATGGTCATTTGAATCAGTGTTTTGTTAATTGGGGTAGTCTTACGCTGAAAAGGCTTGAGGATCGGAATCATCCGGATTGGATGTGATTGGTGGAGTGGTTCCTTGGCAGGTTGAGGACGCGGGGAGGCGTGGTGGGCTGGGTGAAGTCTGAGTGGTGTGGAAGGAAGTCGGTGGAGTGGTAGCAGTCCCCCTTGATTCGGCGATGAAGAGGATTCTATTTGACCGTCGCCTGAGACCTCCGGTCAAAATCCATGCAATGGCAAACAGACACAGGACGGCGAACACCATAAACAAGATGTCGCCATGCTCGTCGATCAGCCGGTCAATGAAGCCGGTGATCTTGTTGAGAAGTTGAAAGTGAGGCAATGAAGTCTCGTTGGTCATGTGACTCTCGATGGCTTGGAAATAGCACAAATCGTTCTGTTCAGCCGTTGGCGGCAATCGACCCCATTTTTGCGAGATTTTCCACTCCTACGTTTTCGTCAGCCAGCATTGTATTGGGAACGCGGCGATGGTGGCTGGGCTTTGCTGGTCCAGCCACGAACGCTGCCGTTCCCGGTCGGCTTTCGTCGGCGAGGTCTTCGGGTTTCGCGGCCTGGGAGCGGAGTTTCGGGGCGGCGGAAACTTGCGCCAACCCCGAACAACGGAGCGGCAGGACGACGAAAGGCCGAAGTGCTCGCCGCGGCAATCAATCGTGGCTCATCTCGTGCGAGCGGGACTCCGACCGGGCTTGACTGCAGTTTTGGAGCCGTCGAGCTTCGGTGGCCAACCGCACCATGCCCAACTCGCGTTCCTCGGCGGGCAAGTCTTTGACCAAGGCCTCGAAAGCCTGTTTTCGGTTGGGATCACGTTCGATGTGGTTCATGACGCGCTGGCGGAAGCGCTGGATGCGTTCGGAATCCTGCATTTCCCGCAAGGCGATGGTCCGGTGTGCGCGGTCCAGCGTCATGCCCTGGATGTAGGCCCAGCGTTTTGAGTTCTCCTCTACCCAGGCATCAATCTTGGCGTTGACTTCGGGGTTCTCCCGATACTGCGCTTAATCGCCGTTGTCGGCGGCTGAGGGATAAACAGGGGGCGGTGCCGGCGTAGGCCCAGCAAATATTTTCCATACGTGGAAATTATGAAGATTGATTACGGCTCCTTGCTCGTGCATGGCCAACGGATCGTCTGGGTCAACGAAGCGCCCAACATGGTAAGGTTTCACGGTCTCGTGGTAGCGGTTAGTCAGCTTGAGTGAAGGTGCTCTGCTCATCGTAGATTCGCGGCGCTCAAAACGGCGCTGCGAA
>JACPRI010000151.1 GCA_016190065.1 Verrucomicrobiota bacterium
GAATAGCGCCTCTCCGGCACGGGCGATTCCGCCGCCGATCACTGCGATCTCCGGATCCAAAATGTTCGTGAATGAACCGATAGCGCAGGCGAGCGCTTTGACCGATCTCAACCAAACCTGCGTCGCTTCTTGGACGCCGCGGAGATGAGCGGTGATCAGATCGTGCGTGGTTGCAAAACGTCCGCCCGAGCGTTCGCGGATTGTGCAGTTACCGAGCATCACTTCAAGACTTCCCGGCATTTTGCAAATGTCCGGCGGCCCGTCCATGTCCAGGGTCGAGTGCCCAAGGTGTCCCGCCTTGCCCGTGTAACCTCGCAGGAGCCGACCATCCACCATCGCCGCGCCTCCGACACCGGTTCCAAGTGTAATCATGATCACGTTGCCGCAGCCTTGGGCTGCGCCTAACCACACTTCGCCAAGCAACGCGGCGTGAGCATCATTTAGAACAGGAACAGGTGTTCCAAGGTACTCAGACCACACCAGCCCGACCAGGCCGCGCAGACGGCCCGGCATGAAACCAATCCAACGACCGCTTTTGTCTGCCAAGCCCGGCGCAGAAAGTCCAATTCCATCTGGCGGCCGGCCCAGTTCCTCTTCTATGCGGTGCGCGAGATCACGGATGGTTTGGGCGAAATGCATCCGCCGGTCCGGGTCGAACGCTTGGTTGTGGCGCGCCAGCACCTTGCCTTCCGGCGTGACGGCGACCGCCTTGACGCTGGAACCGCCCAGATCGATGCCCAAGTCATAGGCGATGGGCGATAGGCGATGGGCGATGGGTTTTCGCAAAGAGTTTTTGCGCGGTTGCCTCGTGCGCCTCTCGCCCCTTGGCTCTTGCCTCTTACTCATACTGCCCTTCGCTCACGCACCAACCGCCGTCCACGGTTAGAACCTGGCCGGTCACAAATCGCGATTCGTCCGACATGAAAAAAACCGCCGCGGCGTCCAGATCCTCCGGCTTTCCAATGCGCCCGCCGTCGAGCGGCTGTTTGGTTCGGATGAACTTCAGAATCTTCCGGTCGTTCTGCGCGCGTTCAGACATGGGGGTGGCGACCAGCGCAGGCGCAATCGCATTGAACCGAATCCGCTGGCTCGCGTAATGGGCTGCCGCCGATGTCGTCAGACCGATGACCGCCGCCTTGGCCGCGGCGTAAGCATGCGTGGCGAAGTATCGCGGCGACGGGGAAAATCCAAGGACGGAACTCATGTTCAAGACGCTGCCTCCGCTTTTCAGTTTGAGAAACTGCTGCGCCGCGGCGCGATTCGAGCAGAACAACGAAGTCAGGTTCAAATCCAACGTGTGCGCCCAACCTTCATCCGTGAGTTCGTGCAAGGGCCCGTCACCTTTCCGCCGCCCGCTGCCGCCGGCGACGTGATAGAGTCCGTGAAAACCGCCGAAACGTTTCAAGGCGACTTCAATCGCTCGCGCCGCGGTCTGCGGATTCGACGCGTCGGCCGCAAATCCGGCGCCGGACTTCCCCAATTCCGACACGGCGGCCTTCACTTTCGCCGCGTCGCGCCCAACGACGATGACTCTGGCTCCTTCGCGCACAAAGGCCCGGCTGGCGGCCCATCCCAGACCGCTCGTGCCTCCGATCACGACGAGCACTTTGTTCCTGAGTCTGGCCACGCCCACTTGATAGCCGAACCGTGCGAAAGAATCCAGCGCGCGTCAGGGGATCGCGTGATTTCAGACGTTCCGATTCCGCGAACATTGCCCCAATAAGCCCGGATAACCTCCGGGGAAGACCCTCTTATACTTTGCGCTGCCGGGTTGACGTTCCACGCACTTGCCGATTACATACCCTTGCATTCAATGCGGCAGTTTTTCCAATCTTCTCTGGGTAAAAAGTACGTCATGGCCGTGAGCGGGTTCCTCTTGTTCGGCTTCGTGATCGTGCACATGGTGGGAAATCTGCAAATATTTCTCGGACCCAAGCCGCTCAATCGCTACGCGCATTTTCTGCAATCGACTCCCGAACTGCTGTGGCCCGCGCGCATCGGGTTATTGACGCTCGTGGGATTGCACATCTGGTCCGCTGTGAGACTCTCGGCGGAGAACAAAGCCGCCCGCCCCCTCGCGTATGCCGGGAATCCGGCGCCCGTGGCGGCCAGCTACGCTTCGCGCACGATGCTCATGAGTGGCGTGATCGTTGCTGCTTTCATCCTTTACCATCTCTTGCATTTCACCGTGCAAACTCCGTCCGTAAACCTGACCGGACACGATTTCAAAACGTTGCTCGATTCGCAGACCAACCACCGCGACGTATTTCGCATGATGGTCATCGGCTATTCCAACGCGTGGGTCTCGGGCTTCTACGTCCTCGCCATGGCGCTGCTTTGCCTCCATCTGAGCCACGGTGTCAGCGCCATGTTTCAATCGGTTGGACTCCGGAACGAACGAAGCGAAAAGTGGATTGACCGGGCGGCGCGGGCCGCGGCGGCGATTATTTTCATCGGCAACTCTTCCATCCCGATTGCGGTTTTGCTCGGCTACGGACGATGAACCTCGACGCCAAAATACCTTCCGGGCCGCTGGACAAGAAATGGGACCGGCATCGCCTGGAAATGAAGCTGATCAATCCGGCGAACAAACGGAAGTTCGACGTCATCGTCGTGGGTTCGGGCCTGGCCGGCGCTTCCGCCGCGGCGTCGATGGCCGAGCTGGGCTACAACGTGCAGTGTTTCTGTTTCCAAGACAGCCCCCGGCGTGCGCACAGCATCGCGGCCCAAGGTGGCATCAACGCGGCCAAGAATTACCCGAACGACGGCGACAGCATTTATCGGCTGTTTTACGACACGATCAAAGGCGGGGACTTCCGCGCGCGCGAAGCGAACGTGTACCGGCTTGCGCAACTCAGCGTGAACATCATCGACCAGTGCGTGGCTCAGGGCGTTCCGTTTGCCCGCGAGTATGGCGGGCTCCTCGCGAACCGTTCCTTCGGCGGCGCGCAGGTGTCGCGCACTTTCTACGCGCGCGGCCAAACCGGTCAACAACTGCTCCTGGGCGCGTATCAGGCCCTCTGCCGGCAGATCGGTTTAGGAAAAGTCAGAATGTTTCCTCGAACCGAGATGCTCGACGTCGTGCTCGTCGATGGCCACGCCAAGGGGATCGTGGTTCGCAATCTGGTCACTGGCGAGATCTCTTCGCACGCGGCGGACGCCGTCGTGCTCGCCACTGGCGGATACGGCAACGCGTTTTATCTTTCGACCAACGCGCGCGGCTGCAACGTGACCGCCATTTACCGCGCTTACAAGAAGGGGGCGGCGTTCGCCAATCCGTGCTACACGCAGATTCATCCCACGTGCATCCCGGTCAGCGGCGATCACCAGTCCAAGTTGACGTTAATGTCGGAGTCGCTGCGCAACGACGGACGGGTCTGGGTGCCCAGGAACAAGGGAGACAAACGGCCGCCGCAGCAGATTCCCGAAACGGAGCGCGACTATTATCTCGAACGCAAATATCCGAGCTACGGCAATCTCGCTCCGCGCGACATCTCCTCGCGCGCGGCGAAGGAAGTCTGCGACGGAGGCCGCGGTGTCGGGCCCGGCGGCCTGGGGGTCTATCTGGACTTTTCCGATGCGATCCAACGGCTCGGGAAGAAGACGATCGAGGAGCGCTACGGCAACCTTTTCTCCATGTACGAAACGATTACGGGAGAGAATGCCTACGAGGCGCCGATGCGGATCTACCCAGCCGTCCATTACACGATGGGCGGTTTGTGGGTGGACTACAATTTGATGAGCAACGTTCCTGGATTGTTTGTCCTGGGCGAAGCGAATTTTTCCGATCACGGCGCGAACCGCCTCGGCGCCAGCGCTCTCATGCAAGGATTGGCCGACGGCTATTTCATCATTCCTTACACGATCGGACATTACTTTGCCGCCGCCAAGCCGTTGAAGCCCTCGGCCAATCACCCGGAATTCAACAAGGCGGAGGAAGAAGTCCGGGCGCGGACGCAGAAACTCGTGTCGATTCGCGGACGGCGGACGGTCACTTCCTTCCACCGCGAACTCGGAAAACTGCTTTGGGAGAAGTGCGGCATGGCTCGCCATGAGGGCGGGCTGAAGGAAGCCCTGAAGCGAACCCCTGAACTGCGCGCGGAGTTCTGGGAGAATGTAAAGGTCACCGGAGAGAACCAGGAATTGAATCAAGCGCTGGAGCACGCCGGGCGCGTCGCGGATTTCATGGAGTTCGCGGAATTGCTTTGCCGGGATGCGCTGACGCGCCGCGAATCCTGCGGCGGACACTTTCGAACCGAGTTCCAAACGGAGGACGGCGAAGCGTTGCGGGACGACGCCAACTTCGCTTTCGTTTCTGCGTGGGAATATCAAGGCCCCGGCAAGCCGCCGGTCTTGCACAAAGAGCCGCTCGTTTACGAAGAAATCAAGATGAGTCAGAGGAGCTACAAGTGAGCCAATTTGCGATTGACGATTTGCACCCGGTGCGGTTTTCTTGCTGCCGTCTTCCCAAGGAGGAAAGGCAATTGAAAGCTCAAACTCAAATCGCCATGAAAACCTCTCTTATCGTCCGCCGCTCCAACCTCTCCTCGCGTCCCGCGCGCGAGAACTCACACAGACCCGAGAACCGTATTTCGCTGATCGAACGCCAGATCTACTTCATCCGCGGTCAGAAAGTGATGCTCGACGTCGATTTGGCGTTCCTCTACGGCGTCGAAACCCGGGTGCTGAACCAGGCTGTTCGCCGCAACCTGGAACGCTTTCCCGCGGATTTCATGTTCCGTCTGGAAGCGGAGGAAGCGCGTCGGATGCGATCACAAATTGTGATCGCATCCCCCGTTGAGGAACCACCCGCGGCAATTTCGCGGAAGCGGAATCTTCGCCATCTTCCTTTCGCCTTCACCGAGCAAGGAATCGCCATGCTCTCCAGTGTGCTGCGCAGTCCGTGCGCCATTCTCGTCAACGTCGAGATCATGCGCAGCTTTGTTCGGCTGCGGCAGTTGATGGCATCGAACGCCGGGTTGTCGCAAAAACTGGCCGCTCTGGAAAAGAGGTACGATCGCAAGTTCAAAATCGTTTTCGATGCCATTCGCGAATTGATGGCGGAACCGCGGCCCGAACGCGCCGTCGCTCGACGCGAGATTGGCTTTCATACCCTTGCCGCGAAGCCTCAAAACGGAGAACGGCCGCGGTCGAAATTCTCTGCTTCATGAACTTCACTTTGCAGGTCTGGCGGCAAAAGAACGCGAGCGCTGTTGGCGGCTTCGCGACCTACCAGGCCAACGCCATCATTCCCGACATGTCGTTTCTGGAGATGCTGGACGTGGTCAACGAAGGGTTGATTGAAGAGGGCGAAGATCCGATTGCGTTCGACTCCGACTGCCGCGAGGGCATCTGCGGCATGTGCTCGCTCGTGATCAACGGCGTTCCCCACGGAGGCCGAAAAGGCACGGCGACCTGCCAGTTGCACATGCGACACTTCAAAGATGGGGACACGATTACGATTGAGCCCTGGCGCGCCCGGGCGTTCCCGGTCCTCAAAGACCTGGTCGTGGATCGCGGCGCATTGGACCGCATCATTCAGGCCGGCGGCTTTGTCTCCGTCTCCACCGGCGGCGCGCCGGATGGCAACGCGATTCCCATTCCCAAGGAACGCCAGGAGCGGGCCATGGACGCAGCCGCGTGCATCGGCTGCGGAGCGTGTGTGGCCGCCTGCAAAAACGCGTCCGCGATGCTCTTTGTGGCCGCGAAGGTTTCCCACCTCGGTCTTTTACCCCAAGGCGCCGTGGAGAAGGAACGCCGCGTGTTGGACATGGTCGAGGCAATGGATGCCGCGGGCTTCGGCGCATGTACCGTGACGGGATCGTGCGAAGCCGTGTGCCCGAAAGAAATCAGCCTCAGCTTCATAAGCCGAATGAACCGGGATTACCTGCTCGCCTCGTTCAAACGGCAATGAGCTTATGGCTCCAATTCGATATCAAATTCTCCGATCGAAATCCGGGCGGCCTCGCCTACTTCGATGTCGTAACGGCGACGCGCCCGCATCAAGGCGAACAGAAACTCGATCCACCCGCGCTCCGCGTCCGAAAGCTTTGAATTGGACAGGACATTTTCCACCCATTCGAAATCTTCCACCGTGGTCCGGCCGACGGGAAGCCGCCGCAAACGCGCGAGTTCCGATTTCCAAATCCGAATAGTCCGATCGGCGCTGCCTGTGATCAAGGTTCGGCCGTCCGGGCTGAACCGAACACACTTCACGCGGTCCTGATGCCCCTCAAGCGTCTTGAGCGGCGCCCCCCCGGGGACGCTCCAAAGCCGCACGGTGTGATCAAATCCTCCGCTCACCAGCACTTTGCCGTCCGGGCTGAACGCGAGGCAGCTTACCCAGCTTTCGTGGCCGTCGTTCGTCTCCGCCGCTCCTAATGTGTCCAGAAGTTCGCCGCCCGGAAGCCCCCACAATCGGGCGGTCGTGTCCCAACTACCGCTCGCGAGCAAGCTGCCATCCGGGCTGATCGCGAGGCACGTCACGTCGTCCCGGTGGCCTTTCAAGCGTCTTAGCTTCGTTCGGTCCGACAGGCTCCAAATCATGATCGAGCGATCTTTACTTCCGCTGATCACGTGTTCCCCGTCCTGGGTCAAGGCCAGGCAATTCACCATGGCTTTGTGGCCTTTCAGAGTCGCAATGGGTCGCGCCTCCGACAGGCTCCAAAGGCGCACGTCGTTGTCGTAACTTCCGCTGGCGAGCACGTCTCCCTGCGGACTGAAAGCCAGGCACGTCACGACGTCCGAGTGGCCGGTCAGCCGCGAGATGGATTGGCCGTCTGGAGCGCTCCACAGCCTGATGCTCGTGTCGCTGCCGCCGCTGGCCAACACGCCTCCGTCGTGGCTGAACGCCAAACATCGAACATCATCGGTGTGGCCTTGTAATCGGTGCAACAGCTCCCCTTCCGGCCAACGCCAGAGAATCACCGTGTTGTCCCGGCTCCCGCTGGCCAGCGCGCGTTCGTCCGGGCTCAAAGCGAGACAATCCACCCAGTCCGTGTGGCCTCGCAAGGCTTTCGAGAAGGCCTGATCTCCGGGACGCCACAACCGGACGGTTTGGTCTTGGCTGGCACTCGCCAATGTCACGCCGTCGCGAGAAAGAACAAGACAGGTCACCGCGTCACCGTGGCCTTCCAGCAATTCCGCATTTCGCAACAATCGGCCAAGGAACGGCGGTTCTTCTCGGCATCCTTCGACCGCTCGGCTTAATGCAGCCAATGCCTCGCGATCTTGTTCCAGGCGCGGTTTCCAACCGGCGTGTTTGAGGTTCGTCAAAAGCCGAACACTCCAATCCGCGGGCGCCACTTGCGCCAACTGCCAACAGTCCTCCCAACGCTTGTTTTCACGGAGCACCGCGACCGCCGCTTCCCATTCCTCGTCCGTCATTTCGCCGAGACGACGCTCGTGGCGCGCGCCCACGATCGCCGTCAACCATTCTGTCCGGCCGCACTGCCGTCCCTTCTCAGCGATGCGGCAGCGAAGTTTTCTGTTCCCGGCCTCATAAGCGCGTCCTAACAAGCGCTGATCAAAATCCAGGTTTTCGTACGCGTCCCATTGCGCCGTGAGGAAATAAAACAGCGCTCGTTGCAAAGGATCGCGCGGCGCGTAGTGAGCTGAGATGGCCGCATGGCGCGCGGCAGCCTCCTCACCGTCGATCACCAATCCACACAGCGCTTCCTGCGCTTGCGGGTCGGTCAATTCCTGCAACGCCTCGGCTGCCGGTTGTGCAATCTCTGGATCCGAGTCTTTGGCTGCAGCAACCAAAGGCTCCACGACTTCGAGCCCGCCATCGGTCAGGAGCGTGCGATGGCCGGCCTTCAACGCTGTCCAAACTCGCGCGCTCAACGGCTGATTGGCGACGTATCCTGCCTGCTCCACGGCCGCGGCAACCGCCGTTTCCCTTTTCCGGACCCAACGGGCGCAAAGGGCGTCAATCGCAGCAGGACTCCTCAGTTGGCCCAGACACTCGCGAGCGCCGCTCGCGATTTCCGAATCGGCGTCGCTGCAGCTTTCCACCAACGGATCGATGACTTCAGACTCGCCTGCCAGAATCGCTTCCACCCGTCCCGACTTCAGGGCTGTGAGCACTCGAATCTGAGCCGGTGATGAGGCGATCCAGTTCTTGCCTCGGATCAGGTCGGTGAGAATTGGATGCCGTGTCGCCGCCCAGACCGCGCAGATGCGGTCAATGCACGCCGGGCTGCTGAAACTCTCGAGAGCGGCCAGGGTGAGCGAAAGCAAACGATTGTCCCGGCACAACGTCGCGAATTCCGCGAGGATGCCGGCTGCCTCGGGTGAAGCCTGGTGAGCGAGGGCTCGGATGGCCCGGCGCCGCCGCCAAGGACCGAAGAACGGGACCTCGCTCCAAAGCCGCTTGCGGTATGAATTTGATTCAACCACGAATGGACACTAATAAACTTTGGCCAGTGTTTATTAGTGTCAATTAGCGGTTCAACTCCTGTGGCTAGCGGAACCTTAGCCAGGCGACCACCGGAAAGTGATCGCTCGGATACTGGCCGTCTTTCTGGAAAATGACGATTTCAGTCGCGTCGGCTGCGACCGGCCCGCGCGCCAGAATCCAGTCGATCCGGTCCCCACCCTCCCGGGGTTTATTGAATCCGTGGAAAGTGCTCATCCTTTCGTTGCGGCGCACGGCCGCCATCGTCCAGGTGTCGGTCAATCCGTTTTCGTTGACCAGGATGTCGTAGGCTTTGTTTCGTCCGGCGACCGCATTGAAATCCCCGACGAGCACCACGGGCAAGGCGGTCTTCAAGGCTTCAATGCGTTCCCGGATGAGCGCCGCGCTTTTTTCGCGAGCCGCCTGGATTTGATGATCGAGATGGGTGTTGAAGAAATAAAATTCCCGCTGGGTTTGCCGGTCCAGGAATTTCACCCAGGTCACCATGCGCCGGTTTGAATTCCCCCACGTGCTGGAAGCGATCACGTTGGGCGTGTCCGAAAGCCAGAAGTGATCGTATTCCAAAGGATCGAAGCGGTCTCGGCGATAAAACACCGCCATGAACTCTCCGCGGCTCCCGCCGTCGCGTCCAAGACCAAGCCACTCATGCTGCGGCAGGTCCTGCGCGATGTCCTTGATCTGCTGATAAAGTCCTTCCTGAGTTCCAATCAAGTCCGGGTTGAATTTCTGGATACATTCGCGCATGACCGAACGCCGCTGAGGCCAGGCGTTGGGCGGTTTGGCGCTGGCGAAACGCAGGTTGAAGGTCATCACGCAAAGCGCGCCGGTCTTTTGCTCGGCCGACGAACCGAGGTTGGCCGGCTCCGCTGAGGCGAAAGCCAGCGCGAGGAGGATCGTAAGCATAAATGGCTCGCAGTTATTGGTTCGACGCGAGGATAACTCATGTCGCGGGTCGCGTGAAAACAATTCGTCAGAGCCGGCAGGTTCCAAGGTCTCCCGACCTCGTGATCCACGAGGCAAGAATGCCTCGAAACTGGCCGACAGGAATGTCGGCGTTACGCACACCGCCGGTCAAAAACGATCTTGTTGCAGCCAGTCCGAGCCTGTATCTCTCCGGGGACGACCAGCCCGGCAATGAAGACGCTTGTTTGCATCTCGAACTATGGGGAAGGCCAATTGCTCTATCTCCATCAGATCCTCATTGCTTACGACAACATGAGTCAATTCGAAGTCGATGTGGTCCTTCACACAACGGCGCCCCTCGACCTCAGCCGGTATTCCTTTCGCGCCACCCAGATGCCTTGTGATCCGGCCCTGGGACGCGATCTGGCGCTTTGCCACCGGAAAGTGATGGACGAGGCGCAAGACCAGTACGACCTCTTCATTTACACCGAGAACGATGTCTTGATCACGGAAGACAGTTTGCGGGCGTTTTGTGAGACGACCGGGATTCTGCCCGAACCTTACGTGGCCGGCTTCATCCGGTATGAGCTGAATCGCAAGAAATCGGACGACCGGGAAATGTATTTGCCGGACGCGCATCCTTCCGGTGGCCGAGCGTACAAAGGCCCACTGGTTCTCAACGGCCTGCGTTGCGCGCGGTTGAGAAATCTGCACCAGGGCTGCTCGGTCCTCACTCGCGCGCAATTGAAGCGAGCGATGAAAAGCCCGTTCTTCCATTACTATAATCGCGGCGACCCTTTGAACCGCGAGGTCGGCGCCACGTTTGTTTACATCGGATGCGGCCTGCAAAAGGTCATTCCGATCGACCGCATCGACGAGCTTATGATCCACCATTTGCCGGACAAGTACGTGCACCTCGACGAACCGCCTTGGAACAAAACCCCGCCTTACACGCTCACGGAGTTGAAACGGTTCATCGCGGATTCCGATAAACGCCATGCCGCCTGAGCGCCCGATCCAGGTGCGTTGGGGTGTTGCGGCAATTAGAACCAAAAGCGGAGGTAAGCCGCGAATGCACACGAATGAGCACAAATCCTGCAGCGTTAAAGCGTTAAAGCGTTAAATGAGTTAAATGGGGTCTTGCTCCTTGAAACTTTGCCCAAAACAAAAGCTCTGTGACCTTGGGGTGCAAATATAATGTGGGTGCGATCAAATTTTTTCACCGATTTAACGATTTAACCTTTTAACGTTTTAACGACTTCAAATGATTCTTCTCCTTTTCTTCTGCTCTGGCGCGACGGCTTTGATCTACGAAGTCGTCTGGGCGAAATACCTCGCCTTGATGTTTGGCAGCACCATCCAGGCACAGACCGTTGTGCTCGCCGTGTTCATGGGTGGACTCGCTCTGGGCAATCGGCTGATCGGCGCGCGGGCGGATTTCCTCCAGCATCCCCTCAAAGCTTACGGCTATCTTGAAATTGGGATCGGGCTTTACGCGTTTTTCTTTCATCTCCTGTACGGGAGCGCGGATCGGGTTTTCGTGGGGCTCGGCTCAAAGCTCCTGGAACAAGGGTTGGTTCTGCTCGGCCTAAAAGGAATTCTCAGTGTTTGCTTGTTGCTCCTGCCCACCGTGCTGATGGGCGGAACGTTGCCGTTGGTGGCAGCCTGGCTGCAAAAGGAGTCGAGCGACGCCGGGCGCCGGTCCGCGCGCTTTTACTCGGTGAACAGCCTGGGCGCCGTGGCGGGCGCAGGGCTGGCTGGATTCGTTTTGGTGAGGCATCTCGGGATGGTCTCCACGCTCCAGATGACGGCGCTGGCCAATGTCCTGGTAGGCACGGTGGCCATCTTGCTTGCACGACGCGTCCGCGTGGCGACCGAAAGGTCACCGGCTCCTTCCCCTAAACCCACCCCTTCACCCCTCCCAGGAGGGGAACTTGCAGCCATCGCGTCGAACGCAACTCCCCTCCTGGGAGGGGCCGCGGGTGAGGGGGAATCCAGCGGTCCGGTGCAGTCGCTCCCGGACGCGACGGTCGCACCGTTGGAGGACGCTTCAGCCAACCTAGCCTGGGCCTGTGGGATTGTCGCGGTGACCGGAGGCGTCTCGATGGGATTGGAAGTTCTGGCTTCACGTTCCCTGGCGTTGATCTTCGGAGCGTCGCTGCAATCGTTCGCCGTCATGCTGATGGCGTTCATCTTTGGCATCGGCGCCGGAGGGGCGGTCGTCGCTTCGCCCCGGTTCAGCCGATTGCAAAGGCCGGCCACAACCGTGCCGTTGCTGCTGGGCGCGGCGTTCAGCGTGGCCGTCTTCATCGTCAGCATCGAGGAATGGGCGATCATTTATGCCAAAGCGCGAACCGGATTGGCCCAGACTGAGACCGGCTACTTGTTCAATGAAATCCTCACGTCCGTGATTGCCATTCTTGTGATCGGGTTGCCGGCTGGATTGCTGGGCGCGGTTCTGCCGCTCTGGATTCGCATTCTGTCGGGATCAACCGCGACGCTCGGAGATCGAGTTGGACGTTTGCTCACGTGGAATACGCTTGGCGCCGTGATCGGCGTGCTGCTGACCGGCTTCGTTTTGATGCCCAAGCTCGGCGTGCGCGGCGCTCTGGGGACGTTTGCGGTGCTCATTGCCTTGTTTGCCGCGGTCACTGCCGGGTTCAACCGGCAGCCTCGGCCCGCGGCCTTTTCCGTCGCGCTGGCCGGAGTGGTGCTCTGGATTTGGCTGGGGCACGGCGATGAATGGAGACACACTTTGGCGTCGGGGATATTCCGCCTTCGCACCGCGGATGTGCCGTGGGACTTGATCGAGCAACGGCGGCGCCTGGTCGATCTGGTCTTTTACGAAGACGGGCCGGACGCGACTGTTTCCGTGGAAACCCGATCCAAACAGAGCGCCGACCGCGATTACGTTCTCCGAGTCAACGGCAAGCCGGACGCTTCCACTCAGGGAGACTTATCGACCCAATACTTGCTCGCTCACCTGCCGATGCTGTCGCGGCCGCAGAGCAAGGACGTGTTCGTGCTCGGATTCGGCAGCGGGATCACGGCCGGCGCGCTGCTGGGCCATCCGGTTGAAAGGCTGACCATCGCCGAGAATTGCCGTCCGGTCCTTCAGGCCGCGAAGATTTTCGAGCCGTGGAATCGGGGCGTATTGACGAACTCCCGGGCTCGAATCCGGCTGGAAGATGGCCGCACGGTTCTGAAACTCAGTCCGGAAAAATATGACATTATTATCAGTGAACCGTCCAACCCGTGGGTTGCAGGCGTGGCCAGCGTGTTTACGAAGGAGTTCTACGAACTCGCGTCGAGCCGGCTGAAGGAAGGCGGGGTCATGGCGCAGTGGTTTCACATGTACGAAATGCACGACGGCATCGCGTTCCTGGTCCTTCGAACGTTCTCCACCGTTTTTCAGAACATCGAAATCTGGGATTCGCAGGAAGGCGATATCATCCTGCTCGGATCGCACCGGCCCTGGAAATCGTCGCCGGAAGTGTTTCACGAGGTCTTTTCCCGCGACGAGCCCAGAGCCGATCTGGAACGCATTGGGCTCAAATCTCCGGAGTCGGTGTTCGTGCGGCAGGTCGCGTCGCAGCGCACCGCGTTTGCCGTGGCGGGGGACGGGCCGATCCAATCGGATGCGTTTCCGGTGCTCGAGTATGCGGCGCCCAAGGCCTTTTACATCGCGGCGTTCGCGCAGCAGATTTTTCTATTTGATGAGCGCACCTGGCAAATGGACCTGGCGCCGGAAGACAAACGAAAGGTGCTCAGTTCGCTGCCGGATGAATTGCTCTACGCCACTTTTGGCAACTATACGTTCTGCAACCGCGAATTGCGCAGTTACCTGCAATGGCGCTCCTCCAGCCTCCAGAGCAACGGCGGACAGGACGTGTATCACGCCAATCCTTTTTTCCCGGTCGTGTTCCGGCCCGCCAATACTTATCCGCTTGTTCCGGAAATCCCGCCGAACTCAACTTCGGAAGCGACGGATTTGTTGCTCGCCCAGGCGCTGATTTTTACCCGGCCACCGCTCTGGGAAGAAGGAGTTCGGTCCATCGAGAAAATTCTCAAGGCCCGCACAGACGGGACAGAGAAGAGTCCGATTCAGGATTGGCTTCCAGGTCACTTCGCGTCGGTGGCGGCGCGCGCGCGCCTGGCTCATGGCGATCCGGAAGGCGCCCGGCGCGTCGTCGAACTCGCTTTGAAGATTGTGCCGGGAGACATTCAGTTGCTTTACCTCCAGCGGATCATCGAGCGGCATTACTCCAAGCCGTAAGGATGCCGTTGGAAATAAGAGCGCTTGAGGTTCATTCGACCGGCCGCCAGCTTCGTGAGAGCTGACGAGCAATGGGTCACGTTCTCGGAACGACTATTATGAATAGGATAAACCTCTCCGAAAAATTTGCGCGGCTGAACGAACATTGGCGGCCCAAGATCGTGGGCGAGCTGAATGGCCAGGAGGTGAAGATCGCCAGGTTCAAAGGCACGTTTGTGTGGCATCGCCACGAGCACGAGGACGAACTGTTTCTGGTGTGGCGGGGCCGGATGCGGGTCGAGTTCCGAGAGCAGGTGGTCGAGCTTAGCGAAGGCGAGATGCTTGTGGTGCCGCGTGGCGTGGAGCACCGGACGGCGGCGGACGAGGAAGTCGAGGTAATTCTATTCGAGCCGGCGGCAATGCGGAACACCGGGAACGTCACAAGCGAGTCCTTAACCGCGCCGACCGGAGATTGGATTTAGGCGGAGGGTATTCGACTCAGCGAAGTGATGCAACGCGCCGATGCCAGAATGAAGCATCGCCTCGGAGTGCAGCTCCAGAACCAGCCAGTCTTGTGACCGAGGCATTCCGCCTGCCCTCTAAACTCAATGGGGACAGATGAGAAACAAACCGGTTTTTCTCTCCAGCAGATAGCTTCGCGGTTAG
Organism: Verrucomicrobiota bacterium; assembly: GCA_016190065.1. Taxonomy (GTDB): domain Bacteria; phylum Verrucomicrobiota; class Verrucomicrobiia; order Limisphaerales; family SIBE01; genus VHCZ01. The sequence goes on from JACPRI010000151.1 coordinate 14,244, forward strand.
TTATAGTCAGATCGTATCGCGCGACCATCACTTCAGGTGAATCGGCTGCGTGAAGGCGCCGTTGACCGCGGAATCCCACGCGGCGAAGCGCACCCATTTCTTGTTGCCGGCGCTGAGCCGAACGCGGAATTGCTTCGATCCAAACGGGGGCAGATCGGTCGCCGAAATGATTTGTCGGTCCGTCTTTTCGCCGTCGCCCCAGACCACTTCCACAAATTCAAGCGGGAAGGTCCATTCGATGTCTGCGGTCACGTCAAGATGCGCACCGGTGCGCTTGACCTTCCAATCGCGAATCAGCACTTCGCCTGTGGCGACAAAGAAATCGCCGTCGCGGAGAGCACGGTTGATCGCGCTCCAATCGTCGAAACCCGGCGTGCGGTCGAGCTTCAGGTAATTGACGTTGAAATCGCCGTAGAGATCGTATTCGGGGAATTTTTTGTAAGTATCGACTTCGCCCATCATGTGCTTGGGCCGCCCCCAATTGTTCATGTCGTCGAGCGTGCCCAGGCAGCGGATTTCGCCCAGCCGCTTTTGCGAGAGATCGACGGGCAGCGCTTTGAAGGCGGCTCCCAGCCATTGATCGCTTTTGAAATAGTCGGTTTCGCGAATCTTGTCGGGATAAAAGGTCGAGCCTTTGGTGCGGGGATGGGTCTGCCAGACCAGCGCGTTCTCCGCTTTCATCAGTTCAAAAATGTCGGCGGCGCTGCCGGTGTGATAGACTTTGCCGTACCTGGCGTGATCCTCGACGAACGGCGCGGCGGGCGGGCGCAACTGCGTCCAAAAAACCGGCTTCGGAAAAAGAATATTGTAGTGTCCTCCGAGATACGCATTCGCTTCTTCCCCGGGCAGGATGAGAAAATCCCGATCTGAATGGCGGCGGCAGGCGGCGAAATAATCTTCCAGTTCTTTTAACCGGAGCGGTCCGGGATCTCTCGGATGACCATCGCCGTGGAAGTCAAAAATGTGCGCGATGTTGATCCCCAGGGCGCGCATGGCTGGAATCCAGGGCGCCAACGTGTCGAGGCTGCCGGAGTTTAGCAACTCTTGCGCAAACGCGGTGTGAAAGTGCGTCACCAGGGTTTTGTATCCGGGCAGCGGCTTGTAGCGATCTCCGTGCGTGAAGGCCATCGCCGAATCACGGCACGCGCCGGCATTTTCCGGACTGAGAAAAAAATAGATGGGCATGCGCTGCCAGGTGCCGGGGGGCGCGTTGTAGAGCGCGAAGACCTGCTGAATCCAGGTCGGGTTGTAGCCTTCGTGGCTGTCGCCATGGCGAATGCCGATGGAGAAAGCGGATTCGCTGTCTTTGCGATACCAGACGTAGCCGAGGTTGACCTCCAACTGCCGCGCGAAGAAGAATTGGTGCGGCGGAGGAAAGAACGCGATCGACCCGTTTTTTCCGGTGACGATGGCGAGGCGGTTCCGGGCGCGCAGGGCCACTGGATCTTCGTTTGGCGAACCGCCAAAGCCATACTCTTGCGGATTCCCGCCCACGTCGCGCCAGGCCACCTTCGCGAAGTCCAGCAGCGCGAAACCCGCCAAGCCGCCATAATATTTGAACGCGACCGAAGGCTCATCCGTCTTGGCGATCAGTTCCTGGCGCAGCAAGCTCGTTCCGCGATACACCGTGAACTGGAGCGACCCCGAGAAAATTCCCATCGAGACTCCGGGGAACGAGATTTCGAGGCGCGCGCCGTCTGTTTTCACCTTGCAGCCGGTCGCTTGATACGAGGCTTTGAACTTGCGGACCTCTTCTGGTTTGCGCGGAAGATTCGGGTTGCCGGTCGGCGCGCCGGGAATGCTCAACGGCGCGTCCCAATAAACGTCCCAACGGTTCTCTTCAAGCAGGCCGTGGCCGGAGCGGCGAACACCGGTCGTGACCCCAAACTCGGGAACAAGATTTCGCGCCAGTGGAATCCAATCAGAAGCTTTGCGCAACTCGATGGCTCGAATCATCGGCACGCCCTGGTTGATTGTCAGACGAAGGCGAAGTGGATTTCCGGCGGTTCCGGTCCATCTCACGACCAGTTCCTCGCCGCTGATTGCGGCTTCGAGGCCGGCTTGAGGACGGTATTGAGAAAGGTCGCATTCGAGTGCGCGAGCGGTGAAGGACCCCATCGCGAGGATGAAGAGTAACAGAAGCAATGTGCGGGCAGCCAGGACTGGCGTCGTACGAACCATGAACCCGGCATTGGCAGGGCGGCGCTGCGGAGGGGAGCTACGTTTGGTGCGTCGATTGCGAGTTCCCCTCCTGGGAAGGGCGCAGGGGTGGGTTGGTTCATGGAAAGCTTCGTCAGTGGAATGTTCCATGGGTGATGAGCGAGGCGGGATAAATTGGGCTTTCATGAGACGGATGAATTCAAGCTTTATCTGATCGGTTTGGCCAGTCTTCTCACCACTCCGTCCTGGCCCAGCTCAGCCAAGAAATCGATCGTGTCTTGCTGGAAGCAAAACGGCACGTCCTCGCGCAACTCAGAGACCGCGAGCAAGCGCCGTCCGTTCCGCCCATTCTGAGCGGCGCGCAAAAGATCCGCTTTAGATGCCTGATAGATTTGCTGCGCGATGCGGGCGGAGTCGGAGACGTTCCCGGAGGAATAATCGGGCCAGATCAGATCGCACAATGCGCCAGCGGCGAGCGTGTCCTCATAAGCCGCCTGATCCACGGTTCCGCTGCAGACCAGGAGCAAGTGGCTCGGTTTCGCTCGAGCGATCCACGCGGCGATGGCGCGCATCCCGAGGAACGAGCCGATCAACGTGGATCGGGCCGCCGCACACGCGCGCAGCGCACGCGTGCCATTTGTCGTGGTCATGACAATGTTTTTCCCGCGGACTTTCTCTGGCGTGAATTCACGAGGCGAATTGCCGAGGTCGAAATCCACGCTGCCGGTTTGGGCGGCCAGAATTCGCAAACCATTTCGCTCACCGGCCAGCAAAATCTCCGGGCGCGACCGCCGAATGGCCAGTGCCTCGGCGATTTCACCTACCGGCAGAATCTCTCCCGCGCCGTTCGCGAGGGCGGTCATCATCGTGGAGGTGGCTCGGAGAATGTCGAACACCACGCAAACTGTCTCTCGAAGATTCCGTCGGCTCAGCCCGGCAAATTCGGCAGGAGTGAACAAAACTTCAAGTGACATGGAGTTCATGGAAGCCACCTATTCCAAAAAGAACTTGCCAAGCACCGGCAACCAAAAACGATTCGGAGCGCAGCCTTCAGGCTGCTTCCGGCTCCGCTCTGGAGTCGAACGTTGAAGCGGCCTGAAGGCCGCGCTCCGAAGAAGAGGTTCATGGCTCGCTCCGGCGCATGTAGTGAAAAAGGTACTGCTGCGCATATCCGGCGAAGGGCCCGAAATGTTCGTCGCTGAAGCGCTGGAGCCGCCGGAGCGGAACTCTCCGTCCGCGAAAGTAGAGTCTGCGCAAGGCTTTCATGACCCACACGTCGATGGGGAAAGCTTTCGGAAAACCGTAAGCGAAAAGCAACACACAATCGGCGATCTTTCTTCCCACGCCCGGCAACTGGAGCAACGATTCCCTGGCTTCTCCGATCTCCAGCGCGGACAGTTTCGACAAGTCGATGACCGACGAGGCGATCATCTCCGCCGAGCCTTTCAAATAGGCGGCGCGGAATCCCATTTTACACGACCGCAGCTCGGATTCTGCGCAAGCGCAAAGTCGGTCCGCGGTCGGAAACGAATAAGCCGGAGAATGTCCCGGAGGCACGGGCACCGGCTCCCCGAAGCGCTCGCAAAGCAGCGCGACGATTTGCTCGATCTGGACGATCTGCTTGGTGGAGGAAAGAATGAAGGACGCGAGGCATTCCCATGGATCCTGGCGCAGAAGCCGCAGCCCGAAGCACGCGCTCACGGCGGCGCGCATCGGCCCGTCGTCCGGGAACGTCGCCAGGATGCTCTCCAGATCGACGCGGTTTTGGAGATAGTTCTCGAGCCACGCTCCATTTCCAATCGGCTCGGCTGTTTCGGCCAGGATCGAGTCCTCGGCTGCGGCCAGCCGCACCCAGCGCCGGTCAATCGCTCCTTCCCAGCTTTCTCCGCACAACTTCCACCGGAATGCCTGTCCCGAAGTCAAGGTTGTGGCCAAGTCGTAATGCTGAACCGGGAGGCGAATTTGATGGAGGCCTGCAAGGGTCGCGGATACAGGCTCCGGCGTGCAACGTTCGGGACGCGCGGCGGCCGAGGACATCCGCGTTTCCCAATTCATGGCCGAAGTTCAAAAAACCACCAACGAACGAACGGGGAACCCCTTCAATTTCTCGCGCCCGTTCAGGAATGCCAGCTCGATGAAAAACGTCACAGCGACAATTTCCGCCCCCACTTTCTTCAAGAGTGCCGCCGCGGCGCGGGCGGTTCCGCCGGTGGCCAGGAGGTCATCGATCAGCACGACTCGGCTGCCCGGCTTGATGGCGTCCACGTGGATGGCGATGGTGTTGGCCCCGTATTCGAGGTCGTAGGATTGTTCGTGAGTCTGATAGGGGAGCTTGCCTTTCTTCCGCACGGGAACGAACCCTGCGTTCAGTTTGAGCGCAGCCGCTGCGGCAAAGATAAATCCCCGGGCATCGACGCCCACGATGGCGTCGATGGAACCCGGCGGCAGGTTTTCCGTCAGCCGATCGATGCAGCCGGAAAACAAGCGCGGGTCCGCCAGAACAGGGGTGATGTCCTTGAATTGAATCCCAGGCTTTGGAAAATCGGGGACGTTTCGGATCGCCCGGGCCAGTTCGTCGATGGTTGCGGGGGGGGTCCTCACTGGATCTATTTGCGAACGGCCTCCATTTTCTCAATCATCTTCCGAAGTTTCTTCAGCGCGATATTTTGAATCTGCCGGATGCGCTCGCGGGTGACGCCGAATTTTTCGCCGACTTCCTCAAGGGTCTTCTCCGACCCTCCGTCGAGCCCGAAGCGGTAGCGCAAGATCATGGCTTCGCGCGGGTCGAGCGTTTTGATCATCTCATCGAGCATCGTGGTCACCGTCTTTTCTTCGAGTTGCTCGTAGGGAGTTTCGGCGTTTTCATCCTGGACAATCTCGGCAAAATTATTCGAGTCGTCGTCACCGATCGGGGCATCGAGCGAAGCAGGGCGGATCGCGGCCGTGCGCAACTGGGCCACTCGTGACGCAGTGATGCCCAGTTCCTCGCCCAATTCCTCATCCGTCGGCTCGCGCCCGAATTCCTCCTGGAGCCGCATGGCCGTCCGGCGCATTTTGGATATCTTGTCCACCAAATGCACCGGCAAGCGGATCGTCTTGGATTGGTTGGCCAAGGCTCGCTTGATCGATTGCTTGATCCACCAGGCGCCGTAAGTCGAGAGCTTCCCACCTTTGGAAGGGTCGAACCGTTCGACGGCCTTCATCAGACCGATGTTGCCCTCATTGATCAAATCGAGCAGAGGCAATCCCAACCCCTCGTAATCGTGGGCGATCTTCACGACCAGGCGCAAATTGGCCTTGATCATCTGTTCGCGGGCTTTCTTATCCCCTTTCTTGATGCGCGCGGCGAGCTCGATTTCTTCCTGAGGCGTCAGCAGTTTGACCTGGCCGATTTCGCGCAAATAAAGCTTGATCGCGGTGTCTCCATCGTAAGACGACCGCTCCCTGGGTTCCGGCGGAGTGCTCGGCTCCGGATCGCGCCGGATCGCTTTGGACTCCAACGGTTCTTGCGCAACGCTTTTATCATCCACCACAGGATCCCCCGTTTTCCGGACGGCACGGGCGATTATGGATGCCTCTCCGCCGACCGACCGTCTTCGGCCTGTGCTTGACCGTCGGGGCTGGTTTGGGGCCAGTCGCGACGCCAGCGCATTGGGTTTGGTTTTTGTGGCCATATCACTTTTCAATCCGGAGCTCATTTCGTTGGAGTCGAGGGGCTGACAAAACTAACACCGGCTAACGCTCAATGTTTTGGCGCCTGGTCAAGGGCATCTTTGTCGAACTCTTGGCCATCGCAACGACCGCTAACTCGATAGACGAAATGCGCAGGCGATTCTTCATCGGTTTTTCCGAGTCCCGTTTGTCCGCGGGCCGGTCGAGCGTTTCGCGGCTTCGAAAGCGGACACGGGCCCAAAAGATGCGCTGGGGTTAGTCACGGTCGTGTCCGCGCGCGATGAGAATGAAGTGCAGCAAAGTCATAACCGCCTCGATTAACGCGGCGACGTAAGTGAGCGCCGCCGCATTCAAGACTTTGCCCACGGCACCGCTTTCATGGTTCTGGACGATGCCTAAACGCAATAGTTGCGCCTTGGCTCGCCGACTCGCATCAAATTCAACCGGCAAAGTGACCGCCTGGAATAGAGAAATGACCGCGAAGGCGATGATCGCCAACCCGACGAATTTCATCGCGTTCATGAACATCCCCAGCATGAAAACCCAGAACACAGCCTGGCTGGCGAAGCTCGTGATCGGAACCAGCGCCATCCGAAGCTTCAGCGGAGCGTACGATTCCTGATGTTGGAGAGCATGGCCCGCTTCGTGGGCCGCCACGCCGACGGCGGCGAGCGAGGTTCCATGGTAATTCTCCGACGAAAGGCACAAGGCCTTTTTCATCGGATCATAATGATCAGTCAAATGCCCCGGAACTTCATGGACCGGCACACCGTCCAGGCCGGCACGGTCAAGAATTTCCCGCGCCGCCTCGGCTCCCGAAAGCCCGGATTCGACCGGAACACGGACGAATCGGTTGTAAGTCGAACTCAACTTGATCTGGGCAATGAATCCCAGAATCAAACCGGGAATGGCCAGCCACCAGTACTGATCCAGAATCAAGACTCCGAGCATCATAGGCATTCAGCTTAATCGATTGTCCCAACGATTTCTGAGCGGACCTCGAGCTACGGCCGCTTCCGGATGCCATCCGGAACACGCATGAGCGCGCTCGAACTCGCGTCGGGATTGGCGTGGAGCGAGTTCAATGCCAGACGGGCAAAAACTTAAAACCCATTCAATTCCAAGCCCATGCTGCAGTCTGTGCGACACGGCGGCTCGGAAGAAATCAAATGAGGTGAGACAGGTCGAGCCACTGTCACACTTCAAGGGTTTTCTCGAATTTGGTCAGGTTTTTGGGGGCATTGGTCGTCACCAGCGCCACGTCTTCGAGACGGATGCCGCCGACGCCTGGATAATAAAGTCCAGGTTCGACGGTTACGACTTGTCCGGCCCGGAGAAAATCTTTGGACGTGGGATTGATCCTGGGCGGTTCGTGGATTTCGAGTCCCAGCCCGTGGCCCGTTCCATGAAAGAACCCCTCCATTCGTCCATTCCGACGCCCCGTCCTGAAACCCTCCTTCTTGAAAAACTGTTCAACAGTTCGGTGAACTTGCAGGGTGGGGGATCCGTCTCGGAGTTGTGCGAGCGCCAAATCCTGAGCGCGCGCGACGGCGGCGTAAAGTCTTCGAGCCGCCTCGCTCGCGCGCCCCTTCACCACGGTCCGGCTCATATCGGCGAAATACCCCGTCTTCTGCGAGCGCGGGAATACGTCCAGGATGATCGGCTGGTTGGCGCGAAGCGGGCCGGAGCCGTGCTCATGCGGATCGCACGACTGATGGCCGGTCGCAACAATCGTATGATTGGCCCGCCCGCCCGCCTGGATGATCGCGATTTCAATGATCGAACGAAGCTTCTCCGAGGTGAGCGGAACGTGGTGATAGAACAGGCGCCCATCCCTGCCGATCTTGGCATTTTTCAACGCTTGAATTCCTTCTGACACTCCGACTTCCGCCATGATCAAAGCGGCACTGATCTTCTTCACGTCCTCGGACGTCTTGATCTCGCGCTCGGCGAAAAAGCTGCCGTCTTTCGCCTTCACTTTGATTTTCAAGGCGCGTAATTCGCGGGCCAAAGCCAACGGGAAGTTGCCCGGGACAACGATTTTCTTGAGCCGCCGTTCGCGCAGAATCGTGCTGATCACGCGAGCGAAGTCGGTGGTTTGAAATCCTTCGCGCTTCAGCTTGCGAAGGTAAGTGCTCAGCCGGATCAAGCGGCAATGGCGTGAGGATCTTCGAGCCCGGTCGATTTCCAGATCATTCAGCACCAGGTGCGGTTTGCCTCGAATCCGCAGGTAGATGAAGGGGTCGGGCACCAGAAAACCCGCGGCGTAGAGCATGTTCGCGTCGCGTTCGCTGTCAGCGACAATCAGGAGATTCTCGCGGGTCATGGTCCAAACCTAGGAAGCAGTCGCAGCGCTGGCAAGACTTTCGCGGATTTTGTGATCCCGCTCCCCGGAGTCCGTTCGGGGAACGATTCGCGCTCGGGTCATTGACTGTCGGCGTTGCCCGTCAATGGATTTGAGTTATGCTTACACGCCGGCGAGCGGACCTCAGTGCAGAACCGTGGACGAAAGAAAATAGAGCCGGCCGATTTGGAGCTTGGGCAGATCTATCCCAAGATCCACTTTGAGCGTGGCACTCTCACTCTTCCCGAGAAAACCAAAAATTCGCGAAAGACTGAAGGGCTCCTCGTAGCGCACCAGATTCGCATCGGGAATCCGGGCAATCTTTTTGGCGCGCGCCACGGCGTTTTCAAAATGGCCCTTCTCATCGACGAACCCGTAATCAAACGCCTGGCGGCCCGTCAGCACGCGTCCGTCGGCGTACTGTTCCCACCCCTCGGCGAGCGGCTTTCCGTCGCCTTTGTTTTTTGACTGGGCGCGCTGCCTGCCTTTCTCGACCACTTTTTTGAACCGGTCATACGTTTCTTCAATCATGGCCTGGATCATCTCCGCCTCTTTCGGGTCGATATCCTCCAACTTCCTCGAGCCGCTCAGCATATCCTTGAACCGACCGCTTTTGAAAACCTGCGGGTAAACTCCCACTTTGTCCATCAATCCCCGGTAGTTAAGACTGTGCATGATCACGCCGATGCTCCCGGTGATGGTGAGTTCACTGGCCACGATCCATTGGCAGGGCACGGCGACATAGTATCCTCCGGACGCCGCCAAACCGCTCAAGAACGCGATGACAGGTTTGCCGTGTTTTTCCTGAAACTCGGAAATCGCTCTCGAAATATCGTCCGAGGCCATCACTTCGCCTCCCGGAGAATCAACTTTCAGAATGACGGCCTTAACCGATTTGTCGCGTCCGGCGACCTTCAACTGGTGCGCGATTGAATCGACCATGTTTCTGCCTCCCCGGTCCCAAATCTGGCTCGAGATGATTCCTTCTACTGGCACCACCGCAATTTTGTTGTCGGAATGATTGTTTTCAAGAGTCAGTTCCTCCAGAAAGCGACCGCCGGGGGGCATGGGATTGACTCCTGCGATGCCGGATACCGTCTGCGCGAACTGGCCGGCCAACAACACCAAGAGCACGGCGGCGAGGGTGAGTGCCAGAATCATCCAGCCACGGCTCTTGCGCGGTTGAGGAGATGGTGGCGGCGTGATCACCGGCGGAGTTATCGTGTAAACGGGTGGCACGTTGTTGTCCATAGTGGCGAGAAACTATCCCAGGTGGATGGGGCGAGCAAGTGGATTGAATCAGTCTGGAGTTCAACGCGGAATATTGGAATGGCGGAATAATGGGCGGGGACCCCGTGCGCCAAAAGTAACTGTTACCCCAGAGGGGGACAATCGAGAGGAATAATCGCTTGCGAGACCAGCCAGCGACTTGTAGATTCCTCCGCCTTGGTCGCACCCGTAGCTCAATTGGATAGAGCATCTGACTACGGATCAGAAGGTTTCAGGTTCAACTCCTGACGGGTGCGCCATGACTCCAAGGAGTTGCGGGATTTCCCTCTTGCGTCAAGGCGGGTCGAATCGTGGGCACTGAGATTTTGGATCACCTCATTGTCGGCGTGCCGACAAAGAAGAATCCGGGAGGTTCTGTAGTTTAAGGGAATGCATCTCCTTCCGCCGTTCTTTGCACACCAGTCCACGCCGCTCCCGAAGTCCTGACTTCAAAACAAAGTGCGTGGGATCGATCAGGGGAAAATATCGGCGGGGCGAATGCGCACGCTCGACACGCTGCCGCATTGGAGCGTTTCATTGAGATCAACAGTTTCTTTCTCTCGAAAAAGGCCGTTTTCCGGGCGGCGGTACACTTCGATGTGCCGCTCGGAGCCGAGCACGATCCAGTATTCTTTCACGCTGGCTTCGGCATAAAGCGAGGCGTTCTCACGGTCAAGCGCCGCGCTGGAAACGGAAACTTCAATGACCAACTCGGCGGTCCGGGGATGGGCTTCATAGAAATCCGCAAGCGTTCCGCGTATCACGGAAATGTCCGGTTCGGGTTCTGAGTCCGCGAGCGTGATCGGGGCTTCCTGTCGAACCAGATAGCCGTCGGGAAGTTTCGCGGCAATTAAATCGTAGAGCCGCTTGGACAGGACGGCGTGCAAGGGTGACTTGGACATTTTCTCGATGACCACCCCGCGGATCAACTCCGTTCGCCGACCGTGTTCGTTAAACTCGCCAAGCCGGTGATACTTCTCAACCGTCAGCGGAGAAACCCGTCGGCGGACTTCCGGAATCTCAAGAATTGCAGTCATCATCACCAAAACTACGTGCGTCTGGGGGAGGCGTCGAGTGTGAAAAGCGCCGGGAGCGATTCGATCTGGCTAAATGTCGAGCGACGGTTCAACACTGGAGCGGAGGCCGTGGACCGCCGGGTCGATCTCATCCGCGAACACGGCAAGTGGGTGGAGCCGGAAGTGAAAGAAATCACGGGAGATAGTCCAGGTCTGCCAGGTCTTTGTTTCGGCCCGTAGCCCGCTTGTTGGTCTTCAAATCCCGCAGACTGATCAGGTTTACTGGGATACCTCCCATCTCCCCGATGACGCGCCGAGCGTAGCAGGCATCAAAACCACATGCGGATATTTCAGTCAGTAGTTCGATTCGATTCGGCTCGATGCCCATGCGAATCATTCGACCCTTGTTCAAGAAGAGTTCCTCCTTCAACTCCGGAACATCGAAGCCAAATTCTTTGATGAGCCGCACCAGCTTGGCGGCGTTTTGGGCGTTAACCGCAACCCAAATGTCGATGTCATTTGTGTTCCGATAATAGCCGTGATAACAGACCGCGTAGCCTCCAACGAGCAAGTACTCAACGCGGTGTGAATTCAACAACCTCAAAAAATCGGCGAAGTCGTTTGGAAGCAGAGTCGTAGCCGTAGGCGATTTGCCGGCTTTGTTCGAGCGCGGCCAGCCGTTCCGCCGGTGTACGCGACCACCAATATTCTTTGTCCTCTTTTTCGGTTTCATGAAAGGTGCAAACTGAAAATGCCCTGCGATCCACCCGGGCCTTTGAGGCTGACGATGATTTCATGCAACAAGCATAGCAAACCAGAGTTCGTTTATCGTGTAAATTCCTTCCACAAACCACAAACCAACGCATCACTTTGGCGCGACAACTTGCCAGCCGGCTCCGGGATGCCTCGGTTCAAGAAGCGTCGCGGTTTCAAGATTGGCGCCGTTCATGAACCAGACTGCAAGGGTGCCGTCCGTGTGTTGGAACACCAAATCATCCTTCCCATCGCCATTGGAATCGGCGACAGCGGCGGGACGCCGGGCAAGAGCAACTTGGCGCCTGTCCAGCGTGAATGATCTGAGTAAGACGCGTGGGGTGCCCACGCCTGGACTCGGTCAAAACTCGGCCGGAAAATCCATCGGCGAGCTTAAGTCGAATGACTTCTCCCGCCAGAGCTTCTTTGCAGACGCTTGCGAATTGCGCTTGAGCTCATCGCCGAAAACTATCGCAGCCAAAGCCGTGCAATGCAGGGCGACTCTCGCCTGCAAACCCAACTGGATTAAGCTTCAGAGCGCGGTTATCGGCCAGCTTTCTCCCGCTTCACAATTTCTTCGAGCGAGGGGGCTTGGAAGGCATAAAGCGCCCCGCTTGTATCCGAGACCAAGAGATTATTTCCATCAGCCGAAAAAATGGCTCGGCGGTCCAGCCCTCCGCAGTCTTTGAGCATTCCAATTTCCTGATGAGACAGCGTATCGACAAGCCACACGGCCCTGCCCCCGCTGGCGACGGCGACCGTACGGCCATCCGGAGAGAACGCGGGTTTGTTCAGCGCCAGTAGATTTGGATCGGCTTTGAACACTTCAACCACACCTTCCTCTGTAAGGGTGAATAGCTGAAACACACCGTGAGATCCAGCCAGAGCCAAAAGTTTTTCGTCACCTGAAAAATCGGCAAGAGCGGATGTAACCTTTCCGAGTTCAATTCGTTTGCGGCGATTCGATGTCCGATCCCAAAACACACAAGTTCGCGATCCAGCTATGGGTTTGACGAGGACATAGCGTCCGGAGGGTGAGAAGGCCTCCGGCAAAAGGACGAAGTCCTCTTTCAGCGTCGCCAGGATACGGCAGTCTGGAAGTTGATAGATGGTGAGGCTTTGGGGCGTATCGCGGACGAGCAAGGTGTTGCCATCGGCCGAGAAGAAAGCGAGGTCACCCTTCACAGTTGCGTGTTTCCTTCCAGTCTTCAAATTCAGGAGAGTGACAGTATGGTCCTCAACCAGAGATCCGAGCTCCGCTTTTTGGTTAAAGGAAGTGAGTCCTTGCGGCCAACCATCGGCGTTGAGCCGGCGCAATGAGTTAGCTTCCCAGTAGTGCATCGCGCCGGCGCCGTCACGGGCCATGAAAAGAGTATGGTCCGATGATCGCCCCAAAGACCTGACATTTTCCTGCAAACGGAGGGGGCCTTTGGCTTTCACAGGTGCAGTGAGGTCCCAGAGCTTGACGAGGTTGTCCTTGCCTCCGGTGGCAATCGTCCTTCCGTCCGAGGAACTGGCCAGGCACCAGATTTCGTTTAGGTGACCATTGAATTGTGCTTTAGAGCTCCAGGTCTTGACGTCCCAAATCTTGACCGATTGATCTGCGCTGGCAGTGAAGAGGCGCTCGCCATCATGGGAAAAAGCAGCCCCGCCGACCCATCGGGTGTGGCCCACCAGATCTTTTGCCATTTGACCCGATGAGACATTCCAGACCCGGAGAAAGGAGCTCTCGCTCAGAGAAACTCCCGCGCCGACGAGCCAGTCGCCGGACGGCGAGAAGGCCAGTTCAAAAATGGCCCCGGCACCGCGGGCATCGAGTCGAGCTGAGTTCGAGAGATTCGTCGTTCCAGAGACTTCCCAAAGCAGAAGCTCATCATGGCTGCCGCTGCTCGCCAGGCGCCGTCCGTTTGGGGAAAACGCGAAGGCCGAAATCCCTTTGGCATGAAGTTTTCGCGAGGCCAGATTCGTATGCGTCTGGAAATCGCGGAAGTGAAGCTCGCCGCGTGCGTCGCCAATCAGGAGCAGTTCTCCCTTCGGTGTAAACCGGACACATCCAGCACCAGCGGTTCTCCATCGTTGAAAGACTCCGGCTGTGACTCTATCCACCGTCCGCTCGTTATGGATATCCCACACCTCGGCGCTTCCACCACCGCCAATCGCCACGAATCTGTTATTGGGCGATATATCCACAGAGTTAATTTGGTCGCCTGCGCTCTGTATCAAAAGGACGCCACGCGGTGCCCCTGGTTCCCCGTCGTGGCGCATCTGTCTGAATATCTCGAAAGTCGGCGCCTTTCGAATGATCAACTTGCCTTCGTGGTCTCCCGAAATCAGGAGCTGACCATCCTGTGAAAAGCGAATGGTCTCGACGATATCGCTGTGTCCCTCCAAGGTGCGCGCCTCATCACCGCGAGTTTGGCCCCAGAGAAAACGCCAGGCCCAGTCCCGGAGATCCGGATCACTGGACCGATGCCGATCAAGGAGCTCGCGTGCGTGGCCGACTTGGTTTTCTTCAAGCGCTTTGAAGGTCAGATTCATATCCGATGCGTAGAGACGCCGCTGGGCCAAAGCTTTTTCCCGGGCCTCGGCTTGGGCGCTGGCCGACGCGCGGTTCGCCTGCTTAAACGCAAACAGAGCCAGCCCGGATACGCTGAGGATAATCAGGATCGCGGCAAGCGCGGTGCGGATCATTCCGCGTCGGTAAGCAGCACGTTCCAGCGCTGCTTGTTCTTCCTGCTGCCTCTCCAGGACTTCCCGGCGATCAAATAAGGCCCGCAGTTGCTGGGCCAATTGTCCAGCTCCTGCAAAACGGTCCTGCGGATTACCGGCAAAACAGTGCTTGAGGTCGTCGCGCAGCAATGGATCGGCAACCTCATCAGCCCAATCCGTCGTTAGCGGCCGCGTCAAATCGCCGACCAGCAATTGCCAGAGCACCACGCCGAGCGAATAAATGTCCGAACGGATTGACGCGGGCTTCCCGGCCAAAAGCTCTGGCGCCATGTACAATTGAGTGCCCGTGTGCGACGAGGAAGAATCCGACATCATCGTTTGCGTAAACCCTGCCCGCGTGATGCCAGCCAGGGCCTCCTGCGAGACCACTTGCCCGATGCCGAAGTCGGTGAGCTTGGCTTGTATGTCGTAGCCGCCGACGTCAGGAAGCTCACTTGTTTGTCCGAGCGTGGAGCGTGAAGCGTGGAGCGTCGGTGACTCCGTTGAATGTTGAACGTTGAGCGTTGAGCGTTGGACGTTAGCGTCCGATCTCGCGTGAGCCTTGTGACCTCGGCTGCTGCTTTCGACGAGGATGTTGGTTGGCTTGATGTCGCGATGAATGACTCCAGCATCATGCGCCGCTTGCAATCCCTCCGCCGCTTGCGCCACAATTTCCAGCCGCGTCTCCAGCGGCACGCTCGCCACGCCTCCACGCTCCTCGCTCCACGTCCGCAGATCGCTCCCTTCCACGTAATCCATCTCCACGTAGAACGGCGGTTCGTTGAAATAGACCTCCAGCAAGCGAACGATGTTCGGATGGTCGCCCACGCGCTCCTTGAGCAAGCGGAAGAGCGTCATCTCCCGTTTCAAGAACCGGACGCGGTCGGCGCGGAAACAAAACTTGAACACGCGCCGTTCCTTCATGGTTTGGTGCCGGCCGAGCCACACTTCGCCAAATCCGCCTTCGCCCAGCTTCCGTTCCAGGACCCACTCGGTGTTTGGCACTCGCTGGCCCAAGGCCGGCCTCCAACCGAGCACTTGCTCGTCTCCGGAGGCCACCTGCCGCTGCGCTTTCTCGGTGCCGGCCGGCGCGCCACCCGTGTCTTGTCCCACTTCGCGCACTTCGCAAATCTCCACCGGTTCGTCCAGCCCCTTGAGCAAGTACAGCCCATGGTTCAGCCATTCCAGCGCTCCGATCCCTTCGATGTCCTCGCCTTTCAAAACCTGCCGGGCGCTGTCGAACACCGATCGCGTCATGAGGACCTGGCCCGCCCGAGCCAGCGACATCACCCGGGCGCAAATGTCGATCTGGATGCCGTACAGGTCGGTCGGGCGTGCGCTGGTCTGGCCCTCTTTGATGACGACTTCGCCCACATGAATGCCAATCCGATCCTGGACGGTGACGCCGCTCTCACGGCTCAAATCTCTCAGGCGGGCCTGAACCAGAAGCGCGAATTGGGCCGCGTCCGAAGGCTTTGCAAACACGATGAGAAACGAATCGCCAGCGGTCTCGATCTCCCGGGCGTCCGTGAAGCGCGCTCGCGTGGCCCGGACAAGTTGATGATGTTTCTCGAAAAACGCCGCGCCGGCGCGGTCACCCAAGCGCTGTTTCAGCGCCGTCGATTCGACGATGTCGGTAAAGAGGAGCGTGACCAGGCCAGTCCGATGCTGGCGCTGAAACTCTTCAAGCTGGACGCGCTGACCCGTGTCGCTCGGCGGGTTCATGCTGCGGGGCAGATTACCACCTCCGAAGGCACCGGAAAGGACAAATCAGACGAATGGGCGCATCCAGAAGTGATTCGTGACGGCGTAATGCCGACATTCCGGTCGGTAAGTTCCGAGCCATTCCTGCCTCGTGGACCGCGAGGTCAGGAGACCTCGCAACCTGCCGGATGGAAAGGCCGGCGTTACGAACAATCGGGGATCCACGGATCAAATGGGCGAGGAAAGGATTGTTGCCCATGGCTGAAGAAGCTAACTATCAGGACAGATGCTCATGGACCAAACAATCGATCACGAAGACAAGTTTAGCGTCGGCGCGCAATTCGAGTTGCAGATTGCCGATCTTGCCTTCGGCGGCGAGGGCGTGGCGCGAATTGGAGAGTTCGTGGTCTTCGTCCCTTTCGTCATTCCTGGCGAACGCGTCGAAGTCGAAATTGTGGAAGTGAAGAAGCGCTTCGCCCGGGCGCGTCTCTTGAAGATTCTTCAAGCTTCTCCTGATCGAGTTGCGCCCCAGTGCCGCTATTTTGGCGACTGCGGCGGCTGCCAATACCAGCACATCGCCTACGACGCTCAACTCCGCCTGAAGCACAAACAAATCCTCGACGTCTTTCAGCGCCTGGGCGGATTTCACGAAGCGGTCATCGATCCGGTCGTTCCGTGTCCGCAGCCCTACGGCTACCGGAACCGGATCATGGTCCGCAGCCAATGGGACAAATTCAAACAGGGGCTGAACATCGGATTCATCCGCGCGGACAACCGGCTCGTGGTCGATATTGAGGAATGCCAGATCGCTGAGCCGGCGTTGAATCAAGAATTGCTCAACGTGCGCGCCAATCCGCCACCGAAAGGAGGATTGAAAGTCGTTTTACGCGTGGCGCCGGACGATTGGGACGTGCCGAAGGATTCATTCTTTCAAAACAATTTTCATTTGCTGCCGAAGCTGGTCGAAGTCGTGCAGGACCGCGTCCGCTCCAGCGGTGTCCGCCATCTCGCGGACGTTTATTGCGGCGTCGGTTTTTTCAGCATCGAGCTGGCGAACCTGGTCGAGTCCTTTGTCGGGATTGAACTGGATCGAATGGCGATTCAGGCCGCGCGGAACAATGCGGCCTCCCGCGGACGGACCAACGGCGAGTACCTCGCCGGCGCCGCGCAAGAAGTGCTGCCGTCGATCTTGCGCAGATTTCCACCGGACCAGACCGCGGTTGTGCTGGACCCTCCGCGAAAAGGGTGTCAGCCGGAAACGCTCGATCTGCTCGAACGCGTCCGGCCCGCCCAGATCGTTTATGTCTCGTGCCATCCGGCGACGCTCGCGCGGGACGTGAAGCGCCTTTGCGCGAATGGCGTTTATCAACTGTCCCGCGTGACGCCGCTGGACATGTTTCCGCAGACGCAACACGTCGAGTGCGTCGTCGATCTGCGGTCCGGGAAACTTCTCTTGCCAAGAGCTTGAACATGGTTTCAACTGGTTTAACCTCGATCTATGCAAGACAAGCAGCATCCTCTGGATGGCTTTGTGCACACTCGCTTGCCGTGGATGGCCACGGGAGGCGCGTTCCTCGTTTATGTCCTCACGCTCAACCATTGGGTCACGCTGGACAGCTTGCCCTACGTGGCGAAAGTGACCGGATGGGACTGGGTGTTGCCGCTTCACGCCCCGTTGTTTTTTCTGCTGACGTTTCCCGTCCGCTGGTTTCCCGCGGATTGGCAGCCCATCGCGCTGAATCTGTTTGCCGCGGCCTGCTCGGCGCTGAGCCTGGGCTTGCTCGCTCGTTCCGTATCGCTCCTGCCGCATGACCGCACGCATGCGCAACGGCAGCGCGAACGCAGCGAGTTCTCCTTCCTCACCATTCCCTCGGCGTGGGTCCCTCCGGTCCTGGCGGCGCTGGCCTGCGGCCTGCAACTGACCTACTGGGAACACTCCGTTGCGGCCACGAACGAAGCGCTCAGCCTCCTGGTTTTTGCCTACGCGATCCGCTGTCTCCTGGAGTATCGCATCGATCAGCGCGAATCCTGGCTGACCCGTCTGGCGCTCGTTTACGGATTGGGCGTCACGAACAACTGGGCCATGATCGGTTTCTTTCCATTGTTCCTGATCGCGCTCGTGTGGATCAAGGGAGCGAGCTTTTTCCAGGTTCGTTTCCTCGGCCGGATGGTCGCGCTCGGAGGAATCGGGCTGCTGCTGTATCTGTTGCTGCCCGTGGCCTGGGCGTTGACGGACTCGTCCTCGGTCGGATTTTGGCAATCGCTCAAAGCCCAGTTAGCCAGTCAGAAGGCTTTCTTGCTGCGGCCCGAACTGCGCAGCCGCGCCCTCTTATTGTCGCTGACGTCGATCCTGCCGGTGTTCATCATGGGCATCCGATGGCCGTCCAGTTTTGGCGACACCAGCGCCGCGGGCGCGGTGATCTCGAATCTGATGTTCCGGCTCATCCACGTGGTCTTGCTCGTGGCCTGCTCTTGGACAGTGTTTGACCAAAAGTTCAGTCCGCGCGCGCTGGTGACCAGCCGATTCCCGTATGACGCGCTGCTGACGTTCCATTTTCTCACCGCGCTCAGCATAGGCTATCTGAGCGGCTATGTGTTGCTCGTGTTCGGGCCGGGGAAAGACCGCTCGTGGAAACGCCGGGGACCATGGGCATTGCTGGCGGATCGCGGTTTGACCGCGGCCATTTGGCTGGCGTTGATTGGAGTACCCGCCGGTCTGGTTTACAAAAACTTCAACCACTTCTGGAACAATAGCGGTCCGCTGCTCAAGCAGTTCGCTGAACTGTGCGCCGCTCCTTTGCCGGCTAAAAACGCCATCGTCCTCAGCGACGACCTGAACAGCCTCTTGCTTTTGGAAGCTCAATCGAGGGGTTCCGCGTCCAACGAACGTGTGCTGATCCACAGCCGTTCGCTGCCCATTCCCGAGTATCACCGCCAACTGGTGAAGCACTATCCAACCCGCTGGCCCGACATCTTGGCGGGACAACCGCAGGGGGATACGGTGGACGACGTGAGCCTGCTGGCGACGCTGATCGACTTGAGCCAAACCAACGAGATCTATTATCTGCACCCGAGCTTCGGCTTTTACTTCGAAAAATTCTACGCGCGCCCGCACGGTCTCACGTCCCGCCTGCTGCTCTATCCGACCAATCTGATCACTCCGCCGGCTATGACCCGTGGAGAGTTCGACACCAACCAGGTTTTCTGGCGGAACCTGGAGGACACCTTGAATCGCGTGAAGGAGCAGACCCGGCGGGAATCCCGGGACGCTCTTTTTCTCTCGGTGTTCTTTTCTCGCGCCGCCAATGATTGGGGCGTTTCCGCGCAACGATTTGGCCAGCTTCCCGAAGCGGGCCGCTTGTTTGAACTCGCCAGCGGCCTGAACACCAACAACAAACCCGCCCGTGTCAATCTCGCCTTCAACCGATTGCTCCGTGCCGAAACTGAAAGCGCCGGAGGCTCCGCCCGAAGCACCGAAGACCGGCTCGGCGAATTTCGAGATTGGGAAAGCATGCTGGCCTTCAACGGCCTGTTTGATGAACCTGAATACTGCCTTCAACTTGGCGATCTGTTTTTCCAGCAAACGCTCTTCCGCCAGGCCACCCTGCAGTTCAGCCGCGTCCAGGAACTCCAGCCGACCAATGTCCTGGCCCAGTTGCGTCTGGCCAACGTCTTCCTCCAATGGCGCAAACCCGATCTGGCGTTGGAACGCGTCGCACAGGTCCGCGCCTCGAATGCGCTGCCGCCGTTGACCTCGGACGACGAACTGGCTTTGACCCGCATCGAAGCGTCCGCCCACTTCAGCAAAACCAACTATCCGGCCGCGGAACAAATCCTCGTCAAAGCCTTGGAAAAATTTCCCGCACGCGGGACGGCCCTGGAGGCGCTGGCCCGCTTCTACGCGCACGCGAAACAGACCAACAAAGCGCTGGCCACCATCGAGACGCTGCTCCAGAAAGACCCGGGCAATGTGTCCGCCTTGATGGATCAGGCCACCATTCATTTCAACAGCCGCGCTTACGAGAAATCGCTGGCCTCACTCGACCGCATTCTCCAGAAAGATCCAAAAAACTTGTCGGCGCTGCTCTACAAGGTGCTCGTGCACATCGAAGCCAAGGATTACAAGAATGCGCTCGCGGAAGTAGAACGCGTCCTGGACATCGAGCCCGACAACTACGACGGCCTTCTCCAAAAGGGGATCATCCTGATCGAAACCCAAAAGTTCGAGGATGCGGTCACGCCGCTGACGCGATTGCTCAAGCTGCATCCGAACGACGTCAACGGGCTGAAAAACCGCGCCATTGCCCATCTCCAGGGCGGGCGCCTGGATGAAGCCCAAACCGATTACGCAAAACTCCAGCGCCAGCTTCCCCGCTACCACGTGCCCTACTACGGCTTGGCAGAGATCGCTTATCGGCGTAAGGACGCCGAGGCCGCCATCCGCAATTATGAGCACTACTTGAAGTTTGTCCCCGAAGCGGTGAGCCCCGACGTGGAGAGCCCCGAACTGACGGCGGAAAAGAAGATGGTCAATGGCCGGCTCCAGGAATTGCGGGCTTCGGGTCGCTGAGACCCGGATGCGCGTCACGCACGTCATCACCCGTTTGATCGTTGGAGGAGCACAAGAGAACACGCTCGCGTCCGTGCTTGGCCTGCGAGCCAAACCCGGCGTGGAAATCAATCTCATCGCCGGCCCGACCACCGGTCCGGAAGGGTCCCTGGAACCTCAAGCGA
>JACPRI010000176.1 GCA_016190065.1 Verrucomicrobiota bacterium
GACAAAAAGCTGGATGAAGGCAGCCGCGCGCTGGTGACCATCGGCCAGGGCGAATTGGCACTCGATCCAACCTTAGGCAACGCCTTCAAGCTCGCGGCGCTCAAAGACGGCCTCGTCGAGAAACTGTCCGAGGGTGGCCCGGTGATGATCCCGTTGCTAGGGCTGGGCCTGGCTGCGCTGCTGGTGGGTTTTTTCAAGTGGCTTCAATTCTCGCGCATCCGCCTGGCGACCGAGGCCGATCTGCAAAGGGTCCTGCGCCATTTGGAAAACGGCGAGCGCGACGCCGCCCTGGCGCACGCACGCGGGATTCCTGGGCCGTCCGGTGAACTTCTGGCGACAGCCGTCGAGCACGCGGACGAGAAGAAGGAATACATTGAAGAAATTGTTTACGAAAAAATGCTTGGAACGCGCACGCGGCTGGAACGCGGCATTTCCTTTCTCGCGCTCACCGCCACGACCGGCCCGCTTCTGGGGCTGCTGGGCACGGTCACGGGCATGATCGCAACCTTCAAGCTGATCTCCAGTTTTGGCAGCGGCGATCCGAAGATGCTGGCCTCCGGAATTTCCGAGGCGCTCATGGCCACGGCTACGGGCATGGGCGTGGCCATTCCCGCGCTGCTGCTCCATGCGTTCTTGAGCCGCAAGGCGAAAGGCATCATCGGCAGCATGGAGCAAACGGCTGTCGGGTTCATTAACGGTGTTCCCGAAGAAGAAAAACCGACGTTTGCGTAGTTATGAATGAAATCCTTCATCAAATGTGGCACACATGGTCCACAGGCGGGCCGGTGATGGCCGCCATGGCCGTGCTGGCGATGATCAGTTACGCCACGGCCGCCCACCTCTTGATGTATCTTTATCACCGCGGGCTGACCAAGATGAGCGACGCACACCTTCGATGTTGGGTTGCCCAACCCTCCCAGGCGCCGGGCAGCATCCGTGAGTTGATCCGGTACACCCAGGATGAAGTCCGTTCGCTCAGAGACATTGAAGGCCGCTTTCGTGAAGTGGAGGCGGCGAAGGTACCGGAAGTGGACCGCCGTCTCGCGTTTCTAAATGTCATGGTGGTTGCCGCTCCCCTGTTCGGCCTGCTCGGCACGGTGTCGGGAATGCTGCTCACTTTCAAAGCGATCGGCATCGGGGGCAGTTCGGCGTCGGAGGTGATTGCCCGAGGCATTAGCGAGGCGTTGGTCGCGACGCAAACCGGGATGATGGTGGCCGTTCCGGGTTTGCTCATGGCGTACGTCGCCAAGCGATGGCGCAATGAATATGTCGCGTTTCTAGCGCGGCTGGAAGGCATCACGCTCCGGCACTTCCGGCCGTCGTTTTCTGAAATGGCACGGGAATCGGCCAAATCGACAAAGGAGCTTGTCGAAAACACGACCCCGGCGGTGCCCGTGCCCGCATTCATTGAAACCGTTTCCGCATGAGATTCCGCCGCACGCTTGCCGAACCGGACGAAGCGATCGAGCTGAACCTGATCCCGCTCATCGACGTGATCATGTTTCTGCTCATCTTCTTCATTTCGACGACGAGCTTTATTGAAGAGCCCGGCGTCCAGGTGGACAAGCCGCAAGCGGCCAGCGCGCGACAGTTGGACAAGAACAGCATCATTTTCGCCGTCACAAGCGACGGGAAGATTGCCTATGGCGGCAAGGAAATCGGCTTGGGCGGGGTGCGGCCAACGGTGAAACGGCTCTGCGCCAAGGAACCGCTCCCGGTGGTTATCCAGGCCGACGAGAATGCGCGTTCCGGCATGGTCATCCGCGTGATCGACGAAGCGAAGCTGGGCGGAGCGAAAGACGTCAGTCTCGCAACGGAGAAGGGCTAGGCCGGGATGCAAGGCTTCCAAACAACATGATCGGCATGCCTTTCAATCTCTGGGCCGCGGTTTCGAGGCATGTTGCGGTTCCCCTCACCCTGCCCTCTCCCCAAGGAGAGGGTTTGACTTCGGCCATCTCTCCCCGATCCGTCCACGTGGTCACAGTCCAGCCCGGGATCGAATTCTCCCTCTCCCCAAGGGAGAGGGCCGGGGTGAGGGGAAAGGGATGTTGGCGGCCTCGGGTGTGAAGTGATGCGCAAGGTCTATCACGCTGAGAGCAGTTCAGTTGGCTGGGCGGTTTCCGTGATTATTTCCGCCGGGCTCACGGCGATTCTCTTCGGCATCCTGCCGTTCGCTCATCGCATCGCCAAACCGGAGCGCAGCCTGGAACTGCGCAAAACCAGCGCCACCGATCTCACGCCTCCCGTTGAAGAGGATACGACGCCACCGCCGGAATCGGAAAAACCGCCGGAAGCGCCGCCGGAACCTCAGCTTGCAGAGATTCCGCAGCAGATTCCTTTGAGCGCCGATCTCGAAGTGGCGATGGGATCGGGCGGCGCGCTCGCGGGCTTCGGCGAAGTGCGGGCGCTGACTGCGGTGGAGAACGTGCAGGAAGAAGCGTTCGACGTCGCTGACCTGGAAAAACGCCCGGAAGCGGTCTCCCAAGTTCCGCCGACGTACCCGTCCGAACTGCGCAAGTCAAAGATTGAGGGGCTGGTTACGCTGGTGTTCCTGCTCAGTGAAGAAGGCCGCGTTGAAGATCCGCGCGTCGAGAATTCCTCGCGCCCCGAATTTGAAAAGCCGGCGCTGGAGGCCATCCGCAAATGGCGCTTCCGTCCGGGGATGAAAGACGGACAAGCGGTGCGCACTTACATCCGCCTCCCGATGCGCTTCCGCATTTCGGCGTGAGACTAAACCTGGACAGTGCAACTCAAGCCCAAACAGAGAGAAGACCGAGACCAACGCGCCAGCGTTTTGGACTGCGGTGACGAGCGAAGCGAAGTCACCGCTTTGGCTTGGGCCTGTCCGAGAGTTCCAGCTCCCGCCGATGCTCGCGATCCAAAGCGGCGACTCCGCAGACTTCGTCGCCGCACTCCAAGGCGCTGGCGCGCACGACCTCGGATCAATGTTCAAAGCACGCAATCTGGCCTAACCAAAAAACGACCATGAAATCGCCGCTACTCTCGTTGTTCGTCCGCTCTACCGCTATTTTCTGCCTTACGGCTCTCCCGTTTGCGAGGGCCGCCACCGAGCGAGCGCGACGCTCGAGCCGCTCCAGCGACGCAGCGGTTGGCACGGCTCCGACGACTTTTGCTCCCGTGAGCACCAACCATCCGCTGGCTTCCATTTGGAACGACCCGGATTTCGCGCGGCGCTTGGTCGGCAGTTACGGCTTCGCTTCCGACGCTGAACCTCGGCTTACGCCCGAGGAGCAAGCCGTCTATCGTGACAAGATCGTGCCGCTGCTCCGGGATGATCCGAAAAAGGCCATCGCCCCGCTCGAATCGCTGGCCAAACGTGCGGCCAGCGCGGCGTTCGACTTCACGCTCGGCAACATCTATTTCCAGAATGAGGATTTGACCAACGCCGTGAAGCATCTCGAAGCGGCGCTGGCGAAATTTCCGGATTTCCGCCGCGCCCAGAAGAACCTCGCTTTTGCCCTTGTGCGGGACGGCAAGTACAGCGACGCCATCAAACCGCTGACGC
>JACPRI010000159.1 GCA_016190065.1 Verrucomicrobiota bacterium
CCGTTGTCCGTGGTCTGGACATAAAGTTTGCCGCCGCGCTCGACCACGGTCCAGAGACCGAAGCTGCCGCTGCCAGTCAACGGGCCCGCGTTGCCCAGGAGTGTTTCGCCGCCCGTGGCCAGATTGATGGCATAGAAATTGGGATTGTCGTTCTGTCCGGCGTCTCCGTAGTAGGCATAGCCCTTGTGGAGGTCGCCAACGCGCACATTGCGGATGCGTGTGCTTGCGCTCGTGGTGATGAAGCCGTTCGCATTCCAGCGAGTGTCGGCAGCTACCGAGAAAGGGTTGGCGGCCACACGCGCCAAAGAAAGCCGCTTGCGATTCGCGGATGGATTGTAAGTGGTGTAAAGGATCGTATTGTCATCGACCCAATCAAAACTGTCCACCGACTGGCCGCCGCCTGGAACCTCGGCGTCCACCCGATTCTCACCGTTAAAATCGTAGCGCGAGAAGGTGGTCGTCGTGGCCCCGCTGACGGCAAACAGGTAGATCGATCGATTGGCTCCGCGGAAGGGAGCCACCATGCGGTGCTCCAGGGGGACGCTTCGGTTATCAACGGCCAAGGAAGGGGTAATCGAGCCGGAGGGATAACGCCCAAATGCCGGCGTATTGATTTGGCACACGTAGATATGGCCGTCGAAAAGACGGGGGTTATACATGCTGCTGCGCGGCATACTCAAGTCACCGGCTAAATCGATGGTGGTGCGGAGCGTGAGTTGGTCCGGCAGATTCGGAGCCGCGTGAGTTTGCCAGGCCACCAAACAAACTGTTCCAAGGATAAAGTTTTTCATGCGAGATTTGGCTGTTGTTACGGTATGAGAATGGAAGAGAAGTAAGCCTTCGGAAACCTGTGGCACAAGCGAAATCGGCGCTGAACCCAATTCAGCAATGTCTGGTGCCGGCCCCTGGGCGCCGATGCGCGAGGCCTTTCTCTTGCCGCAGCGATTCCGGCAAGATATGAAAAGGAGAATTAGTGCCAACGACACCGCGACTAATGGACTTCTTCATCGTGACACAAACCCGCTTCGTTTCCTGCTTCCTCGCGATGGCGCTTTGGTTTGTCGGCAACATCACCTTCGCCGAAAAGGCGCCGCTGCCGGCGAAAGAAAAGTTCCATCTCTTCCTGCTCGTGGGACAGTCCAACATGGCCGGTCGCGGCACTGTGGCGCCGGAGGACAAGACTCCGCACCCTCGCGTGCTGATGTTGAACCAGGCCGCTGAGTGGGTGCCAGCCGTTGACCCAATGCACTTCGACAAGCCCGGCATCGTCGGCGTCGGTCTCGGACGAACGTTCGGCCTCGCGATCGCCGAGGCCAATCCCGGCGTCACGGTCGGCCTCATCCCGTGCGCGGTGGGTGGTTCGCCGATCGACTCATGGCAGCCCGGCGCCTTTTACCAGCCAACCAAGAGCCATCCGTGGGACGATGCCATGCGACGCGCGAAGCTGGCGCTGCAAGCCGGCACACTCAAAGGCATCCTCTGGCACCAGGGCGAATCCGATTCCACGGCCGAACTCGCGCCGGGCTACGAAGCGAAGTTGCATGAATTGATCGCCCGGTTCCGCGGCGAGTTGGGCGCGCCCGAAGTTCCATTTGTGGTGGGCCAGCTCGGCAAGTTTGCCGACAAATCGTGGAGCGAATTCACGGCAAAAGTCGATCAGTCCCACCGCGAGCTGCCGCGCAAGGTGCCGCACACCGCCTTCGTCAGCTCCGAAGGTTTGAAGGACAAGGGCGACAAAGTGCATTTCGACGCCAACTCGTATCGCGAGTTCGGGAAACGCTACGCGGAGGCCTACTCCAAGCTAACTGAAAATTAACTTGAAAATGTATGCCTCTCAGGCACACATTAACCCCCGTGCCGGTTGGGACAAAAGAACGTCGTGAGGAAAGGCTGGTCGCCCGCGTGAGCGGCGCAGACAAGCAACTGTTCCAGCGCGCCGCCTCGTTGGAGGGGCGGTCGGTTGCCACTTTTGTCATTACGCACGCCCGCGAAGTCGCCCGGCGCATTGTCGCCGATTACGAAACGATCGAACTCGATGCCGTTCAATCGCGTCGTTTTGTAAAGGCGCTGCTGAATCCCACGCCCGCCGCGCCGAGCCGACTGAAAAAAGCCAACGCTGCTTATCGACGGCGCGTAGCGGCTTGAATCACGGTTCATCATTCGTTTCCAATCCCAGCCAATCCGGAACTGCCCTCATCGGCAGGAACATCTTCTGTCCATCCAAGCGCTGGAAACCGAACGTGGTATAGAACTTCACGGCCTTTTCATTCTTCGGGTCAACAACGACGGCTACAGACCCCATGACCGAGCTATTCTCGTAAGCCCGCTTGAGCGCGTCCACCATGAGTAAATCACCGATGCCTTGCCCCTTGAATTCGAGCGCGCGGGCCAGCCTTCCCAGCAATGAGGCTGGAAGCCGCGGGTACCGCGGCAAATTCTTGGTGAACTCCGGCGGTAACTTTTCCAGTTCGATGGTGGTGGCTGATAATGTGTAAAAACCGGCGATCTGGCCCGGATCAGAAACTGGCACAATGACGAAACAAGCGGACGTTCGCGACTTGGCTTCCTTCCGCGCCCGCGTTCGAAGGAATTCGGTCAACTCCGGCGATTCACACGAGAACTCCTCCCGGCGATGAACGGCTGGATCAAGAATCTCGACTCGGAATTGCGGTTGGCCAGCCATGTAGTGGCGGTAGTGTAACGGGCTGACTCTGAGTTTCCAGGTTCAAAGGGGCGCGACCTTCAGGCCGCACCGAAAAGGTAGATGACATCGCGCTGCGATGTCTCCGCCCGTAAAGCGGGCGGACCGAACCACGCGTGAAGCGCGAATCACACGGCGTCTCTTAGGTGCTGAGGAACCACTGCATTCCCGCGACGAGGTTGGCCTGGGGCGTCTCCATCACCAGATGAAAATGATTGCCCATCAGACAATAGGCATGCACTTGCCAACCCGTCTTGACGCAGGCTTCCGCCAGCGCTCCCAGGAACCGTTCCCGATCCGAGGCGTCCTCAAAGATCGGCTCCTGCCGATCCCCGCGATTCATGACGTGATAAATCGCTCCCGCGTATTCGAGGCGAAGCTTTCTGGCCATGTCGCCAAGCCTGCGCGACACGGGGAATAACTGTCAACTGTTTGGCCTGACCCCTTTACGGGATTTTGAGCCAATTCGCGTGGTCCGACCAGAATGTTAAATGTTTTCTGAATTCGGGGCCATCGTCTGAATTCAACCGCCGTGGCCTGCCATCACTTCACCGGCCCCAAGTATTTGTCCAGCCAGGCGTGCATCTGTTTTCTCAGTTCGTCTTTGGACGGGCCTTGGTGTGCTCGTTCGTATTCAAGCCGCACCTTATTCGGTAGCGGTGTTCCCAGCAGATCGAACAGCGGAAGTTGAGAGGTTTCCACAGGGTACGTGGGATCGAAACGTCCGTTGATCATCAAAATGGGAATGGTGACATGCGAAGCGAAGTTGAAAGGGTCCACCTCGGGCAATGGCCGTCCCATCGGAAGACCCCCATGGATCAGGATACCTGTTCTCATGCGGTCCTCCAAAGCAAGCAGTGCTGGGCCCCTCTGCGCCCCCAAACTAAGCCCTACGTAGCCGAGGTTGTGTTGGTCGATGTCCTGGCGTGTCTGCAAATAGTCAACGGACCTTAGGAAATCTTTGGTAAATTGGACGATAAGATCCCGCCTTTCAGTGGGGATTCGTATGGTCGGAAAGGGGACGCTGGCACGTTCGTAAGAACCTTTGTAAACCGGACAAAGCACAGCTCGGCCGCCCTCCAGAAGAGGCGCTATGAAATCCATGTAAAGCAGATTCGGCTCGCTGGGTCGGGGCCAAAACGCGCTGACGCCCGGAAAGAAAATGAGGGTTTGATAAGGCGGCGAGGTTTTTTTGGGTAAAAAGAGATAAGCCGGAACTCTCTCATCCCCGTAGGTAATCTTCTCTTTCTTCCAAAGTTCGGAGTCCTGGACGGATTCGACGATCGGATTCAAAGGAGCGGTTTTGTCATAGCCATACAATCTCTTAAAGACATCGAAGACTTCATCCGAGACCGGCTTTTCGCTCTTGTAATCACGGTACTGACGCGTTACCGGATCGAATGCGACTTTTGCACTTTCCGACTGAGAGAGTTCTTTCATGCAGCGGAACCCGCGGCTTGGCGAGCG
>JACPRI010000163.1 GCA_016190065.1 Verrucomicrobiota bacterium
CCTGGCTGCTGCGATCCACCGGATGCTGTCCGTTTTGCGGAACAAATTTTCCTGAGAAAACGTCGCCTTTTACTTAACATAGTAATATTAGTTACTGTTGGCAATGTCGAGCCATGCCCGTGAAGAAGTGGAATCCCATGAACCCACCCCTTCACCCCTCCCAGGAGGGGAACTTGCCGTGGGCGATTTCAATGAAGCTCCCCTCCTGGGAGGGGCGGGGGTGGGTTCACAGTCAGTCCGCAGTTCTTCTTGAAACAGGCTGCTTTCCATGAACGCTCTCGCCGCGAGGTTCGGTCTCTTCTGCATCTCCGGCGCTTTGCTGAGCTACGAATTCGTTTTGATGCGCCTGCTCAGTCTGGCGTACTGGGGGCACTTTGCGGCGCTGGTTTTCTCCGTGGCCATGCTTGGCCTGGCGGCCGCGGGCCTCTTCTTGCATTGTTTCCGCGCACGCATTCGGGCGGCGCCGGCGCGTTTCTTTTCCTGCGCCGCGGCGATGTTCGGCTTCGCGGCCCCCTGCGCCTTTTTAGTCTCCCAACTGATTCCATTCACGCCGTACCTCCTGGCCTGGTCGCCGCGGGAGTACGGGTTCTTGCTGCTTCGGATTGCGCTGTTCTTCGTGCCGTTCTTTCTCGCCGGAATCGCGGTCGGCATTCCGTTCACCGTTCAATTTCTTCCGGCCTCGCGACTTTACCGATGGAGCATGCTCGGTTCTGCAACGCCGATGATCCCTCTGTTGCTCGGCCTGGACGCGGTTCATCCGGTGCGGCTGATGCCCGTGGTCTCGGCGCTCGGCCTGGTGGCCGCCTGGCTGGCGTGCCGCTCGCGCGTCGCGCGGATGGCCTGCGTTGCTGTTGGAGCCGCGGGCTGCCTCACGGGCGCGACGATGCCTTTTCATTACTCCGAATTCAAAGCGTTGCCCAAAACGCTCTTGCTTCCCGAATCCCGCGTCATCGAGGAACGATTCGATTGGCAAGGCACGCTTCACGTCGTCAGCTCGCCGCACACGCGGTACTTCCCCGGACTTTCTCTCAATTTCCCCGGCACCTTGCCGAGATCGGACCTGGTCTTCGTGGATGCCTCCGCTATGGAAGTCGTCTTCGATCCCAAGGAATCTCTGGCGAATCCGGAGTTCCTGCGGCTCTCCCCCGAAGCGTTGTCCTACGAAATGGCCCCGCGGCCGCGTGTGTTGCTTTTGAACGCCGGTTCAGTCGAAATCCTCCGCGCCCTGGCGTATCAGGCGTCGTCCATCGTCGCCGTCGATGAATTGCACGAACGCCTCCGGACCATCCACGACCTTTGGGACAAATATGGAAATTCACCGCTGCGCCTGACGAACGCGGGCGCCGTCCCAGATGAGCCGAGGCGCTTTCTTCGCACAACGCAAGAGAAGTTCGATCTCATTCTGCTGCCGTTGCTCGCCAGCCATGCCAGCGCGACAGCCGGGGCGGCGTCGCTCGACCCGAATTTCGTGGTCACGCGGGAAGGATTGTCGGCCGTGTTGGAACGGCTGTCATCCAACGGCCACGCCGTCTTCACGACGTGGGTGGAGAATCCTCCTCGCACCGGCGTGAAGCTTGCCGCGCTGATAATCGATGTGCTCCGGCGCCGGAACAGCCCGGCCCCTGCCAGACACATCCTCGCGCTTCGGAGTTGGTCCACGCTGACGTTTTACGTGGCCGCCTCGCCTTTTCCGGAAGAAGCCATTAAGCGCCTGAAATCGTTCGCCGAACGAAACTCGTTTGATCTGGTTTATTATCCCGGAATTGCGCCCGGCGAAGCGAATCAGTTCAACGTGATTCCAGACG
Organism: Verrucomicrobiota bacterium; assembly: GCA_016190065.1. GTDB lineage: Bacteria > Verrucomicrobiota > Verrucomicrobiia > Limisphaerales > SIBE01 > VHCZ01. The sequence goes on from JACPRI010000163.1 coordinate 1,806, forward strand.
AACCGTACTTCGCGGCGTTTCAGTCGTTGCTCGGGCCAGACGAGACGGAATTCCGGCAGCGCTGGCCGTTCCATCTCCGGTCGGCCACGGACCATGCTCCGTTTTTCAGCCATCACTTCCGCTGGGCTGCGGTGTCCGAGCTGGTTCGGCGGATGGGGACGCAGTGGGTGCCGTTTGTCGAGTGGGGCTACATGCTGTTGGTCGCATCTCTGGCGGCGGCGGCCTTGCTCGGTTTCAGCTTCTTGATCGTCCCGTGCCTCGCAACGCGGATGCGCCCATCGCCAACGGTGTTCCTGTTCCTGCTGCTTGGCTTTGCTTACATGTTCGTTGAAATGTGGGCGGTCTATCGATTGCTCAACTTGATCGGACACCCGGCGGTGACGTTTGCCGTTACGTTGACTTTCATGCTCGCGGGATCGGGCGCGGGAGCCGCAGTTCTGGTTCGCAAAGGCGCATCGATTCGCGCTGTGATGGTGATCCTGGGTTTGCTCCTGGCGGTTGTGTCGCTCTTCTGCCTGCTCTTCAGTCCCGTGTTGTCGCTGTTCTCTCGCCAGCCGCTCTTCGTGCGCGCGCTCGTGGGAGGGCTTTGGATGGCCGTCCCCGCATTCTTCATGGGGTTTCCGTTTCCGTTCGCGTTAGAGCAACGCGTGCGAGCCGAGGAAATTCCCTGGGCGCTCGGCCTGAATGGCCTGGGATCCGTCCTGGGCAGTCTGATGGCCACGCTGCTGGCGGTGCATTTCGGTCTGAACGCATTGGCCGGCGCCGCAGTCGTCCTCTACCTTTTTGTGGCGGCGATGTTCCTCAGTGCTCGGCCGCATCGCGGTTGAAACGCGCACTCTCAATTCCTTAAAATCGCTCATCTATCCGGGCGACCTCACCCATGTCGCTGTTGCCGAGCGACCAGCCCATCCCGCCCAACCGCGTCAAGTCGAGACGGCCTGCCAGAAGCGCGTCATCGGAGTTGAGCCGCGTCAGTTCGAAGTAGCTTCGGAAAGCAGCCGGCGCACTTCCCATAAGTTCGATTGAACTGGCACCGTTCGGCAGAACGGACAGACCGCCAAACGTGTGAACGTCCACTTGAGCAAGGCCAGTGGTGCGCACGGCGAAGGCCAACAGGAACGGGAACAAGATTTGAATTCTCATGGATTGGCTATGAGTCCGATGTCACAAGAAGGGTTGTGGCCGGCGACTATTCCTGAATGACTCGAAAAAAGTTCCAGGAACTGAAGGAACTCGCTTGATTCAAATACGTCGAGCGTTTCTTACTGGCGATGGTCGCCCATGTTTGCCAGTCCCGGAGATTCGACGAGATTTCGACACGATAACGACGTCCGACCGCGCCGATGAGATGAAATTGAAAGCCTACTCGGTCCCCGATTCGGGAAAATCCTTCCGCAACCAGCTTGGGCGGCTCGGTGATGGTGAGGATTTGTTTGGCTGGCACGTTGTGGAATTCCTGCACCGTGCCGGAGGGCCATTCGACGCGGATGGTTTCAGCCACCTTTGCGTCGCCAAGGCCGAAGTTGGGGCGCATGTCCGCCTTTCCGAAACCGCCACTGGTAGAGATCTCCCGCATTTGCCAGAAGGTCTTTCCCGCAATCGTCGCCTTCACTCGAACCTTGGCCCCGATGGCCGAGCGATTCGAAACAGAACCGACGAGCTTGACCTTAATCCAATGGTTTGAGCTGCCGTTGTTGCGGTAAAGATGGTTGCGTTGGGAGGTGGTTAGAAAGAGATCAAGGAACCCGTCGTTGTCGTAATCTCCCCAGGCCGCAGCTTCATCGGGTTCATTCGGAAGACTGCTGGAAGTGATATCTAAAAACGTTCCATCCCCTTGGTTCCGAAAGAACAGGCTGCTTTGAGACGACTGAGACGACCGCACGATGATCAGGTCGAGGTGGCCGTCATTGTCGTAATCCGCCCAGTTGGCCCCATAG
>JACPRI010000165.1 GCA_016190065.1 Verrucomicrobiota bacterium
ATGAATTGCCGGGCGTTGTTCAAGCAGCTTGTGCGGCGGGCGCGTTCCTTCGCCGCGCTCAGGGCGGGCAGGAGCATCGCTGCCAGAATCGCGATGATGGCGATCACCACCAAGAGTTCGATGAGAGTGAACGCGGAGCGGGGGGCGAATGCGTTGCGGTTCCGAGCGGGCCACCGCGGTCTCAAAGCCGTGCGCTCGGGCCATGAACCAAAGAGGATTCGGAGCGCAGCCTTCAGGCTGCTTTCGGCCCCACTGCAGAGTCGAACGTTGAAGCGGCCTAAAGGCCGCGCGCCGAAGGACAGGTTCATGAAATAAGCTCTTCGGTTCTTAATCCGCTTCATCCCCCACCGCCTGTTCGCACTTCGTCCCTCGCCAAAATAGCACCATCGAGGCCATTGCCGACGGGTTGCAAAAGGAATTTCACGGCCGCTCCTGGACTTTGAAGAACCGCCTCGGCTGCGCCGGCTCCATCGGGGCTTCGAAGCGCAATTGTCCATTCTCAAGAATAGGACTGATCGCGAGTTTGGACCAGCTCTTTGCGCTCGTGCCGAGGCTCTCGGTGGCGAGGACGTCGATCTTCGCGACTTGGCCCGCGTCGAGCGGCGAGCCGTCTTCGTTCGCGATCGACATCCGGAACACGCCGTTCTGTCCGGAGAGAGCCGGTTTTAACTTGAGACGCGAGATCAAGGGCGCTTGGCCCGCCACGTCGATGCATGCCGCCTCGGTCGTGCTTCGGAAATAAATGCGCCCATTGCTGACTGCCGGAACATTCCACGTTTTACCATCGAGGGCTCGGTATCGGCCCAGTTCGGTGTAGGCGTTCGGGTTGGGGTCCACCAGGACGAGCCAGCCGTTGGCGCTCGTCGCGAGAATTTTTCCGTCCGCAACCAACACGCTGCCGTAACCGAAACCGCCCACCGACCATTTTTCGTTCCCCGTCGCCAGTTCGACACATTTGAGTTGCAGATTATCCTGCCCAAACATGCCGTAAAGGTGGCCATTGTAATGCACGGGTGTGGCCCAATGATTCATCAGTTGATTGACCTTCGACCAGGCCGGCGTTGCGGAAAAACTGCTGCCCGAGGGCGTGACTCTTACGGTGACGGCTCCGGCTCGGGCGGCGGAGAAGGAGGAAGGATAAGCACGTGAGGCGTACACGCGGTCTCCTGCCACCACCGGTGACGCCGCGACCGAAGTTCCGTTGTAACGCAGCGCGTGACGCCAGAGCACGCTGCCCGTCTCCGGCGCAACGGCGACCAGGCCCGACTGCGCGAAGAAAACAACTTGGCGAACGCCGTTGATGGTCGCGGCAGCGGGAGTGGCCTGGGTCATTCCATCGGATTGCCCTTTCCACGCCAGCGTGCCGTCCGGTTTCCGAAAAGCCAGCAGATGCTCGTTCTGCCGGCCGTTGCCGTTGACCAGCACCAGATCACCCTCCACCAACGGGGAAGCCGCGTTCTGCCAAGGGATGACGAAGCTCCCGAATTCCTGGACCAAATTCTTGTCCCAAACCATTCTCCCGGTCGCGGCTTCGAGACAAGCCAGACGCAAATAGGAAGTCAGCACATACACTCGATCTCCATCGACGGACGGCGTCGAACGCGGACCGTCGTCCGCACCCACGCCTCCGTTCGGATAATCCGCGACATCCAGGGGTGTGGCCCAGAGTTCCCTGCCCGTGGCCGCGTCGAGCGCGACACAGAATTCCTGTTCCGCCTCTCCGGCCCGGCGGCTCGCGAGCGTGAACGCTCGTCCTCCGCTGACGGAAAAAGAACTTAGCCCCGGACCCAAAGGAACTCTCCAGATTTCGCGCGGCGGTTCTTGAGACCAATTGGATCGGATGGGGTCCGCAGATGTGCCGTCATGGTTCGGGCCACGATACTGCGGCCAATCCATGGCCTGGGAATTCGCGGCGGTGAAGATCAGCACGGCAATGAGCGCCCCAAAGCGATTCGGCATAGCGACCCCGTAGTAAGGTGAGAGCAGCGCGGTCGTCCTTTTGTTCCCTGGAAATGAATTGTTCATAGCGTCTCTGTCGATTCGCTCGCGGTCGAATAAATTAATCGTCCTCCACGCCCGCAGCTTTGTTCACCATGCCGCGCGCTCGGTCAGTTCGTTGCATTCCGGCACGCGCCCAGGGCCGTAAAATAAGCAGAGACGGTGCCAGCGAGTGGTAGTCCCGGCGGGCGGGCGCAGATTTCCGATCGGTTGTATCGCCGTATGGCATTTGGCAACCGGCCAAGCAAGAAGACATTGGCCAGTGGAGCGAGGTTACGCTATAAGCGCATGGATGATCACTCTGCTTCAACCGACTTCTGAAGGGCCCCAATTCTTCCGCCTTCGCGTTGCGCCAAAGCGTGCCGCCTTCACTTTGATCGAATTGCTGGTCGTGATCGCGATCATCGCCATTCTGGCCGGGATGCTCTTGCCGGCTTTGTCGCAGGCGAAGGAGCGCGCCAAGCGGACCATTTGCATCAACAACGTCAAGCAAGCTACCCTGGCGCTCACGATGTACGCCGACGACAATTCCGCGCAATTCCCACGCGACGGCGAATATGATCCGCATTGGGTCGGACATCCGTTTCGCGACATTCTCCACAAGGATTACGGAATGAAGCGCGACCAGTTTTATTGCCCGTCCAATCCCACCTGGAACCGGGATGATTTCTGGAAAGGCCTGTCGGCGAACTCCACGGTGATCGGCTATTTGTATCTGGCCGGAGAGCCGCGATACGACACCGCGTCGCTCTACGGCCCGGGCGTGACCAACCGTCCCGTGTTCCCGATGAAGAACACCGATCGTCCGCACTTCCCGCTGCTCTGGGCGGACATGAACCGAAAGCTGGACAATTCGTGGATGCGTCCGGGAGATCCCAATCCGCTGGTCCGTGGCGTGAATCATTTCAATCTCTCCGGCAAAGCCCCGGCGGGATTGAATGAAGGATACATGGATGGCCACGTGGCCTGGGCGTCGGCCAAGAAATTCCTGCAGTCCCACAAAATGGATTTCGGCGGCTTGAAAATTTATTTCTACGGCGAGAATGATCGCCCCAACTGAAAGCAGGATTAAGAGGAGGACCACGGCGCGTCCCAAATGGCTTAATCCCTCAGAGGCTTCCCCATGCGGATAGACGCCCATCAGCACTTCTGGACCTACGATCTCGGCGAATATCCTTGGATCACGGAAGAGAAGAAAATCCTGCGCCGCGATTACTTGCCGGAGGATTTGGAGCAAGAGCAGAAAAAGGTCCGGTTCGATGGCTCGATTGCGGTGCAGGCGCGCCAAACGCTCGAAGAATCCCGCTGGCTCCTGGATATGGCCGACCGGCACGAGCGAATCAAAGGAGTCGTCGGCTGGGGGGACTTGTGCTCGGAACAAGTCGTGAAACAATTGGAGACTTTCGCGGCGCATCCGAAATTCGTGGGGGTCCGCCACGTGGTCCAGGATGAGCCGGATGATCGGTTCATGCTTCGTCCGGAATTCCTGCGCGGCCTAGGGATGCTGAAACAGTTCGGCCTCACGTATGACTTGCTCATCTACCCGAGGCAGCTTCCGGCCGCGCTCGAGGTCGTTCAACGATTCCCGGAGCAGCCCTTTGTGCTCGATCACCTCGCAAAGCCGCGGATCAAGGATCGGGTCCTTTCGCCGTGGAAGGAAGAGATCCGGGAACTCGCGGCCTTCCCCAATGTCTTCTGCAAAGTTTCCGGAATGGTGACGGAGGCTGACTGGCGTGGATGGAAACCCGAAGACCTCACTCCTTATCTCGAGGTCGTCTCCGAAGCGTTCGGGGAAGACCGCTTGATGGTCGGCTCGGACTGGCCGGTTTGTCTTCTGGCGGCGAGCTACGGGCAGGCGGTCGCCCTCGCGAGCGATTATTTCAAATCATGTTCAGAGGCTGCGCAGAAAAAAATCCTCGGAAGGAACGCGCTGAAATTTTACGGCGCTCGCCGCTCCGGCCCACCGTGAGCCATCGGTCGTTTCCCTTCGTGGCCATAATCCTGGTAGGGCCGACTTGCCGGTCAGCCTGGACGCGTGGCAGGACGTTTCCACCAGGTTCCCTTTCGCATTGGAGCCATGAACAGAGGCCTTGAGTGGTCAATTGAGAATTGCCAATTGGCAATTGGGAATTTGCGATTTCGACCGCCGAGATCGCTTCATAGGCAGCCGCTTGTTTTCAAGAAGTGCGCTGGTCTCCTCACCGCGCCAGCCACCATTCTGTGAACTGCTTGCCGCCAAAAACCCAAACCGTCGCGGCCAGGGCGATGTACGGGCCATACGGAATCCGGCTCGACCAGGCTTGCTTCTTGAGCAGGATCAACGTGACGCCGACCAGCGATCCGATCAACGAACTGACCATCAAAGAGAAAATCACCGCTTTCCAGCCCAGGAACGCGCCGATGGCGCCCATGAATTTGACGTCGCCCAACCCCATGGCTTCGCGCGGGAACACGATTTCGTCGGCGAGGACCTCCATGTGCGGGACTTGTTCCGGATCGAACACCTCCTCGCCGACTTGAAGCGAAGCCGGCGTCAGGCGCACGAACGTTTTGTGGATGTAGCAGCGGTCGGGCAGTTCGACGCGTTTGGCCTCGATTTCAATGGCATCCGTCTTGCGGTAGAACTTTTCCTCGTAAGGAATTTCTTCATTGGGAAGTTGAATGCACGTTTCGGTGAAGACGATTCGGGTGTCCGGCTCCAGCACGAAGCGCTGGCGTCCGAACATGAACTTCCCCATCCGCAGGATTGCATAGACCAATCCGGCGCCGACCGCGATGCCGATGAAACTTTGGCGCAGCGCGACAGCGCGATCCGCCGTGACGTGCAATTCCGGCACCGCGGCTGAGCACAAAAAGCCCGCGACGATTCCGCCCAAGGTGATCTCATCCGGGATGATGAAATGCTCGCAATCGATGAACGTGGCGACGATGAATCCGGCGAGCAAGAGCGAGAAAGCCAGGACGAGCAAAGGCGAGGTGTCGCCATAGACGAGCCAACAAGCGAGAAACGTCGCGCCAGTTAGGAACTCCACGAGGAGATAACGCACCGAAATCGGCGCGCCGCAATTCGCGCATTTGCCCCTGAGCCAGAGCCAGGTGAAAATCGGGATGTTCAAATACCACGGGATGGCGTAGCTGCAATGAGGACAACGAGAACCCGGTGTGACGATGCTTTCACCGCGGGGCATCCGATGGATGCAAACGTTGAGCAGGCTGCCGACCATCGAGCCGAAGACGAAGAACACCACCGACCAAAAATGAAAGGGCATCAGCGCCCAGGATTCGCGTACGGACATCCTAAGAAGTTGAGAGTTCGGAGTTGAGAGTTGAGAGGCGTTCCGTGAACAGCGTAGGGACGGATTCCACTCCGTCCCTGACCTTTCTCGCGACTCGGAGGAAAAACATTAGGGACGCGGTGGAACGCGCTCTTACCGAGTTCATGGTCCAAACGCACTCGACAACCGATCTGTGGCTTCCCAAGAACCGATGCCCCACCCCCCCAACCACACCCCCACTGGGGGGGGGGGTGGGCGCACGACGGGTGAGGGGGATTCCCATCGGTTTATGGTTCCCA
>JACPRI010000155.1 GCA_016190065.1 Verrucomicrobiota bacterium
CAACAAGAGTTTGCGTGTAAAATGGGATTTCATTTTCATCTATTTTTCCGCTCAATAAATCAATGCGCTGCCAATTATGAAAGGAAAAAATGCTGCCCGGACCGCCCGCCGTCCGCAGACGCGCCCAAGTTTCCTTTCGCCGAAGTATTGGACGTTTCGAGGCGCCCGGACTTTCAACCGAAAAACGGGATTGGCCCCCAATCCATAGCCTCCTGTGCCAGCCAAGCGCACACCATCTGTGGCGGCGCGGCCAAACCGCACCTACAGAAGCGCGTTACCGTCCACTTCCTGTCCCGACCGGCTTCCCGCCCAACTGCGGCGGATAGAAATAACCCATCGTCTGCATCGTCACATCGGTGCGATACAAGCGGTCCTGCATCAGGCAGACGCGCCGGGTCGTGGCGGGGATCGCGGTCATATAGCTGCGGATTTCGCCGTCGAGTGCCGTGATGATTTCTTCGCGCCAGTCGCCCAGGCCATCGGCGATGGCGACGATACGGCCTTCGACGGCGCCGATTTGCTGGCGCGGATATTTGAAGATTTTGTTGCCGACGATATAGACCTTCGTCGGCCCATCGAGCCAGTAAACCGCCTTGGGGGCCAGTTCACCGAGGCTTTGGTCGGAAAGCCGTTTTCCACCGGCGGTGTAAAGCCAGTAGTTGGTGCCGCCCTTGGCCTCGCCTGCGTAACATTCCAGGCCCGGATGCGTGGGGTCGATGTCACCCACCATGCCCTGGCTGTGCACGTGGATGGTCGGCTCCGGATTGCCCCAGATGACCTGGCCGGTGCGGGCTTCAACCAGACAAACGGCGTTGCTGCGCTGGCGGGTCTCGAGGCCGTAAAAAACTTCCAAACCCGGCCGGCTCGGGTCAATGTCCGCCACGTAGCAGACGTCGGGATGGCCCTTGCCGGTGCTCCAGAGCGGCTGACCATTGTCGTCAAGGACTGCCGAGCCGAGGACGACTTCATCGCGGCCATCTTCGTCCACGTCGGCCGCGTGCAGGCCGTGCATGCCTTGGCCGCGATATTTGGCGTGGTCGCCGGACGCTTCCCAATACCACTTCAGGTTCAGCCCTGGGTCGTAGGCCTGGACCTTGATGATTTTATAAGTGCCTCGCTCGACAATCAAATGCGGCCGCCGGCCATCGAGGTAGGCGATGCCAAGCAGGTTGCGGGAATAATAATTGTAGTCATCGAAGCCGTCGCGGCTGGGCCACGGCAACTTCTTCACAACCTGACCGGTGAGGCCATCGAGCCTGACGAGGTACTCGGGGCCGCTCTTGACGTGGCCGGTTGGCTCGCGCGGGTCGCCTTCGCCGGCTTTGCAGAAGACCTCGGCCTTGCCGTCGCCGTCGAGATCGTACACGACGATGGGCGAATACCAGATGCCCTCCTCGATGGCCCAACCCATGTCGTAGCGCCAGAGGAAAGTGCCGTCGTGGCGATACGCCTCGATTTTGTAAGTGTCCTCGCTCTTTTTCCAATAGCCCGGGCGTTGGTAAGGGTCCGTGTTGAAGTTCGGTTGCTTGACGATGTAATCGAGCGTGCCGTCACCGTCCAGATCAGCCAGGCCGACTTTTTGCGCCTGGTAATTGCCTTGAAGCTTGATCCGCACAAAGCTCTCCGGGCCGGCTGAACCCTCAGCCAGGATCGGTCTGGACTCGGTGGCGGGATCAACGGTTTCATTGGGGCGCACGGTATAGAACCAACTTCTGCCGCCGGCCTTTGCATCCACGAAATTGCACGAAGTCAGAATAGGCCGGTCGTTGAGTTTCTGCCGCGGACCGGCCATCGCTTCGCTTCGATAAACGTCGAAGCCCTGATTGGGCGCATCTGCAGCCAACAAGCGCCAGCCGACATAGACCTGCCCGTCCGCGCGCCGGAAAGCTGCTACGCCGCGGTCGAGCTTCTCGGCCGAGAGCGAAGCCGGGACAATGCATAACAGGTGAATCAACACGATGGATTGGAGAAGTGATTTCATACGAGTCGTGGCTATGCTGTGTTTGACAAAGTGCGCCCAAAGGATACAACGAGCCCACGGCGTCGAGCTTGACCCGAATCAAATTCAAGTGAGAGGAGGTTTGTCATGATGCCCCGCAATGCGCCGTTTCCAGAATGAATCGCACAATCGGGGCGTGGGCATTTTCTGGTGGGAGCCCGCCGTGACCGGCCGATTGCGCCGCCGCGGCGTTTTCGATGACGATGGCAACGCCTCGCCCGTGATCGACGTGTTCGACCGGTTCACCAGGAGATGAGCGCCTGCGGCACGTCGCTTCCCTTTACCTCCCTCGGGCGGCAAAGCCTGCCGCAACAGCAAACGCAGGCGTTTTTCATGGGCCCAGTCTGCGCGATGCCGGTGGTTCTGGGTTTGAGACAGATCAAGTTGGCCAAGAAACGTCATCGGGCATCCGGCAGATGGCCGTTGCAGAGCGGCGTCGGATAGTTACACTGCGTCCGAAAGTGAAACTGTGGTTCTTCCACGAAGCGCTCCCCATCATGAAAGGAAACGGAATATGAAACGAATCCTGAATTCTCACCCATCCATCGCGTTGGTTCTCTGGCTGGCGTTCGTCAATGACGTGTGGAGCGCCGGGCAGCCTGCTCGGTCTGCGGAAGACTCGCTCGAAGGCGTCGTCAGCGGCGCCAACGGTCCGGAAGCGGGTGTCTGGGTGATCGCGGAAACGACCGACTTGCCCACGAAGTTCGCGAAGATTGTCGTGACCGACAATCAGGGGCGCTACGTGATTCCGGAGTTGCCGAACGCGAACTACGCAGTCTGGGTCCGGGGCTACGGGTTGGTGGACTCGCCGAAGACAAAAACCACCCGCGGCAAAACGCTGAACTTGACAGCGGTCGTGGCGCCGGACGCGAAGGCGGCTGCGCAATATTACCCGTCCGGTTACTGGTTTTCGCTGCTCCGACCCCCGGCGAAAGATCATTTTCCCGGCACCGGGCCGACCGGCAACGGCATTTCACCCGCCATCAAAACGCAGGCTGACTTTCTCCGGCAAATTAAGTCGGGCAATTGCCTCGCGTGCCATGGACTCGGAACGAAAGCGACGCGCGAGCTGCCCGAAAGTTTGCGGAGTTTGGATTCAACGGAAAAAGCCTGGGAACGGCGCCTCCAATCCGGACAAGCCGGCGGAAACATGATCTCGACGCTGGTCCAGATCGGGCGGGAGCCGGTCCTGAAAATGTTCGCCGACTGGACGGATCGCATCGCTGCCGGTGAACTGCCGCAGGCGCCACCTCGCCCCCAAGGAATCGAACGCAACGTGGTCATCACGCAATGGGACTGGGCCGATCCCAAAGCTTATCTCCACGATCTGGTCACGACGGACCGGCGCAATCCGACGATCAACGCCAACGGACTCATCTACGGCGCGCTCGAATTAAGCGCGGATTACTTGCCGGTGCTCGATCCAGTCCGCCACGTGACAAGCCAGGTGCCATTGACGGTTCGTGATCTGAACACGAAACCAACTTCCCCCGCGATGCCGGCGCCGTCTCCCTATTGGGGCAACGAAGTCATCTGGACGAGCAAGGCCAACGTGCACAATCCGATGTTCGATCACAAAGGGCGCGTCTGGATCACCGCGACGGTCCGGCCGTCCGAAAACCCCGACGTTTTCAAAAAAGGATCGCCCCATCCCTCCGCGCAGCGGTTCCCGGTCAACAGCGCCAGCCGCCACCTCGGCATGTATGATCCGAACACCAAAAAATACACGCACGTCAGCACGGGCTTCAGCACGCACCATTTGATGTTCGCCGAAGATGCCAATCACACTTTGTGGACGAGCGGCGGCGGTCCGGTCGTGGGTTATTTGAACACGAAACTATTCGACGAGACTGGCGACGAAGTGGCGTCCCAAGGCTGGACGCCGCTGATCCTCGACACCAATGGCAACGGCCGGCGCGACGATTATGTCGAACCGAACCAGCCCGTCGATCCCACGAAAGACAAACGGATCAACGCCGGTTTTTACTCCGTCGCTCCGGCGCCCGACGGTTCGGTGTGGGGATCCACGCTCGGTTATCCGGGAGCGATCGTTCGATTGAATCCGGGACCGAATCCAGCGGAGACGGCGCTGGCCGAATATTATGAACTCCCTGTGAACGAAAAGGGTGAACCGATTGAAGGGTTCTCGCCGCGCGGGATGGACATCGATCGCGATGGCGTCGCGTGGGTGGCCTTGGCGAGTGGACACATGGCAAGTTTCGACCGGCGCAAAGTCAAAGGGCCGCTGAATGGGCCGAAGGCGACGGGCCAGCACGCGCGCGAAGGCTGGACGTTTTATACCGAACCGTTGCCGCAAATGAAAGGCGTGACATATTCGGGCAGCGCCGAAGCGAGCTATTACACTTGGGTCGATCAATTCAACACGTTCGGTCTGGGCCGGAACGTGCCGATCAACACGGGCAACGAATCGGAAGGGCTGCTGGTGCTGAAGGACGGCAAGTTCGTGATTCTTCGCGTGCCGTTTCCGCTCGGCTTCTACACGAAGTGGGTGGATGGCCGGATCGACAACCCGGACGCCGGCTGGAAAGGACGTGGCCTCTGGGCGTGCATCAGCACGCGCGCGCCGTTCCACATGGAAGGCGGCCAAGGGACGCCGAGCAAAGTAATGAAATTCCAGCTTCGGCCCGATCCGTTGGCGAGGTGAACTGCTCCTTTCGCCTTCCAACTCCAGTGCCGAATCGCTGGTTGGGGCGGCGTTGGAAGGCCGCCCAAGGCCAGAATCCTCGATCGACTTTGATTTCGCAGGACTCTTTTTTGAGTAAACCCGCTGAGATGACTACAGTCGGCTCGCCCGTGAAAAAGCAAACTCCTATCGGTTCCCCGCGATCTGGGCGTGGATTGGCGCTCCTTTTACATGGCCGAAGCCTCACGCAGGAGGTGCGAAGGAGTCTTCAAAGCCAAAGGCATCCCGCTCCCGCCGGAGTCGGCCGCGAAATGAAGCCAGCGTTCCCCGAAAACACATGAACCCAACATCTCAAATTCCTGGCCAGACGCCGCTAACTCGAAAATACTCCGGCATCAAAGCCAATCACCCTGCAACAACCATGAAGACACTCATCGCAATCTCATTCATCGGATGGCTCGCCTGTTTCGAGCTTCTGGCGCGTGAACCGGCAGCCAACCCGGCTCCATCCGGCACCGCCCTCTTCCAAGCGATCCGCGTCGGAGATCACCCCGCCGTCAGAACGCTGCTGAAGAATGGCGCCGCCGTGAACCCGCGCGACGAACTGGGCAACACTCCTTTGATGGCTGCCGCCTTGAACGCCGATGCCGCCGTGCTTGAACTGCTGCTCAAGGCCGGGGCCGACGTCAACGCCACCAACCAGGCTGGCGCCACCCCGCTGATGCGCGCCGCGACTTTCGAGGACAAGGTCCGCCTGCTCGTGGCGAAGAGGGCCGATGTCAAAGCCCGTTCCCGATTCGGGAACACCGCCCTCATGCTAGCCGCGCGCAAGCCGGGAAACAGTCGCGCCGTCAAACTGCTGCTCGATCACGGTGCAGACCCCAACGCGGCGAACGTGCTGGGCGCGACCGCGCTGATGGCTGCCGCCGCCGCCGCGGACTCGGACTCCGTCCGGGCGTTGCTCGACCGGGGTGCCGACGTGAATGCCAAGCCTAACATGGATGGCGGTGGTTTTGTCTGGGGCGGCGGCCGCACGGCGCTGATGTGGGCCGCATTCCAAGGGAATGAATCCCTGGCCAGATTGCTGTTGGAACGGGGGGCGAAGGTCAATGAAATCACCTTGGGCGGCGGCCCGCTGACGCAGGCGGGGTGGGGCGGACACGCCGGGGTTGCCCGGTTGTTGCTGGATTTCGGCGCGCCCGTCGATCAGCGCGACCTTGTCGCCAACTACACCCCGTTGCATTGGGCTGCTTCCTCGGAGCGATCGTCGCCCTCTCTGGTCAAGCTGTTGCTCGAGCGCGGCGCGGACGCGAATGCCGAGGGCGGCCAATCCGTGGACAATTTTCTCGGCGCGACGCAAACGCCGCTGTCGCTGGCTCGAAAACGGGGAGACACGCCCATCGTGCAGGCGCTGCTGAAGGCGGGCGCCAAGGACACGCCCGCCCCGGTTCGAAGCGGAAAGACAACCGACCAGACATCGGGCGCTTCCGGAGCCAAAACCATCGCCGAGGCGATCCAACGGGCGCTGCCGCCTCTAACAAAGACGGCCGAGGAATCCGTCTCCACGTATCTTCGGCACGCCAGCAAGCAGGATTGTATCGCCTGTCATCAGCAACAACTCCCGTTGGCCGCGATCAGCTTGGCCGAGTCTCGCCACTTCGCGACCGACCGGGAGGTGACTCGTCATCAGGTCGAACTCGTGATCAGGAGTTTTTTCTCCGACCACTTCAAGCTACCCGGACAGGAGCACAACATTCTGGAGATGGACTGGCAAACCACCTTTCATCCCGAACCCGCGATCTTTGATGGCTACGTCTCGCTGGATCTAAGCCTTCAGCACCAGCCGGCGTCTGAGGTGACGGATTCCATGGTTCACCAGCTCGCCACCATTCAACACCCGGACGGCCACTGGAGTTGGAATCTTCCGCGCCCGCCTATCCAGGCGAGCGACATCACCGCCACGGCGCAGGCCGTGTATTCCATCCAGTCTTACCCCATCCCGGCGCTTCGGCAGGAACTGGATTCGCGCGTGAAACGCGCGCGCGCCTGGTTGGCGAAAGCTCGCGCGGAAACCAACGAAGAACGTGTCCATCAACTGCTCGGTCTCGCGTGGGCCGGCGAGAAACCCGGCACATTGAAGAAGCTCGCGGAGGAACTGATCCGCCAGCAACGCGCCGACGGCGGTTGGGGCCAGTTGGCCGGTTTGGACAGCGACGCCTACGGCACGGGTCAGTCGCTCTACGCCTTAATGGAAGGTGGAGGAATTCCCTCCGGTGATCCCGCGCTGCGCCGCGGCGTTGATTTCCTGCTGCGCACACAGCTCCCGGATGGCACCTGGCATGTGCGCACCCGCACGCATCCCTTCCAACCGCCCATGCACAGCGGCTTCCCCCACGGCAAGGACGGCTGGATTTCGAGCGCCGGGACAAGCTGGGCCGTGATGGCACTGGCCACGTCGCTGGATCCGAAGCAGACGCCAGGGACCGCCGGCATCCTTGACGGCGTTTCCAAGCCTGCGCCGCTCGCCGGCACGGATGCCAGCGCTCCCAGGTTCAATGGGCCGGTCGAGTTCACGCGCGACATCCAGCCCTTGCTCGAACGTTCCTGCGTGGCGTGTCACAGCGGCGAAAAGCCCAAGGGCGGTTTCACGATGAGCGATCGCGCGTCTCTGCTCAAAGGCGGCAATCGCGGCGAGCCTGCAGTTGTTCCCGGCAAACCCGACGCCGGCCAACTGATTCACTTCGTGCAGGACCAGGTGGAGGATCTCGAAATGCCGCCCGTGGCGAAGCGCGGAAAATTCCCCGCGCTGACCAAGGACGAGATCACGAAACTCAGCGGCTGGATCGCGCAAGGCGCGAACTGGCCCCAAGGCGCAACTCTCCACGCGCCCGAAAAGTGAACTCGAACGCGGATGGAAAGGCGTCAGAAAGGCGTCAGTCCCGGCTATCGGATAATCTTCCTTCGCTTCCCCAACTCCGACTCCTCCCATCCACGGCTGAGCTTGAATAAGGCATGTCTCCCTGCGACCTGAAACAACCTGGTCACCGCGGTCCTTCACCCCGTCGCCTCAAGCTGATGCCTGTCGGGAGCGCCTACGTATCACCGTGCTTGGGTCACCGCCTTCAACCGAGAAAGGAACCGGCGTGGAGTCATGATCTCGATCCCGAATGGTCGTTCGAGGGCCAATAAATCTTCATCGCGACTGACCAGGATTCCTGCGCCACTGCCTAAGGCACATTCGATAAATGGATCGTCTTTTCGATCGCGACAAACCGGTCTATTCAGCGGCGTTGGCAGGAAAAACCTCGCCTTGTCCCGGATGAAGTTGAGCCACGGCTCTGGATTGACCGTGAGGTCCTCCCGCCGCTTTAGCCGCCACGCGACTCTTGCATACTCGGCAAATACGACCTCCGTCAGGGCCAGCGAATATTTGCGCCGCGCGAACGCCACCAGACAGCGATGCGGTTCGGATTTCCAGAAGATCCCCGCCACAACAACGCCGGTGTCCAACACGGCCTTCATCGGCCTCGTCGGCGAACGGCTTGGATGGCACGTTTGACCTTGCTGGCGCCATCTTTCGGCTCGCGGGCCGAGGGTCCGCCGGCGGCTCGGATGACCGCTTGCAATTCGTCCTCCGTTGGAGCCGGGATGGGGGAAAGATAAAGGCCGTC
>JACPRI010000178.1 GCA_016190065.1 Verrucomicrobiota bacterium
CTATCAGTATCGCCCGAAATCGTCGCAGGCTGCGACGATTTGTTTGGCGCGCGGCCTTCCAGGCCACAGCAGCTCCAGATTCCCGTGACGCGCGAAATTCTTCCGGAGCCATCTTCGGGACGCACCCGCTGCGGCCTGGAAGGCCGCGCACCGTTTCAGTTGCGGTTCGACCGCGCTGCGCCGTATCGACGATTTGCAATCGGCAGCGCGCCGGCCAGTTCCAGAGGCTTCGAGCTTTTCGGCAGCCCGCAGAATGCAATTCGACACGGCAGATTACAAATCTGCGCTACGACAAATGCGGCTCCGAGTCGCGCCGGCTTCACCATGGTCGAGATCGCGCTGAGCCTGGCGATCATCGCCTTCGCGCTCGTCGCCATCATCGGCGTGTTGCCCGCCGGAGTGAAGGTGCAGCAAGAGAACCGCGAAGAAACGGTCATCAACCAGGACGGCCTGTATCTGCTGGAGGCGATCCGGACCGGCTCGAAAGGCGTGGACGATCTGACCAACTACGTCGAATCGGTGACGGTGCGTTATGGGCGGCTCAATTCCATCTCATTCACCAATACCACCGCGGCCAACGTGCCCAATCGCCTGACCAACGGCCTGCAGATTATCGGGCTCTTGAGCACCCCGAAATTCGAGCGCATGCCGGACGGATCGACCCGCTCCAACGCTGTCGAAGCTCACGTGCGAGCGATCACGGGGGTCGCCGGAGAAAAGAGCCGATTGAACGACCAACTGGCGTTTCGCTACCTGGTGCGGTCGGAAGTGATGCCGTTCATCAACCGCCCACCGGGCTGGATCTCCGGCCGGTCGAACGAGTTTTCCATTGCGACAAACCTGCTGAACAACCTGTACGATGTGCGTCTGACCCTGCGCTGGCCTTTGTACCAAAAGGGCCAGAATTGGGAGACGGGCCGGAGCCGAAAATCGTTCCGCACGCTGGTGAGCGGAGAGTTGAGGCCTTTCACGCCGCCCCGGTCTCGTTATTCGTTTTACTGGTTTGAACCCAACGCGTTTGCCACGAACGCGCTCGTGGCCGGATTCTAATGAAAACACAATTCCCCAATCGAGCGTGGAAGAGGCCGGTGAACCGGAGCGCCGAACTCCGATTCGGCGCGGGCCAAACGCGTAGCGCAGAGTTGCACTCTGCCATATCGCCGATTTGCAATCGGCAAGGCGCCGGCCCGTCCCAGGGCTTTCGAACTTGTGGGCGGCCTGCAGAATACAATTCTGCGATACAGCAGATTGAAAATCTGCGCTACGAGGAGGCGCCTGGTCGCTTTCACCTTCTCGGCCGAGTTCATTCCTTTGCCTTCACCGTCATGGAACTGCTCGTGGCGGTGTCGATCATGTCCCTGATCGTCTATGCGCTCTATCACATGTTCAATCAAACGCAGAAAGCGCTGCGTGGAAGCATCACTCAGGTTGATGTGCTCGAAGCCGGGCGCGCCGCACTGGACATGATCGGCCGCGAACTGGAGCAGGTCACGGCGACCGGGGTTGCCGGCGCAACCAATCTTTACGCCGGATCCGTTTTCATTGGCTCCACACCGGCGATCGCTCCCGTGGTCCAGTCGGACCTGGACGAACAGCAGCCGCTGCGCACCAACGTTCTTCAAGAGCTGTTCTTCCTGAGCCGCCGCACGAACACGTGGGTCGGCACAGGCTACCGAGTGATCGGCGCGCAAAACGGCGTGGGCACGCTCTACCGCTTCACGGTCTCGACCAACTATCGGTTCATCTCAGCGAACAATCTCAGCGGAGCCTATTTCACGGCGGACCCGACCAATCGCGCGACTGGTTTGCTCTCCACCAATTTCCATCGCGTGGCGGACGGAGTGATTCACCTGCGTTTGCTCGCGTTTGATCCGCAAGGACGGCGGATCGGAGTCGAAACGACAAACTTTTTCCATCCGCAATATCGCGTCTTGAGGCAGTCGCTGCGGCAGGCATCGCTTCCGGTCGGCGCCAACAATGTGATTCTGCGCGAGGACGTCGCGCGGCAAACGAAATTGATTTTCCTGAGCAACGCGCTGCCGGCGTATTTGGAACTGGAGTTCGGCGTGGTCGAACCTGACACTCTGGTTCAGTATGATTCGATGAGGCTGGCCTCAGCGAGCGTCGCGCAGGACTTCCTCAGGAAACGCGCGAACAAGGTCCACTTGTTCCGACAACGAATCCCCATCCGAACCGCATGGCCATGAACTTTTCAAATCGCAATCTCCGTTTCCTCCGCTCCAGCCAGCGGCACACTCCCTTTCCCCTCACCTCGGCCCTCTCCCCTGGGGAGAGGGAGAATCGCATGCAGCCTCGACATAATGCCGGTGGCTCGCCGTTCCGCGGCACCATTCAGAGAGGATTCCCTCTCCCTGAGGGAGAGGGACAGGGTGAGGGGGAAGAGCGCGATCACGTACACCAAGCCCCGAGACTCACCGATCGGCCTGCAATCCGCAGAAGCGCGCAGCACGGCGTGGCCCTCGTCATCACCTTGATCATGCTGTCGCTGGTGACGCTCATGGCCGTGGTGTTTCTCGCCGTCAGCCGCCGCGAGAAAATCTCTGTCACCGTCACCAATCAACAAACGGACTCGCGATTGATGGCGGAAGCGGGCACCGCCCGCGCCGTGTCGGAAACCATCGCGCGGATTCTCGCCACAACCAATCCTTACAGCTACGATTTGATCGTCTCGACAAATTTCATCAACCCGAACGGATTCCAACCCGGTTCCGCTTCGCTCGCCAATATCGGCTACACCTACGCCAATGGCCGGCCCCTGGCGAATCTCGACGACCAACTGCGCAATCTGGCCAACCTCCAATTTGATCCGCGGCCGCCGGTGTTCGTCCCGACCAATCGGCTCGGATCGAACGAATTCAGGTTCTATCTGGATCTCAACCGCAACGGCCGATTCGAAACGAACGGCCTGCTCCCGATGATCGGCAACCGGCCCGGCGAATTCGTCTCCACCAACGGGTTTACGACCGATCCCGCAAGCGCGGTGTGGTCGCATTTCGTCGGCGATCCGGAGTGGATCGGGGTGCTGGAGCGGCCGGAACGACCGCACTCGGATTCCAATTTGTTCGTCGGGCGATACTGCTATCTGGTGCTGCCGGCGGGAAAGACGCTCGACCTGAATTACATCCACAACAGCGTCAAATCGTTGAACAACCCGAGCCTTCTGGCCGACGGCTTCAGCCGAAATACGGGTCTGGGCTCGTGGGAACTCAATCTGGCGGGCTTTCTCCGCGATCTCAACACCAACTCCTGGCGAGATTACCTCTATCGTCCCGCGGCTCTGGTTGCGAATACGGGGACATCATTTGACGATGCCCGGACATTGCTGCGCTATCGGTATCGTGACGAGAGACCGAACTTGCCAATCTCTTACCAACTTCCTGTCGCCAACCTGGCGCTCGGCCCATTTGCGGCCTTAGCATTCAGGACAGACGGCTTGGACGATTATGGCGACGGCCCGCTGCTTCTGAACACCTCCCCCAAAAACCTGGATTTCGGTCCGCTTGGCGACCAACCCGGAAGACCCTGGCCCGGCAGTTCGAACCCGCAACTTTATTATGACGTGCAGGAAGTTTTTAATCCAGATCCTGATCCCGATCCCACTTCACGCGTTTCGTCGGCGCTCTTTACGAATCGCCTCATTTCGCCGATGACGAACGCGTTTTTGTCCTACGACCGTTACACATTTTACCGTTATCTGGCGCAGATGGGGACCGATTCGACCCCCGCGGCATCCAACCGGCTCTACGGCGCGGATTTTCGGATGTACGCGACGAACAAGCTTCATCTCAACTATCGAAACGACCGTCCGGACGGGCTTTCTAATTTCATTCCCTGGGATCCGGTGATTCCAGGCAATGCACTTTTGGGCGCGACAAATCCGATCGCCTTCTTCAGTCAGGCCGCGGACCGCTTGCTGCGCGCGAACCTCCGCCGGAGCGACGCGACCAATACGCTCGTCGTCACGCCATCCGGCCAGCTTCTCGAGGCCGTCGGCCCGTTATCGGTTAACACTTCCGAGTCATTGCCGGGATCCTTCACGCATTTCCTGATGGGCAATACTCCGGTTCGAACGAATTTTGGCCTGAACAATATTCAACTTCATTACTCCGGGCCGACCAACGGCGTGCCGTTCTACATGACGAACAATGAGTACTCCGCCACGACGCATCGGTTGCTCCAGGTCGCGGCCAATCTGTATGACGCCACCACCACGCGCACTTTGGGCCAGGCAGGGACGACCAATGTCCACGATTATCCCTCCGTGTTCCGCCCTTACTTCGTCAAGACTTCCACCAATGTCATCATCCATGGTTACGTCGAAGAGAAGGGAACGAATCTCCTGTTCAACAATTGGATGACCGCACAGGACGTGGCCCTGGCCCCGAATATCCCCACCAACACGCCGCTTTTCGGCATCAACATTTTCGGAGTGCCCGCGGTGATTGGCGCCAAGAAAGGCTATCCCAACTTC
>JACPRI010000020.1 GCA_016190065.1 Verrucomicrobiota bacterium
CGCGAGCTGGGTTCAGAACGTCGTGAGACAGTTCGGTCCTTATCCACTGTGGGCGCAGGAAACTTGAGGGGTTCATTCTTTAGTACGAGAGGACCGAGAATGACGCACTTCTGGTGTGGCAGTTGTTCCGTCAGGGGCAGCGCTGCGTAGCCATGTGCGGAAGAGATAAGCGCTGAAAGCATCTAAGTGCCAAGCTCATCCCAAGATATGGTTTCCCGGACCGCAAGGTCCCTAAAGACCCCCGGAAGACTACCGGGTTGATAGGCTGGACGTGTACGAGCCGTAAGGCTTTTAGCCGACCAGTACTAATCGGTCGTGAGGCTTGATCGCTTTTCCCATTCAGATCCCTTGAAACAGCTAGGGCCATTCATAGGACCTAGGGTTTCTTCCTCTGATTAGGTAAGCGATTTTCAAACTCGCGAATAGTAAAATCCCCAATGCCCTGTGTGTAGTTTTCAGAGAATCTGCTCTTTGAAGAGTTAAATGGAATCCGCACGTGCGATTTAGGCAGTTTTGACCATTTAACCGAGCGAGACTTTTTTGGTGGCCATAAAGCTGTGGTCCGACCCGTTCCCATTCCGAACACGGCCGTCAAACTCAGCATTGCCGATGGTAGTACATGTATAGCTTGTGCGAGAGTAGGTTGCCGCCAGATTCTTTATTTTGAAGCCGAATGCCTTCATCGGGCTTTCGACGAGGCCACGAGATTCGATCCTCCTTGCTCTATTCTTCGCCCTGATTGAGAAACTCACCGTTTTCGAGCGAAGAAAGGGAAGAAAGGAAAAGAAGGAAAGAAGGAAATGAGGACTTGCTAACACGCTAGGCCGAGACTAGTCTCCATTTCTTTTTGGGGAATACCGTGCGGTTGTTCAAGGCCAACATCCGCGGCGGCAACCCGCATCACGCACTTGATTTGTTATGGCAGTACGAATTCGTTTGAAGCGCATTGGAACAAAGAACACACCGGCGTACCGCATTGTGATCGCCGACAATCGAAGTCCTCGCGACGGAAAATTCATCGAGGAAATTGGGAGTTATCAGCCACTGAAACGACAGGACAACTTCGTTCTCAATCTGGAGCGCGCGGAGTACTGGATCAGCAGAGGAGCCCAACCAACCGACACGGTCGCCAGTTTCTTGAAGAAGGCGAGGAAGGCTGCGCCAGTGGGTTGACAATAGTGGGCGGCGTCTTATGCAAGCCTTTCTGGAATATGTGGTGAAAGGATTAGTGGACCGCCAGGACGCGGTCGTGATCACGCCTGTGGACCGCAATGGATTAACGGTTTACGAACTCCGTCTTCACCCGACCGATGTCGGGAAAATCATCGGTCGGCAAGGTGGAACGATCCACGCGATTCGATCACTCGTCCAAGTTGGAGGGACCCGGAAAGGTCTTCGATGTACAGTTGAGATCGTCGAAGAGCGACCGGAAGACTGATCTCCGCGGGCAAGCGTGCGAGTTCCGCTTTCCTGCGCTGCTTTTCCTGATTCCGATTGCCGGCGCTCCCCAAATCGATATGAAGATTGACGTGCTGACCTTATTTCCGGCCATGTTCTCCGGGCCACTCGAAGAAAGCATCATCAAGCGTGCTCGGAATCGCGGTCTGCTTGATCTGCGAATCCATAATCTTCGGGATTACACCCATGACCGACACCGGACGGTCGATGACAAGCCTTTTGGAGGCGGTCCTGGGATGCTGCTGAAGCCCGAACCAATCTTTGAAGCGGTGGCCAGTTTGGCGGGTGAGAATTCTCGTGTGATTCTTCTTGCGCCAAGCGGCCGAAAGCTGACTCAATACATAGCCCAGGATTTGGCGCGATGCGATCATTTGTTGCTTGTCTGCGGCAGCTATGAAGGATTCGATGAGCGGGTCAGGGAATACCTTGCTGACGACGAACTTTCGATAGGCGATTACGTTCTGACAAACGGAGCGTTGCCAGCAATGGTGATTATCGATGCTGTGACAAGACTGCTGCCTGGCGCGCTGGGTGACGGCGAAAGCGTGCATGAAGAGTCGTTCAACCACGGGCTGTTGGAATATCCTCAATACACGCGGCCCGCAAACTTTCGCGGCATGCAGGTCCCAGAAGTTTTGCTGTCTGGGAATCATGCCGAAATTGAAAGATGGCGATGCGAACAAGCCAAGGCCCGCACCCGGCAACGACGCCCTGATTTGCTGATCCACAGCGACCGAACGCAGAGCACGACACAAACTGAATTATGAGCCAAGCCATATTTGAGAAGATTGAATCAGAGCAATTCCGCAAGGAACCAGTGGACTTTGGGGTCGGTGACTCCGTCCGGGTCCACACGAAAGTCATCGAAGGCGACAAGGAGCGCATCCAGGTGTTTTCCGGCGTCGTAATTGGTCGTCGCGGCCGCGGCTTGAATTCCACTTTCACAGTGCGTCGCATCAGTTACGGCGAAGGAGTCGAGCGCGTTTTTCCCATGCATTCTCCGCGCGTGGAACGGATCGAGATTGAGCGTAAAGGCTCGGTCCGGCGGGCGAAACTGACTTATCTGCGGAAGCGGATCGGTAAAGGCGCGGTCGCGGTGAAGGAAAAGGAAGTCCACGCCTGAGAGATCGTCGAGTGCGTCGGCGAACGCACTGGCTGGGTCATGAATTGCGCTGTCACCGCCGGACCGACGTTTGAGCCGTTGGACACAGTGCGAAGACTCACTAACTTTTCCACCGGGAGATTAGGCACTCAATTGGCGGATTACCTCGTGGACCAGGGCCATGAGGTGGTTCTGTTGAGGGGAAGCAGTTCGACGTTCCGGACAGCAAGCAAGGCCGCCCGCGTCATCGAATTCGGCACGGCGTCCGATCTGGAACGGCACCTCGAATCGTTAGCTTCGACGCGAATGGACGCTGTCTTCCATGCCGCGGCGGTGAACGATTTCGGTTTTGGCAAAGTCTGGAGACGCTCGTCGAGCGGTGAATTGCACGAAATCAGCAGGGGCAAGTTTTCCACCCGTGAGGCCCCGCTGGTTGCAGAACTGTTGCCTGTCCCAAAGCTCATTAACCGGCTTCGCGGTTGGTTCCCGGACGCGTGGCTGGTTGGCTGGAAATATGAAGTGGACGGCACTCGATCGACCGCGGTTGATCGAGCTCGAACCCAGTTCGTTGAGAGCCAAACCGACGCCTGCGTGGTCAATGGTCCTGCCTACGGGTCGGGATTTGGCCATTTGTCCAAAGACAGCGAACTTCTTCATTTAGAAAACTCTGCTGCACTTTTCGAGTGCCTGGAAAGATTCATGCGGCGATAACCAACCCTCGTTCGCCCACACGCGACCGCACCATTGAAGTGAATAAATGGTGCTTCACTGGAACGCGGTTTGCTCGTAATTCTTTTCTATGATTCGCGCCAGAGTCTTGTTGTTGATGGGTTGTATTCTTGTTGCCGCTCGCGCCGTCAACGCGGCAGAGACACCGCTTCTAACGGATGTCCCTCTCAAGATCGAGAGGGCCGAAGGATCGAAGGTTAAACTGACCTTGCCTCGCAAAGCCGACCAGCGTTATCAGCTCTACGTCAGCCATGATCTCAAGGCATGGGATTTCCTTGGGAACATCATTCAAGGTGCCAATCAGTCCATCACGATTGAGTACGCCGAGCCAACGCGTCGAAGCGCGTTCTTTAAGGTTGAGCCTCGGCCCGCGTTTGCTCCGATCGTGTCGAGAATGGAGCGGGGCGCCAACGGTCAAGTTTTCCTCAGTTTTCCAACCGTCGTCGGACGGCGGTACCAAGCTTATGCATCTCTTGATTTGATGCGCTGGGAGAATTTCAGCGATCTGGTCGATGGGACCGGCAGCCGGGCAGTCGCTGAAATTGATCCATCGGAAACGCCCGAAGTGTTTTTCCGCGTTGAGGCTGTCGATATCGTTCCTTTGCCCAACATGGTTTGGATCCGGCCAGGCACTTTTGTCATGGGCAGCCCGCCGGATGAAAAGGACCGCGATCTGGACGAGGATCCCCTGACTCAGGTGACTTTTCCGTCCGGATTTTGGATGGGCAAATTCGAAGTGACGCAGGAGGAGTACGAAAGGATTGTCGGCACCAATCCCAGTTGGTTTAAGGGCGATCCGTCGAGGCCGGTTGATCAGGTAAGCTGGGAAGACGCGGTCGCTTACTGCGCGCGACTGACTCAAACAGAATTTGCCGCGGGCCGTTTGCCATTGGGATATGTCTATCGTTTGCCGACCGAAGCCGAGTTCGAATACGCTTGCCGCGCCGGCACAACGACGCGCTACAGCCACGGAGACGATCTCGATTACAGCCAACTCGCTGATTATGCATGGTACGCTGCAAATGGTAGCGGCACCACCCATCCAGTTGGGGGAAAGAACCCCAATCTTTTTGGATTGCACGACATGTACGGGAATGTTTGGGAATGGTGCCTCGACTGGTATCGGGACACCTATCCGGGAGGCTCGACTGTGAAACCGACGGGCCCTGTCTTGGGTGTCAGCCGCGTGTTCCGCGGAGGGGGCTGGGATTACAGAGCTTCTTCATGCCGCTCGGCATATCGCAACAATGTCTTGCCCACGCGCCGCGCGAATTATCTTGGTTTTCGCATTGTTCTCGGTCCAGCGCCACTGTGACCGCGTGATGGGAAGGCGAGATCCAACCTCGGATCGGGATTGGACAAGCGGGTGAGTCAATACCGCTGCTGGCTGCGATGGTTCGATGCCAACTCACATTTGTTCGGCGGTCTCGATGCCAAGGAGGTTTAGCCCCTGCTTTAAGACTTTGCTGGTCAAGTCGCAGATGAGCAGCCGAGTTTGTTTTTGCGGTTCGTCGGCCTTCAGGACTGGGCAGTTCTCGTAAAAGCGAGCGAAATATCCAGCCAGTTCATACAGATAATTGCAGAGATAATTCGGCCGATATTCTTCTGCCACGGCCTCCAGCACCAAGCCAAAACTCAACAAGTGCTTTACAAGAATCACTTCCTCTTCGGCGGAAAGATCTGCGGGGGTCATCGGCGTGTTTGATGCCGTGCTGGAATCTGTCGCTGCCCCGTGCTTCCGGAAAATACTTCGGATACGAGCATAGGCATACAGGAGGTACGGCGCGGTGTTTCCGTTAAGAGCGAGCATTTTATCCCAACTGAAGGTGTAATCGCTCTGGCGGTTCGGCAGAAGATCCGCGTACTTGATCGCGCCAATTCCGACAATCCGTGCAATCTCATAACGCTGTTGTTCGTCCAGGCCGGGATTCTTTTCCGACACGACTCGAAACGCGCGTTCCTCGGCCTCGTCCAACAAGTCGGTCAGTTTGATCGTGTCGCCGGAGCGCGTCTTGAAGGGTTTGCCATCCTCACCGAGGATCGCGCCAAACCATACGTGGGCGAGTTTGAGCTGTAGATCTGGGCGCCAGCGACGAAAAACGGTGAAGAGTTGCTTGAAATGCAGTTGTTGGCGGCCGTCGGTGACATAGACAATCTCGTCCGGTTTCCAATTCTCCACTCGGTATTGCAGCGTCGCGAGGTCCGTCGTCATGTAATTTGCGGCTCCATCGTTTTTTTGGATCAAAGCCGGATGGGCCTTCAACTCTGGAATGTCGTCAAAAAAGACCGCCATCGCGCCTTCGCTTTCGCGGGCCACGCCCCGGTTCTGCAATTCCTGAACCACCAATTTGAGCCGGGGATTGTAGAAACTTTCACCGAGCGTGTAGTCGAAGTGGACTCCGAGCCGGCGATAAATGTCGGCGAATTGAGCCTGGGACCGTTCGATCATCTCGCGCCACAGCTTGAGATTCTCCGAATCGCCAGCTTGAAGTTTCACCAGCTCATGACGGGCCTTCTCCAACATCGCTGGGTCGGCTTCGCAAGCAGCATTGATCCCTCGGTAAATCCGTTCCATCTGTTCGAGGGCGTCGCGTTGAAGAGATGTTCGATCACTAGACTGTTTCCATCCAAGCAATAATTTTCCGAATTGCGTGCCCCAGTCGCCGATGTGGTTATCCGTGATCACCCGATGACCGAGGAGCCGGCAGGTGCGCGCCAGACCATCGCCCAGGATCGTCGATCGGATATGTCCCACGTGCATCGGTTTGGCCACGTTTGGAGAACTGAAGTCGATCACGATCGTCAACGGTCGTTCAACTGGCTCAAAAAAGAGGTGCTCGCCCCGCGCTGCGGCGTTGAGGCATTCCATCAAAATCGCCGCGCTAATGCGGAAGTTAACAAAACCGGCTCCGGCGATTTCCACCTGAAGAACCCAACTCGGGAGGCGCAACCGGGCCACCACATCTGACGCGAGTTGCCGCGGATTCAATCGTCTCTCCTTGGCCAGCGGCATCAGCGACGCGGTTTGATAATCCCCGTGTTTCGGGTCCGCACAGGGCTTGACGAGCACGTTTGCGCTGTTTGCCTCCGGCAGGCAATCCTGCACGGCTTGCCGCAAGAGTTTCTCGAGAACGCGGTAGGGTAACACAGATGGATTATTCTGGAAGCAACGCCGGACGGGTTCCCAAAACAGTGTCAAAGCGCACTACTTTCCGGTCGAAGTTTCCCGGATGATCTCGTACATCGTTTCCGCATCCTGGGCCAGTTCGAGGGCTTGGCGAAATTCCCGCCTGTGAAGCAGCTTGGCGATGCTGGCCAACGTGTGAAGATGCTTTTGAAACTGACCTTGTGGAACCAGAAACAGCATGACCAAATTCACGGGTTGGTTGTCCAGCGCGTCAAAATTAACGCCCTTCCTCGAACGACCCAGCGCGCCGACGACCTCGTAAATCAAATCGGTGGAGGCGTGGGGGATTCCGATGCCAAATCCGATTCCCGTGCTCATCGAACTTTCACGTTTCTTAACCACCGCCGCGACCGATTGGCGATGCTCGGGTTTGATTTTGCCGGTGACCACAAGATTATCGAGGAGTTCATCGATCGCTTCCCAGCGGTTGGAAGCCCGCAGGTCAGTCACGATTTGGTCTCGCTGCAGAATGTCACCGAGATTCATAGGAACAATCGGAATTCAAATATTTCGCCTGATCTTAGGTGTCATTTCAAGAGCGAAATCTGCGCTCCAGCGGACAAGCGGACAACAAGACGGAGGCGGGACGACTAAATCTCGCTCCCGCTTGTCTCAGCCGGAGGACCGCGCTAAGGTAGGCGCTGATGACGAAGTTGGAACCGCCCGATACCCATTTCCTCTCCGCGGCCATTGGTTGGATTGAGTTGGGAGATTGCAACGAAGCGCGAGCGGAATTGGCCAGGATTGCCCCGGCGTTTCAAAACCATCCGGATGTCCTCCAGGTCAACTGGCTCATCGCCGCCAGCGAGCAAAACTGGAAAGTGGCCCTGGACGTGGCCCGCACTCTCATTCAAACGCAGCCGGACCGTTCCTCTGGATGGCTGCACCAAGCTTACGCTCTGCGCCGTGTGCAGGACGGTGGATTGCAAGCGGCCTGGGAGGCGCTGCTGCCGGTCGCGGACCAATTCCCCGAAGAACCGACCATTCCCTACAATCTCTCCTGTTACGCCTGCCAGTTGGGCCGGCTCGAAGACGCCCGCACCTGGCTCCGGCGCGCCCTGGACAGGGGCGATCGTTCAGGCATCAAACTCATGGCGCTGTCGGATCCCGACCTCAAGCCGCTATGGACGGAAATCAAGGCCTGGTAAATGGCCCATGACCCTCGCCAAATCGAAACCGGCCTGAATCACCTTCGCGCCGCGGACCCGGTCATCCGGCGCGTGATCGATCAGGTCGGGCCGTTCAGACTCAAGCTGCAGCGGAATCGCTTTCGTTCTTTGGTTCGCGCGATTATCGCGCAACAGATTTCCGGAAGCGCCGCGCGGTCGATCAACGAAAGGCTGCGCCGGTTGCTCGCGCCGCGCCGTGTCACTCCGGAGAACCTGACCCGGTTGACCCCAACACAACTGCGGAACGCCGGCCTTTCTCCCCAAAAGAGCGCCTACCTTGCCGACCTCTCAAATCAAGTACTGGATGGCCGAGTGCGCCTGGCGAAGCTCGCCCGGCTGCCGGACGATGAAGTCGTCGCTGAATTGGTTCAAGTCAAAGGCATCGGCGTTTGGACCGCGCAGATGTTTTTGATTTTTTCATTGGGCCGCGTGGACGTGTTTCCGCACCAGGACCTGGGCATCCGCACGGCCCTCCGAAATCTTTACCGCCTGCCGGACTTGCCCGACAAGGAAACCGGCCACGAAATCGCCCGCCCCTGGCGGCCCTTTGCGACTCTCGGAAGCTGGTATTGCTGGCGGAGCCTCGAACTGCGCGAACCGGGGTTTGCTCTTGGGACTGTAGGAACTGAACCGCGAATGGACGCAAATGGACGCGAAGACTGAATGGTTACTGCGCTGTGGAGATTTCCAATGCGATTCGCCGAAAGGCCGGGTGATTCGCGATCAACGTGAGCGCCTGGCGGAGCAAGCTTTTCCCCGGTTCAATGCGATGCCACGGCGACGCGCCGGACGGATGGGGCAACGGCACCAAGTCAAACGTGTGCTCAAAGCAATGCGCCCGAAACTTGTGGCCGATGGTGTCGTCCAGCCTGCGGTGCGGAAGGAACTGTTCGATGGCCAGTTTTCCAACCGGAATCACCAATTCGGGCTTCAGAATCTCCACTTCGCTTCTCAACCACGACGAGCAATGGCGCACCTCCTCCTTCGACGGAACGCGATCGCCGCCCGCCGGTTTTTTTCCCGGAAAGCATCGGCATACCGCCGCCATGTAAATCGATGCTCTGAACTGCGCCTCGGTCATCCCAACCGTCTCTTCAAACCAGCGAAATAGGGTTCGGCCTGCGGTCCAGGCAAAAGGCCGGCCCAGAACCGGTTCCTTGTCTCCCGGCGCCTGGCCGACCAGCAGCACTTTGCTCACAACCGGGCCACACGTGACCACAGGCTTTTGCATCTGGGGGCAGCGCCGGCAAGCGCGTAGCCGCTCCAGATGCCATTCGAGCAATCGAGCGCGAAGCGCGGCTTTCCCGTCGCCCCGCACGCCTGTCCCGTCCCCTCGAATCGAAGCCGATTGAATTCTTTGACTGATCACTGACAACTGATTACTGATTACTGAATTACTGAATTACTGCCTACGGCATCCATATCTTGCGCATGGCAGCTTGGGACGTCGCTTCGCCTTTCCTCCGCGCCTTGATTTTGATGTATGGAGGCACAAAACAACTGCGATGACCGAATGTGCCCGCAGCCGCCTTCGGGTCGGCATGCTTTGGCTCAGCAACGTCTTCGATCACAAATCCGTTCCGGCACAACCCGCCGAGCAATTGCTCCCAGCGGTGCAGAAACTCCAGCGTGCCCGCCTCGCGATTCGCCGTGCCCGCTGCCACCGGCGGCAACGGCCCGGTCCGATGATACGGCTCGTTGAGCAAATAACCCCGCGCCGACGGCACGACA
Source organism: Verrucomicrobiota bacterium (assembly GCA_016190065.1). Taxonomy (GTDB): domain Bacteria; phylum Verrucomicrobiota; class Verrucomicrobiia; order Limisphaerales; family SIBE01; genus VHCZ01. Next base: position 9,377 of record JACPRI010000020.1, read on the forward strand.
TCCGCCTGAAGATTCACCGGTTGTTTGTGCTGGCTGATGTAAAGTCCGCCTACGACCAAGACGCGCGCCACCTGTCGATACACGCGCTCGATGTCCGGCACATAGCACGTGCTCACGGGTTGAACGACAAGCTCGAAGCTCGATTCTCTAAACATCGACAAATCGTCCATCGAAGCTTCGACCGTTTCGACCTTCAGTTTGCGCGCCGCCGCGACCTGGCGATCCAGTTCGAGCATTTTCGGGCTGAGATCGACCGTCGTGACGATCGCGCCCGCGGCCGCGTAGAGCACGCTTTGTTTGCCGCCGCCCGCCGCCAGGCAAAGCACGCGTTTGCCGGACACGTCACCCAGCCACCCGCATTGATCGATGACCGCCAGCGGATTTTGGAATTGCTGATCGGTCGCCGTTGCCGTGTACGCATCCTCCCGCTCCACGCGCGCATCCCAGGCGCGGCGGTTGTGGGCGTGCACATGGCTCATAATGGTCTAGGATCGAACGGAAGCGAAGATTTTGAAATCCAAAACTCGAAACAGATTCAAGATTCCAACAGCCAATTCGGAGAACCGGCGCAAATCCTTAAACCCTTTGTCCCACGGCTTGTGCCATGGGCAGCTTTCTGGCGCTGCTCCGCAGCCATTGCGGCCCTTTTCAAAAACTGATCTGCGCCGACTTTACAAATCCATGACAAATCCTCCTGCCGGGTTCTTCAAAATCTGCTACAAGTCACAGGATCACGAAAATGAAGGTGAGGCTCTCAACACGTCCGGCGAGCTTCTTCTCGCAAAGTTACCTGATCTTGCTCCCGGTCCTCGTCCTGGCCGTCATCGGCTTCTACGCCTTGCAACAGGACCGCCGCGCGATCGAAGCCGATGCCAAAGAACGCGCGCAGCAGCTCGCGAGGAGGTGGGTCCAGACGATCTCACTCGAATGGGCCGCCGCCGAGGAGGCTTCCACCAACGGCCTGAAGCTCCTTCACGCCCTGGCCAGCGATCAAGCTCCGCGCGGCTACTTTTTCGAGATGGATTCGCAAGGACGTCTGGTTTTCCCACCGCCTTATCCAGCCGTGCCCGAGCCGCAGCCGCTCGTGCCCGCCGAACTCAACGCTGAGCAAGCCCGGTTGTGGGAAGCTGTCCAACAGTCGGATCTCTCCGCTGAACCCCAAGAAAGTCAAACCGCGCCAGGTTATCAGCGCTTCCTGGAGAGCAAGCCGCCGCCGCGGTTCGCTGCGGCCGCCCGCTTCGCGCTGGGTTGCAGTCTCGCGCGCCGCGGACAATTGGATTCCGCCGCCGAAATTTTCCAAAGCCTGACGAAAGAAATCCCAGCCGAGCTTTCTGAAGCGGGGCTTCCTTTCGAGCACCTGGCCTTTCTGCGATTGTTTCAACTTGGACTGGGCCGCGCGATCGCCCGGGAGATACTCACTTCCAATGCGGTGCATCGGCCCTCTTTGCTCACCCCGAAATTGCTCGAGGTTTCCGACCAAGCCACGGCGATCGGGCCTCTGTCGATCATGATGCAGTCGCACGACCGAATCATTTGGGAGCGCCATGAAGCGACTCGAAAAATTTTCGAGGCCGTGAAAAAAGAACTCGTTGGGCGGCGCGACCGCACGGTCTCCGTTCCGGCCGCATTCGTTGCTTCCTCGGACAAGCCGGTGGCGGTCGTGCGGATCAGCGCCGCCGATGCGGACATCATCAAGCTGGTGGCGGTCCCAGCGGGAGAGGCGCCGATGCAATCCTGGATCCGCTACGATCTCGCCAGCACCCGGAGCGATGTCTTCGGTGTTACGGTCAGCGTCGCGGGGTTGAACGTGTATGAGGAAGGGTATCCGGAGCATCCGGTGCGGCCTCCCGCGGAAGCCAGTCCGAGCGTGCCGGAAAAAACTGAATGGCCCTTGCTCGCGGCCGAGACAAAGACGGAGGAAGGCACTGAGGTGTTGAAAGTCCAGGTGCACCTTGCCCACAGCGCTCTCTTTTACGCGCGCCACCGAATCCGAACCGTTTGGATTGGCGCGGTCATCGCGTCTGCGGCCGCAGTGGCGGTGCTGGGTTGGATCACGGCGCGGCGCGCTTTCGCTCACCAACAACGGCTCAACGAAATGAAAACCAATTTCGTCTCCAGCGTCTCGCATGAATTGCGCGCGCCGATTGCGTCGGTTCGTTTGATGGCCGAAGGGCTGGAGAGCGGACGCGTCAAGGACGAGGCGAAGCAGCGCGACTATTTCAAGTTTATCGTTCAGGAGTGCCGCCGGCTCAGTTCGCTCATTGAAAACGTGCTCGACTTTTCCCGCATCGAGCAAGGCCGCAAACAATATGAATTTGAGCCGACGGATGTGAACGCGCTCATCCGGCAAACCGTGAGACTGATGGAGCCCTACGCCGCCGATCGGCAGATTCATCTGGAACTCGTCAACGAAAACTCGAAACGCGAAACCCGAAACTCTCCACCGACGCTCGACGGCCGCGCCATCCAGCAAGCCCTCGTGAACCTGATCGACAACGCCATCAAACACTCCCCGAAAGGCGCTGTCGTGATCATCGGCTGGGAATACCCCGATGCGCCACCGGAAGATCTACGTTTTACGGATGACGCTTTACGAACCCCGGATCACGCATCACGCATCACGCATCACACGCCGAGTCCTGCGCCGAAGCCCGACAAAGCCGAACGCTCCAACGCTCCTCGACTCACCCTCTGGGTCGAAGACCGCGGCGAAGGCATCCCGACCGAAGAACACGAGCGCATCTTCGAGCGCTTCTACCGGCTGGGATCGGAGTTGCGCCGCGAAACCCAGGGTGTCGGCATCGGCCTGAGCATTGTGAAACACATCGTCGAAGCGCACGGCGGACGCGTGACCGTGCGGAGCGCCGTCGGCGAAGGCAGCCGGTTCACCATCGAATTGCCAATTCGGCCCAGTTGTTTGTGTTTGGGCGATGGGATAGACCATGCGAGCTCGTAGCGCAGATTTTCAATCTGCTGTATCGCCGATTTCCAATCGGCACAGCGCTGGCAAGTTCCAAGGCGTTCGGACGGTCCGGAGCCTGCGGAATGCAATTCCGCGATACGGCAGATTGAAAATCTGCGCTACGATGCCACGGTGAACTTCGAACTTTGAACCTTGAACTTTGAACCTTGAACTGAACCAGCGCATCCTCGTCATCGAAGACGAGCGGCCCATGCGCACGGCGCTCCAGGATTGTCTCGAAGCCGAAGGCTACCGGGTCCTCTCGGCCGCCGATGGCGAGGCTGGATTGAGGCGAGCCGTCGCCGAGAAACCCGACTTGATCCTCCTCGACATCATGATGCCGCGCCTGGATGGCTTCGCGCTTTGCGCCGAGTTGCGCCGGCTGGCCCACGCGGTGCCGGTCCTGATGCTGACCGCGAAGGGCCAGATTGACGACCGCGTCAAAGGCCTCGACGTCGGCGCGGACGATTACCTGGTCAAGCCTTTCAGCACGGACGAATTGCTCGCGCGGGTGCGCGCGCTTCTCCGCCGCACGCGGAAGCACGCGGTGGCCCTCACGGTTTTGGCTCTGGGTGAAGCGCGGATTGATTTCGTCCAACAGCGCGCCTGGCGCGGCAAGAAGCCGCTGCACCTCACGGCCAAAGAATTCGCCATGCTGCGCCTCATGGCCGAGTGCGCCGGCGAAGCGATCTCCCGCGAGCGCTTCCTGGACGCGGTCTGGGGCTACACCGCGTTCCCAACGACTCGCACGGTCGATAATCACATCGCCAGCTTGCGCGGCAAAATTGAGCGCAACCCGGACCAGCCGCAGTGGATCAAGACGGTGCATGGGGTGGGCTACCGGCTCGAATTGCCGGAAGACAAAGTCCCATGACTCAGTTTTCCATCGGCCATGGGCTAGAGGCGATGGGCAATTGGAGATAGCGGCGATGGGCGATTTTGCAATTCCATGACAACTGCTCGACCTGGAAACCGTAGAGTGCCGCAAAGTAGGACAGGCATTCTGCCTGTCTCAAAAACGAAGTTCAAAAGATTGTGAATCCGCCTCGCCAGTTCAAACCGCCGAATACACAGAATCGGAATTTCGAGGGCCGCAACAGAACGCAAAGGGCGCAAAGGCTCGAAGAGAGGCTTTTGTGCGCCTTGTACTACAATCCCACAGAGACTTTTGCTTTTTGGGCAGAACTTTCCGGCGGCTGCTGCAACTTGGAACTTGAAACCTTGAACTTTGAACTCCAGCGCGGCGTTGAACCGATCCGTATCTTGTGGTTGCGGCGGCAGCCGCGCTGGGTTCTCTCGCGGCTAACCCAAGACCTTTTCGATCTATGAAAACCCAATCCGTCCTCCTTCTGGCTATCATCTTGGCTGCTTCCCTCCGCATCGCCTCCGCCGCCGACCCGTTGACCGACGCATTCCAAAAAGGCCTGCTCGAAGAAGAAGCCAATCGCAACCTGGACGCCGCCATCCAGGCCTACCAATCCGTCCTCAAACAGCTCGACGACCAGCGCAAGCTCGCGGCGACGACGATTTTCCGCCTGGGCGAATGCTACCGCAAACTCGGCAAGACGAACGAAGCCACGTCCCAATTCCAGCGCATCGTGCGCGAGTTCCCCGACCAGGACGTGCTGGCGAAGATGAGCCAGCAAAATCTGACGGCGCTCGGCAAAGGAGACGATACGAAGCCCAGGTTGTTGGGGGTTCCGATTCTTGATGTAGAGACACAGGAAATTGAAAAACTCAGAAAAATGCTCAAAGAGAGCCCTGACCTGATCAATGCCGTGACTCCAGGTGACACCCGCACTCCATTGGCAAGGGCTGCAGAGTTCGGACAGAAACGAGTGGTGAAATTTCTCTTGGAAGACAGTCATGTCGATGTTAGCCGAGACATCCTGCACCGTGCCACCAAAGTAGGCCACCTCGGGATCGTTGAACTGTTGCTAGCGCATGGAGTGGATGTGAATTCACTCGATCACGAAGGTCTCACCGCTTTGCACTGGGCTATCGGACAGGGTTTTCGCTCCATCGCCGAAGCTCTGATTGCAAACAAGGCAAACGTGAATGCGAAGCGGACCAGCGATGGCGAAAGCCCATTACACCTTGCGGTTCGTGGACAATCGCAACCTTTAGTCGAATCGCTGCAATCAAAGGGCGCGGATCCAAATGCCAGAAGCAACGGAGGCCAAACGCCTCTGTTTTCGGCCGTGGGGAACCCTCGGATGACGGCGCTACTCTTGGCTGAAAAAGCTGACGTTAACGCGAGCGATAGTTCCGGAAGAACCCCGCTTTACGCTGCTGTTGAATCTGGCAACCTCGAAACGAGCGAAATTCTGCTCAAGAACGGCGCGGACGTGAATGCGAGGATCATCTCATTCATCAATAAGGAAGTGCAGCCGCCCGATACCATTTCACCCGGAGCCCCCGGAGGCGTCAACGTCATACAGGCTGGCCGTTCCGTTTCCTGCAATGGGTTTACTTCGCTCCATCTAGCTGCGCTCACTGGCCGCGAGGCGCTCGTGAGAGTGCTTATCGCACACAAAGCCGACGTCAACGCCAGCGCCTCGCAAGAACGGACCCCCCTTTATCTCGCTGTAACCTACTCGACTCCCGCGGTTGTTAAGGCATTGCTGGAACGCGGGGCAGACGTCAACGCGGTGTCGCCAGAAGATTCAGTTTCACCGCTGATCAGAGCCGTGTGGAGGAAATCCGAAGAGATGACGTCCATCATCCTCGCGCATAAACCGAATCTAGAACAGCGTAATCCAGACGGCCTCACAGCACTGCAGATCACCGTCAGCTATCGACTCGACAGGCTTATGGAGATGTTGCTTGCAGCCGGAGCCGATCCGAATGTCGTGTATGAGCGCGGCAATGGAGAGACACCTTTGCATTGGGCAGTCTCCAATCGAAGCAGACAAACGGTCGAGGCACTTCTGAAGCACAAAGCGAATCCGAATGCCGCGGATGCGGCCGGCAAAACACCGCTCGACTACGCCAAAGCGCTCGCCCCGCAACCATCCGCACAAAGCCGGCGTGGCACGCAAATCACTCGCGGCCCGCGATTCGCCGTTCCAACTTCGAACGAAATTGTTTCCGACATTATCCAACTGCTCCGCAAGGCCGGCGCGACCGAGTATCCGCAACGTGATCGAAGCATCATGATCGGACGCGGAGACAGCTTCTCGGTCGTGTTTTCTAAGGACGCTCCTCGAGACAATCAGTACACACTGATGCTGGCGCTTGGCCTTTATTATCGAGACAAACTTGCGGGCTTGAACTCGCAGTCGGGCGGCGCAGGAACACCTTCGTTGCCGCAGACTCCCGGGTTCGGCCGTGGGACGCAAGGCCTGCCACCATTGGAATTCCCCGATTTCTCTCGCATCCAAATTCGCCGAAAGAAACAGGACACTGCAAGCGGCGACGAGACAATCCACGTGAATCTGCAGCAAGCGCTTCAATCAGCTGACTCCTCGAAAGACACCGTGCTGGAATGGGGCGATATGATTGAAATCCCGGAAAAGGACCACAAACCTGAGAAATGGGCTGGCCTTCCGTTTGAGGAGAGCGAGCCACTGCGCCGATGTTTGCGAAGAGCGATCCGGATCGTGGTGAAGGACCGGAACTCCGGTGGCTCCCGCGACCTTGCCCTAGATTTGCTGCCGTCACGGCCTTATCCGTATGCAGAATTCCCCGATTGGCGATCAATTCCCTCGCCGTTTTCCGTCACGAGTTTTCGATTAGACGAAGTGTTGCGCGCGGCGAGTGTTCACAGGACTTCCTCGGACTTGACTCGCGTGAGAGTTCTCCGCGCCGATCCGAACACCAAACAAGCCCAAGAGACGATCGTCAACCTCTTCGACCCTTCCCGGAGCTTCTGGCTCCGGGAGGGCGACGTGATTGAAGTGCCGGAGAAAGAGTAGGCAGCCGTGAACTGAGAGGCCGTCGCGACAGGATGTGCGGTTTCCAGACAATGTCATCCGCGCCCATTCGCCAAATCCGCGGTTGAACAATCCTCGCGAAGCTGAGCGTGTCGGAAGGACAGAAGATCAGGCTCGCGGCGAGACTGTGCGCTAAACAGCGGCAGGGCAGGATTTCACAAAAGGCAACGAATCCGAGTTGCACTCCGCCCTGTCACCGTTGGCAATCGGTAGCCGCCGAATTTCTGCCAGGCGCCGACGCGGCCATTGACAGAAGGCCGGAATTGACCGGAAATAGCGCCGACTCCATGAACCTGTCCTTATCCGTCCGCATTGCCGAGGAATTCAGTTCCAAAGAAAAAGCGTCGATGAGCCTGGAAGCGCTCGCGGATTTGGCGGTCGCCGCGGGTTATCAAGCGCTTTGCATGCGCGGGTCGCAAGTCGGAGTGCATTCCGCACCGGATGCCGTGGCAAGAGTGGCCGGCGTTCTGCAAGCGCGCGGATTGTCCGTCAGCATGGTGACCGGCAATTTTGACGTTGTGTATAACAACGACCGCGGCCCGGATTGTTTGCGCAACATCGGTCCATTCCTCGAATTGGCCGCGGCGCTGAAGGCCCCGCTCATTCGGGTCGCGCTGAAGAAAGACGAAGACATCGAATGGTCGCAGCGCGCGGCGGACGAAGCGGCGGGACGCGGCCTGAAGCTCGTTCATCAATGCCACACGCAAAGCCTTTTTGAGACGGTCGATGGTATCGAGCGGACTCTGCGATGTATCGACCGGCCCAACTTCGGCCTGATTTACGAACCGGCGAATTTGGAATTGTGCGGGCAGGACTACGGACCGAAAACAATCCAGCGGCTCGCGCCATGGATTTTCAACGTCTATCTCCAAAACCAGGCGTTGAAACCGGACGGGAAGATGAAGTTGAACACCTGGTGCCGGGGACCGGTCCCGTTCGACCTGATTCCGATCCACGCCCAGGGCGGGATTGACTTTGACCGCGTGTTCCAGGGCCTGGCCGCTCTGGGGTATCGCGGCACTGTGACTGTGCACCAGGCGGGCGGCGCAGGAGAAGCGCCAGGTGAATCCGCAAAGGCCACAGCGGATTTTTTGAAGCGGCTGGCCGCTCGTTACGGCATCGGCGATTGATCGAATCGAAGGCGTGCCAGATTTGCTTTTATCGTTCCCAGGCTTCGGGAAGGCTCACGCGCCCTCGCGCCTTCGCGACAACGAAGCCGCTCCGGCGGCGCAGGCGCGTGTTTTCGACTGGCGCTCGCCGGTCGAAATGGACGCGTCGCTCAGAACATTTAATGACGAACTTGTTCGACCGTGCCTGGTGGTCGGCGAGGGCGCCGACCACAGCACGCGAGGCGCGTGCGCTCCCCGGAGCGGTGACAACTGAACACTGATTACTCCTCCCGCCCTATGCCCAAAATCCTCATGCCCATCGGCGACGCCACGGAAGCGCTCGACACATTTTACGCCTACTATCGTCTGCCGGAGGATGGCTTCGAGGTCGTCGTCGCCGGACCGGAGGCGCGGCTTTATCACACGGTGCTTCACGAAATCCCTCCGAACCCGGATGTGCCGTGGGACATCACACAGGAACGGCCGGGTTACCATTTGAAAGCGTCGGTGGCATTTCGCGACCTGCGCTCGGAAGATTTTGCGGGCCTGTTCATTTCGGGCGGGCGCGCTCCGGAATACATCCGCTACGACAAAGACCTTTGCCGCGTCACGCGTGAAATTTGGAAGGCGGGAAAGCCTATCGCTTGCCTTTGTCACGGGATCGAAATTCTGACCGCGGCCGATTGCATTCGAGGCAAACGCGTGACCACCGTGCCAAAGTGCGCGATGGACGCCGAGCAAGGCGGAGCAACTTACGTGAACGAACCCGTGGTGGTCGATGGTTTGCTCGTGACCGCGCGAGGCTACCAAGACAATACGGAGTTGCTGCGGCAGTTCATCAAGATGCTCACCTGACGTGGACTCCCCACCCGAACAACCTGGTGCCCTCAACGTTCGAGCCCGATACTTGGTGTTGGTGACGGTCTTTTTGGGATGGATGTTCGCTGGCATGGAAATGTCGCTGATGATCCCCGCCACGCGTCCGGCGATCCAGGATTTCCTTACCGCAAGTCAAAGTCCCACGGCCAGCGGCGCGGAGCGGATCGTGCACTTTGAAACACGCGCGGACCAATGGCTTTCCTGGTTGATCGCGGCATTTCTCATGGGCGCAGCGTTGGGCGGGGTCGTTTTGGGCTGGCTGGCAGATCGCGCCGGCCGAGTGAAAGCAATGGGCCTGAGCATTCTTTGTTACTCGATCATTACCGCGCTGAGTTATTTCGTGACGAGTCCCGAACAATTGCTGGCGCTGCGCTTTCTTGCCTGCCTGGGCATAGGTGGAATGTGGCCTTGCGGCGTGGCGCTGGTGACTGAAGCCTGGCCAAGCGTGTCGCGTCCCGTGCTGGCCGGATTGATCGGCGCGGCGGCGAATGTCGGATTCCTCATTCTCGGCCTGATCATGCTTTATCACCCGATCACGCGTGAATCCTGGCGCTGGGTTTTGTTGCTTGGTGGAACTCCGGTGTTTCTCGGCGCGTTTGTCCTTTGGTGTGTGCCCGAATCCCCGCAATGGCTTATCGAGAAACAAGCGCCGGCAGCCGCGGCAGCCGCGCCAGTCGCCGAGGTCTTCCGTCCGCCGCTCCTACGCTGGACACTGCTTGGAATCGCTCTCGGAACAATCCCGCTTCTAGGCGGCTGGGCCTCGGGCCAGCGACTTGTGCCCTGGGCCGGGCAAGTCGGCGAACTCCAAGGACTGCCCGGATTGAAAGCGTCCACACAGACCCTCCAGGCGCTCGGCGCCGTCATCGGCTCTTTGATGGGCGGCTGGTTGGCCAGTCGATTGGGCCGGCGGCGAAGCTATTTTCTCATCAGCCTCGGGTCGCTGACATTAAGCGGATACATCTTTTTGACACTGACGCCGACGCGGGCCGAGTTTTTGTGGGCGACTTTTGCGTTGGGCCTGGTGAGCACGAGTTTTTTTGGCTGGCTCCCGTACTTCTTGCCCGAACTTTTTCCCACTCGTGTTCGCGCGACCGGCGCGGGCGTGACCTACAACTTTGGCCGCATTGTTTCTGCCGCAGCCTTGTTGTCCTCGACCGCCTTGAGCGCACTCTTCCAAGGAGATATTGCCAAGATGGGCGCGGCGACGAGTTTGGTTTACGCCCTGGGCCTCGTCGTTGTCTGGTTTATTCCGGGAACGCCTCCGCGATCCCATGATCAGACTTTGCGCCCATGACCGGGTAAGGACGCGTTCCACAGCGTCCCTGGTCCTGTTCCTCGCAGCGCCCAGGTAAGTCAGGGACGAGTGGAATCCGTCCCTGCCAGGTCGCCGATTTCCACGTATGCCGACAACGCCGGCCACGTCCGGCAGGCCGCGGGCGGGCCGCCTTCGGGTGGAGCGCGCTGGCGAGTAAACTCCGAACCGGCTCTCCGCTCCTTCCAATCTTGAACCAGTCTGATTCTCCATTTAAGCTACTTCATGAGCCAACCCGCGCCTTCACCGGATATGGGTTGACGTGAACCCAAATCCTGGAGTTCAAACCACGAAAAATACGAAACACACGAAAGGCAGGGGTCTTCAGCCGGAAAGCCCGCGCAGTCGCCGGATGAGCAAGTCGCGCTCTCCAAGCGCTTCGGTTTTCGTGTTCGTGTGTTTGGTGGTTCCTACTGGCGTGGCTCCGCTGATTTCGGCGGACGCCGCCGAGGACACCCCCGAACTGCTTTTCGTCCGGCGCATCGCGCCGCTCTTGCGTGAGAAATGCCTTGCCTGCCATGGCAATGACGAAAAGAAAATCAAAGGTGGACTGGACCTGCGCACGTTCTCGGGCGCGATGAAAGGTGGCGACAGTGGGAAGCCGGCCCTGGTCGCAGGCAAGCCGGAGACAAGCCCCCTCTATCTCGCGGTCGCTCGCACGAACGCCGATTGGGAACCCATGCCGCCGAAAGAGGCGGACAAGCTCAACCTCGAGCAAATCCAGTGGATTAAGGACTGGGTCACACGTGGCGGTTCCTGGCCTGACGATACGCGCGCAAAGCAACTCGTGGAGACCAATGCGAAAAAGTGGTCGGCGGAGGATGGCGTTGCGGTCAAAACATCCGGCGGCCTTTCGCCGGAGTGGACAAATCGGAAATACAAGCCCGAAGCGCTCTGGGCTTATCAGCCGGTGAGGAAGCCCTTGGTGCCGATGATCGGCAAACAGTATTCAGTGATCAGTGGTTGGAACACGGAGGTGCGCGGAGAGAAAACCAAACTGAATACTGATGCACTGACTACTGATCACTCGCCTGCAAATCCGATCGACGCCTTCATCCTCGCGAAGCTGCCGGCCGGTCTCCAGCCTGGCCTTGCCGCAGATCGCCGGACGCTGATTCGCCGCGCCACATTTGATCTCACGGGCCTGCCGCCGAAGCCGGAGGACGTGGACACCTTCGTGAAGGATCCGCTGCCCGATGCGCAAGCCTTCGTGAAAGTTGTGGAGCGCCTGCTCGGGTCGCCGCACTACGGCGAGCGCATGGCGCAGCACTGGCTCGACGTCGTGCGCTACGCGGATTCGTCCGGCTTTGCGAACGACTACGAGCGCGGTAACGCTTGGCGGTATCGCGATTACGTGGTCCGCTCGTTCAACCAGGACAAACCCTACGACCGGTTCGTCCGCGAACAGATCGCCGGCGACGAGCTTGACCCGAACAACCCCGAGATGCTCGTCGCCACTGGTTTCCTGCGCATGGGGCCGTGGGAACTCACGGGCATGGAAGTGCCGAAGATCGCGCGGCAACGCTTCCTGGACGACGCCGTGACCACCGTGGGCGAGACGTTCCTCGCTCACTCGCTCCAATGCGCGCGCTGTCACGACCACAAGTTCGACCCGGTGCCGACTCGCGATTACTACTCGATCCAGGCCGTGTTCGCGACCACCCAGCTTGCCGAGCGCGCCGCGCCTTTTCTGTCGGAGGAAAACCTTTCTGGTTTCCAGGAGAAAAGATTCCTCGAACAACGCCGCCAAGAATATCTGGCGACGCTGAGTGACCTTGATGAGAAAATGCTCAAGGCCGGGGAAGCTTGGTACCGCGAGAAAGGACTGGATCCGGCGAAGTGGAACGCCGCAGTGGAAAAAGCGCGAGGTCAACCGACCGCCAACCGGCGCCGGCCATTCTCCGATGTGTTCAGCGCGGCGCGCAGTGCGCTGACGCGGCAAGGCGTGCCTGAAGGCGATTTCCCGCCGAAGTTTGTTGGGTTCAGCCCGGAAGATTACGGCAACGAACGCGTCGCTCGCAAAGGACTGGAACGGCTGCGTTGGGAAATGGAACGCTACGAACCATTCGCACTGGCGGTTTACAGCGGCTATACGCCCGACGTGAAAAATGTCTCTGTACCGGTCCGCGTGCCCGCGAATCGGATGACCGAAGGCGAACTCGAAGAGACGTGCATCCTTCCCGGCGGCGATCCGTTTTCTCCGGGACAGAAAGTGCAACCTGCTGCACTAAGCGCGATCACCGCCTTCAATCCGCAATCCGCAATCTCCATCCCGCAATCGCCCGCGGGCCGGCGCAAGGCGTTCGCCGAGTGGGTGACCAGCGCGGAGAATCCACTCACGGCGCGCGCCATCGCGAATCGCATCTGGCTCTGGCATTTCAACCGGCCTATCGCGGGCAATCCAAACAACTTCGGATCGACGGGCCAGAAACCGACGCACGCGGAATTGCTCGACTGGCTGGCGGCGGCGTTTGTCGAGCAGGGTTGGTCGTTCAAGGCGATGCACCGGCTCGTCATGAATTCCGAGACGTATCGTCGAAGTTCAGTTACCAGTAATCAGTATTCAGTGGTCAGTAATCAGTTGTCGGCTGGAACATCACTGAATACTGATGCACTGATTAGTGATTACTTAACTTTCCGGCCCCGCCGGTTGACTGCGGAGGAACTGCGCGATGCGATGCTCGCCTCGGCCGGCGAGCTCAACCCGGCGCTGGGCGGCATTCCGAACCGGCCCGAAATCAATCTCGAAGCGGCGTTGCAGCCGCGCCAGGTCATGGGCACGTTCGCCGCCGCGTGGACGCCGAATCCCCTGCCGGAGCAGCGGCATCGCCGATCGCTCTATGCCTTGAAACTGCGCGGACTGCCGGACCCCTGGCTGGAAGTCTTCAATGCGCCTGCGCTGGACTTCTCGTGCGAGCGTCGCGAAGCTTCCACCGTAACGCCGCAGGTCTTCAGTTTGTTCAACAGCCAGAACAGCCACGCGCGCGCCCTGGCGCTGGCGAATCGTGCCAGGAAAGAGACGAAGAATGACGAGCAGGCCGTTGCGCGCTGCTTTGCGCTGGCTTTGTCACGCAAACCCACGGCGGATGAACTGACAACCTGTCTGGGGCATTGGCGCGAGATCGAGGCGATGCTCGGTAATGCCGCGCCCGTTGGTTCGAAGCCACCGCTCAAAGTCCGGCGCGAAGCCATCGAGGAGAACACGGGTGAAAGGTTTACGTTCACTGAGAAACTGCACGCCTACGCCGAGTTTGTGCCCGACCTTCAACCGGCGGACGTTCCTGCGCACACGCGCGCCCTCGCAGACGTTTGCCTCGCGCTCTTCAACTCAAATGAGTTTGCTTATGTCTATTAAACCCTTCTTTCCTTGTGCAGGCGACCGCGCGATTCACGCGCCGACGCGGCGTGAATTTCTTTACAGCCTCGGCGCCAGCCTGGGGAGCGTGGCATTCACTTCTCTGCTCGCCGCTGAATCCGAGCGTCAATCGCCAACCGCCAATGGCCAATCGCCCAGCCCGCTCACGCCAAAAGACGGGCATTTCGCGGCCAAGGCCAGGAACTGCATTTTCCTCATGATGGAAGGCGGGCCGTCGCACATCGACACGTTCGACCCGAAACCAAAGCTCGCCGAATTGCACCTCAAGGAATTCGTCCGTGAAGGCAAACAAAAGTCCGCGATGGAAAGCGGCAAGCGCTACTATGTGCAGAGTCCCTTCCGGTTCATCAAGGCCGGCCAAAGCGGGGCGGACATGGCGGAGAACTGGGAACATCTCGCAAAGGTCGCCGATACCATCTGCTTCTTCCGAGGCTGTCAGGTGGACAGTGTCAATCATCCCACCGCAATGTATCAGATGAATTGCGGCAACCGATTTGGCGGCGACCCGGCGATCGGCGCGTGGGTGACCTACGGCCTCGGTTCGGTGAACCAGAACTTGCCCGGCTTCGTTGTGCTGCCCGAGGTCAGCTACCCGCAGGGCGGCGCGGCGAATTGGAGCAACGGTTTCCTTCCGGCGCATTTTCAGGGCACGCCGCTGCGGCCAAAAGGCTCGCCCATCCTTGACTTGCAACCGGCTCTCGGCGTGAGCGAGGCGCGCCAGCGCAAGAATCTCGATCTCATCGCCAGGCTCAACCGCGCCCACGCCGCACAACATCCCGGTCACGATGAACTGGCGGCGCGGATGGACAATTACGAACTCGCGTTCCGGATGCAGATGCAGGTGCCCGAGGCGCTCGACTTATCGAAGGAAGATGCACAAACCAGAGAACTCTATGGCATCGGAGACGACGCGACGGATTCCTTTGGGCGCAAATGTCTGCTCGCGCGCAAGCTCGTCGAGAAAGGCGTGCGCTTCGTTCAGCTTTACCATGGCACATGGGACAGCCACGACTATATCGAGCGTGCGCACCGAAACCTGGTGCGCGGCGTGGACCAGCCCATCGCGGCACTGATCACGGATCTCAAAGAGCGCGGGCTTCTCGAAAGCACGTTGATCGTCTGGTGCGGCGAATTCGGGCGCACGCCTGACAACGGTGTGCGCGGCGGCACGGCCTATGGCAGAGACCACAACCCTACGGCCATGACCATCTGGCTCGCGGGCGGCGGAAGCAACGCGGGCCACACCATCGGCGCCACGGACGAATTGGGCATGGAGGCCGTCGAAGGCAAGGCTCACCTTCGCGACTTCCACGTCACGCTCTTGCGCCTGCTTGGCCTCGACGACAACAAGCTCACTTATTATCACGCCGGACGGTTCAAACAACTCAGCCAGTTCGGCGGGACCGTCATCAAGGACTTGATTGCCTGAAACCTCGGAAGGACAAACATCGACACGACGACATGAACACAACGTTGCACGTTAAACGACTGCTTGCGCTCGCGCTCCTGGCGGTTTCTTGCAGCCCTGCCAGGGCCGCGGCGCCGAAGCCGAACTTCATCGTTATGAACATCGATGACCTCGGCTATGCCGACATCGGACCATTCGGGTCCACGATCAATCGGACGCCGAACCTCGACCGCATGGCCAGGGAGGGGCGCAGATTGACTTCTTTCTACGCGGCGCCGGTTTGTTCGCCGTCGCGCGCGGCGCTCATGACTGGTTGCTATCCCAAACGCGCGCTGCCGATACCTCATGTTTTGTTCCCTGGCAACGACGTCGGCCTTGCTCCCGCCGAACTCACCGTCGCGGAGATATTGAAGGAGGCCGGCTACATCACAAGCATCGTGGGCAAATGGCATCTCGGAGATCAGCCGGAGTTTCTGCCCAATCGACAAGGTTTTGATGAATGGCTTGGCCTGCCTTATTCGAATGACATGGGTCCGTCCGAAGACGGCGTGAAGAGCGACTTGGACAAACCACTTCCGCCCGCCAAAGGCCAGGGGCAACCGCCGCTCCCGCTCTTGAGGAATGGCAAGGTCATTCAGCGCGTTCTACCGGATGACCAGCAGGCGCTCGTCGAACGCTACACCGATGAAGCCATCGCGTTCATCGAGCGGAACAAGGCCCGGCCGTTCTTCCTCTATTTGGCGCACAACGCCGTGCACTTCCCAATCTATCCGGGCAAAAAGTGGGCGGGCCAGTCGCCGCACGGCATTTACTCCGACTGGGTGGAGGAAGTGGACTGGAGCGTGGGGCGTGTGCTGGAGGCGGTCCGCACACAGGGTCTCGCGGAGCGCACCCTGGTCATCTTCACGAGCGACAACGGCGGCACGCCGCGCGGCGTGAACCTTCCGCTGCGCGGTCGCAAGGGGAGCACGTGGGAAGGCGGCGTGAGGGTCTGCACCGTGGCGTGGTGGCCCGGACGAATCCCGGCCGCCACTTCCAGTGACGCCATCACGGGCATGTTCGACATTCTACCTACGTTCGCGGCCCTGGCAGGCGCTCGAGTTCCTGCCGACCGCAAGATCGACGGCGCGAACATTTGGCCCGTGCTCACCGGCGAACCGGGTGCCAGGCCGCCACACGAAACATTCTACTATTACCGCGGCTTGCGCCTCGAAGCGGTGCGCCATGGTGACTGGAAACTCCGGTTGCCTGGTGCAGCCGGCGACAACAGGGTCGGGACTGCGGCAAAGAACAACGCTGATGCAGCCGCTGCTGAGGCCAAACCGGAAAGTCCCAAACTGTACCATCTCAAGACAGACATCGGCGAGACCACCGATGCCGCAGCCGCCCATCCGGAAATAGTCGCGAAACTCGAAGCGCTGGTTGCCCGCATGAAAGATGACCTTGGCCTGGACGGTCCTTCACCTGGCTCACGGCTGCTTGGAAAAATCGAAACCGCAGCTCCCTTGATCGGTCACGACGGCAAGGTGCGGCAAGGACTGGAGTCCGTTCTGAAAGATCAATGAGTTCGGAGAATGCTTGTGTCGCTTGTGCACCCTGCGGCTTCATTGACGCCCCAGGCGCGCCCCGCTTAATCTTCGGCCGCGCAATGCGGCTTGCCTTACTCTTATGCCTGTGGTGGGTCTTGGCCGTCTCGATTCAGGCTGGCTCTCGAATCGAGCGACTTCAAGGCAATCCGATCATCCGTCCGGAGATGTTGCCGGGAAAGGACGGCAACAATATCAATGGCCCCTCGCTCATCCGCGTGCCGGGTTGGGTGAAGTCGCCGCTGGGCCGATACTACCTCTACTTTGCGCATCACAGCGGTCAATACATCCGCCTCGCTTACGC
>JACPRI010000157.1 GCA_016190065.1 Verrucomicrobiota bacterium
GCTTTGAAGAAACTCCGATAGACTTCGTTCATCTTGGAGTAATCACTGATGTCGGTCAGATACACCTTCGCCTCGACGACATCGGAGAAATCTCGTCCGCCGGCCTTGAGCACGGCGCCCAGGCCCTCCATCGCCGATTTCGTTTGCGCGCCAATGTCCTCGCCAGAACCGACCTTGCCGGCGGGATAAAGAAAACCACCGGCTTCGACGGCCTGGCTGAAATTCGCGCTCGGCTTCACGCCTTCCGGCGTGATCACTTTCTTGGCCGCGCGATGGGCGACGAAGGTGATTTCGACCGGAGTTCCTCCCGGAAGCGCGGCGACGCCCACCGTCGTTCGTGACGGCGGATCGGATTTGAAATAGCCCCGATAAACACCGTTCATCTTATCGAAATTCGCCATGTCCGACAGAAAGACATTCGCGGTGACGACATCGGAGAAATCCAGGCCGGCGGCTTTGAGGATCGCGCGGCAGTTTTCCATCGTCTGCTTCACGTGCGCCTCAATGGGGCCTGGCACGAGCTGGCCGGTCTTCGGATCGACGCTGCCCTGGCCGGAAAGGTAGAGCGTCTCGCCCGCCATGACGCCTAAACTGTAGGGAGCATTGGCAATCGGTTTCAGGCTGTCGGGCCGAATGATCTGACGACTCTTGCGGGAAGCAATGAATGTGATCTCGACGTGCGAATCGCCGGGCAGCGCCGGAACCGCGATCGTGGTGCGGGCCGGCGGGTCGGATTTGAAATACGTGCGATAGACCTCGTTCATCTTGGAGAAGTTTTTGATGTCGGTCAGATAGACATTCGCCTTCACCACGTGGGAGAAGTCCAGATCCGCGGCCTTCAGCACGGCTCCAAGATTCTCCATCGCTTGTTTGACCTGGGCTTCGAATCCGTCAGGGTGCTGGCCGGTCCTGGGATCGCGGCTGCCTTGGCCCGCTTGAAAAAGCACGTCGCCGACCAAGACACCGGGACTGATGAGTCCGGGTCTGGCAGGGGCTGCCTGAGTGGGCGGTTGTCCCGCGCGTTGAGGACGAACCACTTTCTTTTCCTGCGCTTGACCGTGAGGAAGGGCAAGGAGCAAGGACGACGATAGGGTGATCCACAAAAAAAATCGGAGACGAGAGTGCATTTTGGCCATGCCTGGGAGAATAAGCCGGCGCGCTTCTTTAGCTCAAGGGCAATTCGCCCAGGGTTGCCGGAAGAAATCCTTCCCAGCATCGTTGAGCTTGTGGCAAATTGGACGCGTGCTTGAGACTTCTACGACCGTCATGCTCGCTGGCGCCATTGGGCTGCTTGCGCCGATCGCTTTCCCGGACGCGCAAGCGGCGGCAACGAGAGCGCCAGGCGCAGTCGCGGCGCGTTTTCGCTTCGCCGCCGTGAGTGACAAGTCCCTCGGCCTCTGGGAAAACGAACGCCCGGTTTTGGTTTACAATCAGGGCCACATCAGCAGTCCGACGGAGCCCACGGCCCGGAGCCGCTCCGCTTATCTTCATCCGATTTACGGACTCGATGGAGAAATCCTGACCGACGACTTTCCCAAGGACCATGTTTATCATCGCGGCCTTTATTGGGCTTGGCCGCACATCAAGATCGATGGGCAGGAATACGATTCTTGGAGCTTGCGCGGAATCCGCACTGAGTTCCAGCGCTGGATCGAGCAAGATGCAAAAGCGAACCTAGCCGTCCTCCGTTTGGAAAACGCGTGGTATGTCGGTGAGAAAATGGTCATGGCCGAGAAGGTCGCAATTCGAGTCCATCCCGCGTCCACGGAAAGCCGCGCTATCGACCTCGATCTCACTTGGACGCCGACGGATCGGCCCATTACATTATGGGGCGCCGACGGCAAGAGCTACGGCGGCCTGACGCTTCGGTTCGGGCCGCGGTCGCAGACCATCATCACGGTGCCATCGGGCCGCGCGCCCGAAGACCTGGTGGTTACGAAACTTCCTTGGGCAGATTTCTCCGGTGACCTGAACAAAAACGCCCGCGGCTTCAGTGGCGCGGCGATTTTCGTCCACCCGGATCATCCCGCGTTTCCCCCGACATGGATGACGCGGCATTACGGCCTGCTGGCCGTGGGCTGGCCCGGCGTCACGCCGCAAACATTGCCGGCTGGAGCATCGTTCACCTGTCATTACCGGATTTGGATTCATCGCGGTGTGCCCGAGACGGCGGAGATTCAGAAAGCCTACGAAGCGTATCGCGGAAAGGTCGGCTCCTTAGCGCCCGATTCGCCGAAGTGAACCTTCCCGCTCACTCCCCGCGCGGCCATCGTCTTCAGCTTCCAACTCGCCTATGCCATCGGTCTGCTGCTAGCCGGTCGCGTGATGGACAAAATCGGGACGCGGATCGGCTTCACCCTGGCCGTCGTGCTCTGGAGTGTCGCCGCGGTGGGGCACGCCGCGGCAGATTGGTTCCCGTGGTTGAAGTTGCCGACGATAAATCTGGACGCAACCACCGGTTTTTCGGTCGTCCTGCTGTCGGGGGCCGCTTGGCAGCGATTACTTCGCTCAATCGTTGAGCAAAGAAGATTATTACACCGAGGGTCAGGAAATCCGTGGTGAGTGGCAAGGCATCGGAGCGGAGAAATTGGCTTTGTCTGGTGCCGTGGATCAGGAGTCGTTTGGCGCGCTGTGTGAGAACAAGCGGCCAGGAACTGAAGAGCGGCTGACACAACGGACCAAAGGCAACCGGATCGTCGGGTACGACTTCAACTTTCACTGCCCGAAGTCGGTCGCGGTCGCGTACGAGTTTACAAGGGATGAGAGAATTCTCGACGCTTTCAAGGTCTCGGTGAATCAAACGATGCGGGAAATTGAGTTGGAAGCGCAAACGCGCGTGCGGCAGAACGAGGCGAACCAGAACCGAACAACGGGCAACATGGCTCGGACAGCATTGTAACGGTGGCAGAAGCTGGGACCGGAATCCCAGGTGGCCTGGTGGGATCAAGAGTCTTGTCTTGATTCGATTACGTCGAGCCGCAAAGTTGGCTTGTGACTTGGCAGCAATGTTCCTTCTTCAATCGGCTCCTGGCTCGGGCTATGATTTTGCCAGTTCGCGCGGGCACAATGAAGGCAAGACATCGGTCTGATCGCAGCCGGGGTTCCTCCATCGCACGAGGCATGCGTCGGCAAATTTTACGAGCTTGCGTAGCCGTTCCTATCTGGTCGGGCAGTTTTTCTCTGAATGCCGGAGATTTTGCGGTGCGGAACTGGGACACAGCCGACGGTCTGCCCCAAGGCAGCGGGACGGCTATCGTTCAAACTTCGGACGGTTACCTTTGGGTGGGCACGTTCAACGGGTTGGCGCGCTTCAATGGGGTCGGATTCACGCGGTTCACCGTGGCCAACGTCAAGGAAATCCCGGTGGATGACATCAATGAGTTGCACGAAGACCGCTCTGGCCGGCTGTGGATCGGCACCTCCTCCGGTTTGGTTTATTATGAGGGCGGCAAATTCACTCACTGGCCTACGCCGGAGAAACTCCGATGGGCTGACGTTCGCATCCTGGCAGAACGCGAAGACGGCACGATGTTCGTCTCAACGCGCGAGGGCCTTTGGCAGATCGCAGAGGGACAAGCGACCGAGATTGATGTCCCCGACGCGGCCTGGCCCGATCCGGCCTGTCCTGTCGCGTGTGCTCCGAATGGAACCGTGTGGGTCAGTCACAAAGACCGGCTCTTTCAGCTTCAGGCAGGTCAACTGCAATTCCAGGACCGTTTGAACGACACGATCGGCTCGCTGGCGGCTGCGCGAGATGGAACGCTCTGGTGCACTTGGAAGAACAGGTTGGTCCGTTGGCAGCAAGGCCAGGCGCCGGCCGAGATGCTCGAATTACCGGGACACTGCCGACTTGTTTATGAGGCCAAGAACGGAGATTTGTGGGTGGGGACCGTGGAGAATGGCTTGCACCGTTGGCGGGACGGCAAAATGACCTCGATCACGACAGCCCAAGGCTTAGCCACGGATCGTATCCTGGCATTGACCGAGGACCGGGAAGGCAATCTGTGGGTTGGAACGGATGGCGGCGGCTTCAGCCGGGTGAGCCCCGCACCATTGACGACCTACACCACTGAGCACGGTTTGACCGATTCCGATGTCATTTCGGTCGCTGAGGATCGGGAGGGGCGCATCTGGCTGGGCCCGTACTACGGGGCGTTGTGCGTGGGAGAAAACGGACGCTGGCGTCGATTCTCCGCCCCCGGCGCGACCGACGGAATTGCGGCCGTGGTCGCGCTTTGCCAAAGTCGTGATGGGACGCTTTGGATCGGCCGGAGGGGTCGCACGCTGGGCCGGTTGCGGAACGACGCTTTCGAAATCGAAACGCGCAGCAAGACTCGCAGCGTGCGCGTTCTCTTCGAGGATCGGGCGGGCGGACTTTGGATTGGATCACGCGACCAGGGGCTGGAGTATTTTCACGGAAGCCAGACGCAACGCTGGAGCACGACCAACGGACTCTCCCACAATACTGTGACTGCTCTGGCCCAGGATCAATCCGGAGCGATTTGGGTCGGCACGGCCAATGGGTTGAATCGGTTGACGTTCGTTGCCGGGCCAAAACCGAGCGAACCTGAAAGCGGGCCGGACATTCCGGGGTCTCGCCTTCCGAATTCGAATGTCGCTTCGCCCCAAATCGATTCACTCCAGGTTTTCACCGCGCGGGATGGCCTGGGATTCAATCGGATTCACGCGCTCTTCATGGATTCCAAGGGGACGCTTTGGATCGGGACAGAGGGAGGCGGACTAACACGCTATCAAAATGAACAGTTTCGGACTGTGACGACCCGTCAAGGACTGCAAAGCGATGTCGTAGCACAAATCCTGGAGGATGATGCGGGGCGTTTCTGGATTGGTTCGACTACCGGCATTTTCCAAGTCAGCAAGCAGTCCGTCCACGAAGTGTTAGACGGGCAACGCCGTTTCTTGCGGTGTCTGGCCTACGGAAAAGACGATGGGATGCGTTCGGTAGGTTGTCCGGGCGGTTTTCAGCCGACCTGTGCCAAGACGCAGGATGGGAAGTTGTGGTTCTGCACCAGCGGCGGGGTAACGGTGCTCGATCCCCGCCAAGCGCGGCGGAGCGGCTTGCCGCCGCCGGTCCACGTGGAGCGCGTCGTGGTGGATGGCGTCGAGATCTACAGCCAGGAACACGGTGCAGGAGTTCTAGCCTCAAGCGCGTCCGCGGGCAGGGTAAACGGATTTCAAATTTCAAATATCAAATCTCAAATTGAGCCCCCGCCCCTGATCGTTCCGCCCGGCGTGAACCGATTGGAATTTCACTGCGCGGCGCTTAGCTTCACCGCACCGGCGCAGACCCAATACCAGTTCTGGCTCGAGGGATTTGACAAAACCTGGAACGAAGCCGGAGCTCGCCGGATTGCCGATTACAATCGCGTCCCCCCCGGCCAGTATAAGTTCCATGTTAAAGGCGCCAATTCCGACGGGGTGTGGAACTCATCCGGCGCCACGCTCGCGTTGGTGATCCGGCCAACGTGGCGCCAAACGATCTGGTTTCGCGCGGCGACCTTGGTGCTCCTGCTGTGCGCGATCGGGGCAATCTTTTCGAACCGAATGAGCCAATTGAAACAGTTCGGAGCCCAACAAACGGCTTTCTCCCGCCAGTTGATTGAATCTCAGGAGGCGGAGCGCAAACGCATCGCCGTCGAACTCCACGATAGCCTGGGCCAAAGCCTCCTCATGATCAAGAACCGGGTGGTGCTCGCGCTGCGGAAGGACACATCGGCGGAATCAATGCGCGAGCAGCTCGACCACATCTCGCGGACCGTTTCGGGCGCTGTGCAGGAGGTGCGCCGCATTTCGCACGCCCTCCGCCCGGCGCACTTGGAGCGGCTCGGTTTGACGCGGGTGATGCAGGCTCTGGCGGACGACACGGCGGAAACGGGCCAGGTGCAGGTGGAACTCGATCTGGCGAATTTGGATGGCTTGTTTAGACCCGAACAAAGCATCAGCATATATCGCATCGTGCAGGAAAGCCTGAATAACGTCTTGAAGCACGCACGGGCGAGCCTTGTCCGAATCAGTACCCGCTTGGAGCCGGGCTGGCTTTGGCTGCACCTCGAAGACAACGGCGCAGGATTCGATCCTCGGGCCGCCGAAGGTGCGAAATCAACCGGCCTCGGTTTGTTAGGGATCGAAGAGCGGGTCCGGCATCTCGGAGGAACGTTTGAATTGGAATCGTCGCCAGGACGCGGCACCCGCTTGATTATTGCAATTCCGGTGGCAAAGAAGGCAGGCGGGTCGAAACAAATCGAAACATAAACCGAATCAGTCCATCACGTGAGGGACCAATCACGAGAAGCAACTAGCCGCGCCGGGGAACAAACCAGAGTCGCCGGCGAATTGACCACGACGGACAGTGGCATACCCTCTCCACGAACCTTGAAATCTCCGGTCGATCCCTCACCTCATCCCTCTCCCCTCGAAGGGGAGAGGGTCTCCGAAGGACGGGTGAGGGGTGGTTCGCCGGTTCAAAGCGCGAAATCTTTCGGGGAACTCTCTCCCTGGGAGAGAATGCAGGCGTGAGGGGTACGTGTACTTATGCGATTATCTATATGAAACCAGATTCCAACGTGACCATCCTGCTCGCCGACGATCATCCCGTCGTGCTTCAGGGCCTTCGCGACGCCTTGCGGTCGGACACCTCGCTCCAGATCGTCGCCGAAGCACATGACGGCGCCGAAGCGTGGAGGTTGATTCAGCAGATCAAACCAACCGTCGCTGTGCTCGACATCGAAATGCCCGGGTTGGACGGCTTGGACGTGGCGCGCCAAGTTCAACTTCAGGGGCTGCCGGTGTCGGTGGTGATGCTGACCATGTACGAGGATGAAGCGCTGTTCAACGCGGCCATGGACGCGGGGGTGAAGGGATACGTCCTCAAGGAAAACGCCATGACGGTCCTTTTGTCCTGCATCGAGACGATCACCGAGGGACGGCATTTTGTTTGTCCGGTTCTCTCGGATTTCCTGCTCCGGCGTCAACAATCCGCGCGAGCGTTGATGAAGCGCAAGCCGGGGTTGGCCGATCTGACCGATACGGAGCGGAAGATACTCCGACTGATTGCCGAGGGGCACACGAGCAAGGACATCGCCCACGCGCTCGGAGTCAGCTTTCGCACCATCGAGAACCATCGCTACCACATGGCGGAGAAGCTCGACCTGCACGGGACCAATGCCCTCATGAAATTCGCCTTCGACAACAAGGCGAAGCTTTAGTGCGAATCGGAAACCAAATCCATCAGTTGAGAAACCGCTAATTCGCGCTGATCGTCGCCGATCAGGTTTGGTCCCCGGAAAACACCCGCATCGATCTGATTTGGCGGCGGCTCTGAGTGGTTCTACGCAACCCGGGTCAGTGTTCGCCCTGTGCTGTCCAGTGCGCTCGCCTCTATTCCTTTTCCCCACTCGTGCGATCACGGTAGGGCTGTTTGCCTGAGAGAATTAAACCACGGGGACGAGGGAAACTGATGATCGCGGATGATAATCGCGAGTGGCGCGATTTCCTGCACGTGATGCTCGGAACCGACTACTCGATCATCGACTGTCAGGACGGCGAAGAAACTATCGCCGCTTACGAGCACGAATCACCGGACTGGGTTCTCATGGATATCGCGATGGCGCCGGTGGACGGGTTAACCGCCGCTTCGACCATCAAGCGCCGTCACCCCGACGCACGGATCATCTTCGTGACCCAGCACACCGAACGAGTGATTCGCGAACAGGCGACCCGGCTAGGGGCGGTGGCGTTTA
The DNA here is from genome assembly GCA_016190065.1 of Verrucomicrobiota bacterium. Classification (GTDB taxonomy): domain Bacteria; phylum Verrucomicrobiota; class Verrucomicrobiia; order Limisphaerales; family SIBE01; genus VHCZ01. Next base: position 7,761 of record JACPRI010000157.1, read on the forward strand.
TTCCGAAAGACGAAGCGTGGCGCATCCTGGAAATCATTCGTTCGAAACCGGGAGCAGGCTGACTGTTGAACCCCAATCACGAGATGAAAACCAAAACAATCACTTTGAACGCCTCGAACGTTCCGAAGGGCAGTTCTACTTTCGTTCAGGGAGATTTGTGTGCTGGACCACACCGCCGGATCTTTGGCCATCTCCTTCCCCTTCTCCCTTCCCTCTCTCCTGGGGAGAGGATATGCCGATGGCCGTCGCAACCAATCTTGAAGCAACTCCCGCTTCACGTGCGAGCGCCATTGATTCGCCCTCTCTATGAGGGAGAGAGCCGGAGTGAGGGGGAAGCGAGCACGCGCCATCCGGTTAAGTCCGATCCAAGCTGGAGCCGGTTCGTCTTGATCGCGCTTGTCCTGATGCTTCTGCCTTCCTGTGGACGCAAAACGCTCAACACTCCCGGAATCATCGCACGAGTCGGCGATGCGGTCATCACGCAAGACGCGTTTCAAGCGGAACTCAATCGCCGCGCCCAGCACGGCCAGTCCATCGCGTCTCCGGCGGAACGCGAGGCGGTTCTCAACGACATGATCCGCGTAGAAACTTTCTTCGCTAAAGCGAGAGCCAGCGGATTCGACCGTGATCCGGAGCTGGCCCTGCAATTCAAGAGAATGGTCGTCGCCAAGTACGAAGACATGCAATGGAAGAAGGAGCCGCCACTACGGAAACCGGAGCCGGGCGAGATGCAGCTTTTCTACGATTCGCACAAGGACCAATTCACCAGCCCGGAAAAAGTCCACGTCGCCGTGATTTTCCAAAGGGTTTCAGCCAAAGCGCGTGAAGCGCAAGTCGGACTGGTGAAATCCAAGATGGAGGCGTTGCGCCGTCAAGCTCTGGGGCAGGCGGCGCAACAGTCTCACTTTGGGCTTTTGGCTCAGGAGAATTCGGACGATCAAGCCACGCGCTATCGTGGCGGCGATTGCGGCTTCCTCACGCGGGCGAGCGCCAAGGTGCGCTGGGACCATACCGTGCGCGACGCGGCCTTTGCACTGAAGGCCAAAGGAGAAATCAGTCCGGTGCTCCGGGCGCCGGATGGATTCTATCTGTTGAGGTTGATCGAGCGGAAGGAAGCGGAGGTCGCGCCGCTGGCATTGGTGCGGGAGCGGATTGAGAAACATTTGTTCGCGGCCGAACAGAAGCGCGCGCGGGAGAAATTTGAGGCGGCTGAACGGCGCGGGCTGGAAGTGGAGATCAACGACGCCTTACTGCGGAGCATCGAAGCGCCGGCCGTATTCGCGAAAAGGGAAAACGCCGCGCCACCCGCCATGCCGGTGCAATGATTTCAAATCTCAAATCTCAAATCTGAAGCAAACGATAACCCGCTTGATCCATGAAGACTGATTCCTCTCTCCGGGCAAGACTTTGCCGCTTGGCTGCTGGGCGTCTCCTTCCCCCTCACCCCGGCCCTCTCCCTTGGGGAGAAGGAGGATTGGTCGCCGCCCTGGGAGAAGCGAGAGGCGCTGGGATATCGTGCGCAACTGCCAAACACAGCCCGTTTCACCATCTCCCCTATTCACCATTTTCCATTTCCTCGCTCCTCACGCTCCTGACGCTCTTTACCTTCCTGACGACCAGCACTTGCACATCATACGCTGCTTCGCTCCAGACCCAGACGTTCAACCTCCATCCCGGCTGGAATGCGATCTATCTCGAAGTGCACCCGACCAATGAAGCACCCAGCGCCGTCTTCGGTGCGGTGGCGTTGCAGAGTCTTTGGACTTATGCGGCGAGTGGTTCCACGGTCGAGTTCATCCAAAATCCCAACGAACCGATGGCCAATCGCAGCCAGTGGCTGATGTTCGTTCCCACCAATCGAGTCGAGTCGTTCCAGAATTCCCTTCAACGGGTGCAGGGCAACCGCGCTTACCTAGTGGAACTAACCGGCACGGCACCGGCCACCCTGACCATCACGGGGACGCCTTCGCTGCGTCCGGTCCAATGGACTACGGACGGCTACACCTTGCGCGGTCTGCCCGTCGATCCGATTCGAACGCCGAGCTTCGCGACCTTTTTCAGCGGCTCGCCGGCGCACTATGATTCGGCGCTGCGCCGCCTGAAGCCGGTCTATCGGCTCAATGCGACCGGCCAATGGACACCAGTCGATGCCGACGACAAGATCGCCGCCGGGGAAGCTTACTGGATTTTCATCCAGGGCGCTTCCGAGTTCCCCGGCCCGGTGCGCATCGAGGTCCCGCTGGGAGACGCCGTGGACTTCGGCACGACCACGGAATCCATCACCGTCCGCCTCGCGAATCTGAGCGAAACCAACCGGACGGTGCGCATCGAAGAGACGGGCGACCCGGCGCTGAATCCCTTGAGTTACGCCGCGTTTGACCGATTTGCTGGACAGCAATGGCGCCCGCTGATCACCACCAACTCGCGAGCCTACATCGCAACGCTCGCGCCGCGCCAAAGTCATAACTTGCGCCTGACGGTGCGCCGGACTGAGCTTGGCGATGGCGGCTATTCATCGGCGTTGATGATCAGTGACGGCCAGGGCTGGCGCCGATTCATTCCGGTCGTCGCCCAACGCCTGCCAACCGAAGCGGTGGCCCTGGCCAGCGCGTCGCCTTCGGCAGGAGGTCTTGTCCGCAAATCGACCCTTCCGGGCGTGACGCAAGTGGGAGCTAACTTGGCCGGCCTTTGGTTTGGCTCCGCGGTCGTCACCAACGTGAGCGAGGCGCACTCTGGAACGTTGGTCACCAATCGAACTCAGGGTGTGGAACGGCTCTTCATCGATCGCACGCCCACGCCGACGGCCAGTGAATTCACGCTGCGCCTCATTGTGCACGTGGGCACCAACGGCACCGCGCGGTTGCTCAAAGAAGTCATTCAGATGCGCACGTTGCCGACGTACACCAACAACGCGCAAGGAATACGATTCGTCGCCGACCCCGGGCATGCGGTGCTGGTGACGGATGAGCGATTGATCCCCAGCCTGGGCGGCACGGCTTTGCGCGCCGGCCAAACGGTCGCCCGCCGGTTGAGCACGGCTGACTTTGATTTCCCAGGTGCGCCCGAGCATAACTACATTGATTTTACCGGGACATTTGGTCTGGGGCGAACCGTCAGCGCGGGCATTACGATCGATCCCAGTTTTCCGACCAATCCCTTCAAGCACAGGTATCATCCCGACCACGACAATCTCACGGCGGACTTTAAGCAGTTCAAAGCGGAGGCGTATTCCATCGACCGGCAGTTGGAACTCGCGGTCGCCTCGGGTCCGATCAGTGGCAAGACGGATCCCGCTTATGGGTACTCGCGTGTAGAAGGGGAGTATCGGGAAACGGTGAAGGGGCTGCACCGCGAGCCGATCATGGCCGCCGGGAGCTTCTCCCTCCGCCGCATTTCCGATGTGGGCGTGTTGAACCGCTAGTTCCTTAGCCGCGAAAGTACACAAAGGACGCGAAAGAGCTTTAGAGTGAAACCACGGCCGACCCAGAACATAGGGATGGAAGCGCGGACAGCTAGGTGGCGGGATGCCGCATACCCTCTCCCCTGGGGAGAGGGAAGGGTGAGGGGAACCGCGGCTTCCGGCCCGGCAAAGACCGCCAGAATCAACGCGGGCAGCGGCCCATGCTCCCTTGTCCACTCGGATCAGATTCATTTTTCGGAAAAGTCAGGGACGCGGTGGAACGCGTCCCTACCGGCACCACGCTTAACGCTCCACGTTCAACTTTCAGAGCTCGACCCCCGACTCTCGACTCAGTGAGGCACCTATGAACACCCTCATCTCTCAACGCTCAACCCCTTGTCCCGCCATAGCGCTGCGAAAGCGGTTCAACTTCATCCGCACGCTTGCCTGTGCGCTGTTCCTCACGCTTAGCCTAAGCCAAAGCCACGCCGCAGGGACGCTGCGATTCAATTCGCTCCCCAATGTCGATGTCAGCTACGGCACGCCTTCGTATAGCGTCAGTGTCACGGGTATCAGTTATACGGCGGCGCCATCACCTCCGCCTCCCAGCAAGGCCACGCTTAATTACTATGATTTCCGCACCATGACTCTAATCGCAAAGACAAGGAGCACGACCGCGTGGTGGAAACAGACAACAGGGCTGGGCGCAAAAGAGTTTGAAGCCAAGTTTGAAATCTATTACGACGGCGACGGCGACGGTTGGTCCTTTGTTTACGGCACCCCAAGCCAAATCGAAAACTGGCTCAAAGCGGTCGAAATCGAAGACGGCGGACCGGCTATCTCGGCGGGCGCTGATATGTACGGGACGGACCGAGTGTGGGTGAGACAGGGCTCGGGAAACCGAACTTTCACCGATAGCGGCGGCTTCCCGAGCAAGGCCTGGCTCTCCGTTACGATCAAGGTTTCCGGATCCACGCTTAGCATCGAACATCAGCACGGCGGCGGCTCGACCAAGCGGGCATCCATGGACCTAAGCGGATACTCCCCTGGATCCGATTGGCAATTCTATTTCGGCGGGCGCAACGGCGCGGATTACGGGGAGATCCAACTTAGAAATATCAGTATCGTGTCCAACGACCCTCCCGAAACTCCAACGCCAGCGCCACCTGCCCCCATTCCGACGCTGAGCATGTCGGTCTCCTCGAGTGACCCCAGTGTTTTTCAAGCCCAGCAAATCACCTACACCGGCGCAGGTTCGAGCGGTTCCTTTGTGCTCATCCCGCAGGACAAAGCCGAAGGCGGCTCGGCCACGATCAGCGTGAGTATTTCGGCCACGGACGGCGCGCAGGATTCAAAGAGTTTCACCGCCACACTGAAGCCAGCGCCCAAGCCTTCCCTGAACAACTTGACCGACGTGATTCACCAGGAAGGCGTGAGGACCAACCGCACCTACACGGTCGATATCACCGGCTTGTCCGACGGCGACGAGAGGAGGGAACGGAGCCTCACTATCACCGCCAGCTCCAGCAACCCGAACTTCGTGGCGAATCCTACGGTGAACTATGCCTCTCCTGCGGATCGCGGCAGTTTGTCCGTCACCGTGGCGCCAGGCCCGTATCCGCTTGGCAGGACCCAGCCCACGGCTTCGGGCACGGAGACCGCCACGATCACGGTTTTTGTCAAGATTGGCGATCTGCCCTCGATTAGCAAAACTTTCAGAGTCACCGGCTACAACGCTCCCGTTCCCACGTTGGACGCCATCGGCGACCAAAGGATCGCGGAAGACGCCCAAGGCCAGGTGATCACTCTGACCGGAATCAACGACGGCGATGCGCGCCGGGACCCCGAATTGGTGGTGAAGGCGGTGTCGGACAATCCGATTCTCTTGCCGAACCCGCGGATTGAATATCGCTTCGGAAACTCCACCGCCGCCTTGGCCTTTACGCCTTCCTATAACCAAAGCGGATCGGCCAACATCTCGGTAACCATTGCCCCGCCGCCGGAAACTTATCCGGAGCACTATACCAACGCCGTGGTTTCGAGAACGTTCAAAGTCACCGTGACTCCCACGCCGGATCCCGTCGTCGCCGGCGCGGCGGGTGGAGTGCGTTTCGACGGCTTCGATGACCGAGTGGAAGTGCCGCGACTGGCGAGCATCGCCCTCGGGGGCGAGGCGACGTTTGAGTTCTGGCAGCGCGTGACGCGCGCGCCGCAAGCGGGTGACTTCACTTTCAAACTCGCGGCGGAACTGGACCCCGGCGGTCCGGAGGCTTTTTACTCCCAGGCCTACGTCCGCACGAACTTGGTGGAAGCCGTGACACCGGGGGTGCGCGGGAAGGTGGAATGGAATTACGGATCGAGCCGGTCGGAAATGGATTACGGGAATCTCAACGGCTTGCTCAACGTCTGGACGCATTGGGCGTTCGTGGTCAGCACCAATGACAACGCGCTCCGCATTTATCGGGACGGTGTGTTGCAGAGCGAGCAATCCGGCGCCACGCCGCTGGGATCGACGAGGTACACCACCGGGTCGGGCACTGCCACCAAGGTCGTGTTCGCGCCGTACAAACTGGTGCTGGGAGCGTTTCGAGGCGAGCTTGCGGAATTCCGCATCTGGAATCTGGCGCGTTCGGAAGGCGAAATCCGCCAGAACAAGGACAAACCGCTGGCCGGTAACGAAAGCGGATTGATGGTCTATCACCGGTTTTTGGATGGCACCGGCCTGATCGTCACGGACGACGCTTCGGGCGAGACGCAGGCCGGATCGCAGCCCGGCGTGTTGGTGAAAGGAACCTCGTGGGTCAGCGCGAACGACCTCCAGTTGGTGAACCTGACCGAAGGCGCGCTGCGCTTCGTGCAGACGGTCAGCGAAGGCTCGCTGACAAACTCGATCGTGTTCCCGGCGTTCGATGCCGACGTTCTCAATGCGGACAACTATGGAACATCCGAAGCTCCCCGGGCCGATGTCTTGACCTTCGCGGTGAATACCAATGGCCTGCACGGACGACTGGTTGGCCGTCCCGAAACCGGCACCTGGCTTTATACGCCCGGTCCGCAATTCTCCGGCCGGGAAACGATCCCCTACACGGTGACGGACACCCAAGGGTACTCCACCTCCGGGACAATCCAATTGGTCGTGCTCACTCGGAATGATCCGCCGCTCATCTCCGGGATCCCGGACCAGACGATTTTTGAAAGCGGAACTGTCGTGGTGCCATTCTCTGTGTCGGACCCGGATTCGCCGGCCGAATTGGCCAAGGTCACGGTCTTTTCCTCGGATCGCACCGTGCTGCGGGAATCCGGCCTGACGCTGCGGCAGTACGGAACGAACTGGACTTTGACGTTGCGGCCCACCGCGGGAGAATCGGGCTTCAGCAAGGTGCGGTTGACGGCGTTTGACGGACAGGACAGCTCGACGCGCGAGTTCGAGGTGCAAGTGCAGCCTCGGCCAATGTTCCAGGTGCTGGACCTGGGCGAGTTGCTCGGCAAACCGTTCACCTGGGCCGCGGCCATCAATGATCGCGGGCAGGTGGTGGGTTGGGCGGCCAATGACAATGCGGGCGGCGGCGTGCGCGGATTCTTCTATGACGGTTTGGAACAGGGTGGACGGATGTTCCAGATTCCAACGCTCGACACTTCGGGCGGCGGCTTTAATCGCGCCTACGGCATCAACCTGGATGGCGATGTCACCGGGGTGGCGAGTTTCAGCGACGTCTCCCGTTACCACGCCTTCAAGTGGCATTTTGGGGAATTGCTGGCCACGGACCTGGGCGCTGCGCCGGGCGGTGAACTGAGCGGAGGCTTTGCCATCAATAGCCTGGGCGATGTGGCTGGCTATGGCATGACCTCGGGCCGAACCTCGCCTGCGGCCTTTTGGCGGGACGCGCAATGGCACCGGATCAACTCGCTCGCCGCGCCGTTTAACGGGACCAACGTCGCGTTTGCCGTCAACGATTCTGGGTTGGTCGTGGGTGTCAGTTATGGCAGCGGTGGACGGCGCGCCTTTTACTTCAACGCCGTCGGCGGGACGGAGCCCAGCCCGCTCGGGCTTCTAGCTGGAGTGCCCGGCGGCGTTCATACCAATACCAGCGCTAATGCGGTGAACAACGGCGGCTCGATCGCCGGAGTTTATTCCACGATCAAGATGCCCTACGGCAGGATTCTCGAGCTCGATGGCCGGACCGGCCAATTGGCGAGCAGCGGCGGGCCGCTCGATCTGACGAACCAGACGTTCACCATCGAACTGTGGTTCAGGCGTTCGGGCGCGCGCGGCGCCGAGGCCCTGCTCAGCCAAGGAGCCGAGTTGCAGCTTGGCTTCGACGCGGCGAACCAGCTTTATGCCCGATGCGCCGGGTCTGACTTTTTCGGCCCGGCGCTCATCGACTCGAAGTGGCATCACGTGGCGCTGGTGCTCGACGGCCCCGCTGCGGAAAGACGTTTGTATCTCGATGGCGTTCCGGTGACGCGCGAGACCGTGGTCGAGACTCATTCCTCCCAAGGCCCTATGACACTTGGCGCCGGAGTGGGCGAGCGTTTTCAGGGCGCGATTGATGATCTGCGCATCTGGAAGATCGCGCGGAGTCTGGTGGAGATTCGGCGCGGCCAGTACGGTTGGGGGATCAATCTCAACTCTGATCCCAACCTGCTTGCGCGCTGGCAGTTCGATGCCGCGCATGACGATCGCAATTACGCCGTCAGCGCGAGCGGCGTCTATACGACTGATGTGTACGCGCCGATTGGCAGCTCTCCGGCGTCGCGCGGCAGCACGAACACCTTCCGTCTCGGCTTTGAGAGCACTCGCCTGGGCGGTGGCGCGGGCGGCCTTAACGCGGGCGCGACGAATGTGGCGCTGATCGGGAATCGCCTTTACGTCGCGGAAGGCAGCGCGGGCGTCGAATTCTTCGACCGTTCCGAATCGGGCGGACTCGTGCGCGTCGGTGGATTTGACACCGCCGGTTCTGCGTTGGCGGTCGCAGCCACGACCAACCGTCTCTTCGTGGCGGACGGCGACAATGGACTCGTTATACTCGATCTGACCTCGCCGGGCTCACCGTCCGTTCTGGCCACCTACAAATCCACCAATGGCCCGGTGGCCGCGGTCAAGCTGTCGGGCGGCCTGGCGATCATCACGCTGACTAACTCGCTGGAAGTTGTCGATGTCAGCGGTTTTGTGACGCAGCTCTATTCCACGAACCTGGTCGATCTCCTCGCCCCAACCGACCAGGCGACCTTCTTGGCCGCTGGAGGGGGCAACGCGGCGGAACTGATCGATAACAGGAATCCGACTTGGGCAGCCGGAGTTTTCGCTACGAACCTCGAATCCGGTTTGTTGGTCACGGTGACGAATCCCGCCGCTGTGACCGCCTTGCGCCTCCGGGCGGCGACCGCGACAACTATCGTCACGGGGCTAAAGTTTACTTCTGCCAACGATGCTCCGGAACGCGATCCAACCAGTTATCTCCTGAGCGGGTCCGACGATGGGGTCAACTTCAGGACCATTTCCTCCAGCAGCGTCCCGGCCTTCACGGCGCGCGGCCAGGTGCAGAGCGTCTCGTTCCCCAACACTCTAGCCTACACCTTCTACAAGCTCACTTTTCCGACCGTGGCCAATCCATCGCTGGCCAACAGTATGCAGATCGCGGAGGTTGAGTTAATCCGTGCCGGTGGGGACGTAACACTCCCGGGGGATACGGTGGTCCCCACGAGCAGCGACAGTCCTGCCGGCGAACGGGTGGCCAATGTCATCGACAACAATCTCGCGACTAAGTACCTCAACCTGGCGAAATTGAATACTGGGTTCACGGTCACGCCCGCGGCGGATCCGACCGTCGTAACCGGGTTGAGTTTAACCTCCGCCAGCGATGCTCCCGAACGCGATCCGGCGAGCTACACGCTCTCCGGGTCAAACGACGGCGTGAACTTCACCACTATTTCATCGGGCCCCATTACAGCTTTCACAGCGCGCGGCCAAGTCCGAAGCGTTTCGTTCACCAACACGACGGCTTTCACCAGTTACAAACTCGCTTTTCCGACCGTGGCCAATCCATCGCTGGCCAACGGCATGCAGATTGCGGAAGTGGAGTTGATCGGCACGTTTGACATCAGCCGGCCAAGTGATGCGATCCTGGCCACCAGCGATCGCAGTCCTGCGGGCGAGGATGGATACAAGGTCATTGATAACAATCCCGCCACAAAGTACCTCAATTTCGACAAGTTCAACGCAGGGTTCACAATCATTCCAACGCCGTTGGGATCGGCAACGATGGGCCGAATCCGCAGTTTCAGCCTGTATGGGAATAAAACGACCAACGCGGCGGAATTTGTCTTGCTTGCGCGAGGAGAATTCCCCGAGGTTTCGGCTGGCGCGACCGCATTTGTTCCCGTCAGCACCCTTGGCGGGTACACTTACTACAAACTGGTCGTGAACAGTCTCTATGGAACCGGGGCCACACGGTTTGCTCTCTCCGAACTGGAGTTGCTCACCTCCCAAGTGACACCGCTCCCGGCGTCACCGCCAGCCCGCCTCGCCACGGTCCCGTTGGTGTTTGGTCAGATCCTGGCCTCGGTGCCGCCGCCCGCGCCTGCTGATGTGACGCGTCCGGGCAACACCGTTGTCGCCACTAGCAGCAACAGTCCGGGCGGCGAAGGCGCGGCCAACGTCATCGACAATAACTCGGCCACCAAGTACCTGAACCTGGACAAACTGAACACCGGTTTCACGGTCACACCCGCGGGCGGTCTGACCATCGTGACGGGGTTAAAACTGACCTCCGCGAATGACGCGCCAGAACGCGATCCGGCGAGCTACGCGCTGTCCGGATCGCTTGATGGCGTAGGTTTCACGCCGATTGCCAGCGGCAGTCTCCGGCCATTTACCGGGCGAGGGCAGACCGACGAGATTTCGTTTACGAACACCGTGGCCTACTCGAGGTACAAACTGATCTTCCCGACGGTCCTCAATGCCGCGACAGCGAACAGCATGCAGATCGCAGAGGTCGAATTGATCGGGGTTTCAACGACCTTTTCCGCAAGCGTGTTGAGTCCAAGCGGCACGGGCTGGGCAGGGGACACGTCGGTCGGACCCGACAAACGCGCCTGGTCCGCAGGCGGGATTCCCGACAGCCAGTCCCGTTCCATGGAAACCTCGGTAACAGGACCGGGGACAGCGAGCTTCTTGTGGAAGGTGTCTTCGGAACGCAACTACGACTTCCTCACCGTGTTCTTGGACGGGACCGAGCAAGAGAAAATCTCCGGTGAGGTCGATTGGACTTTAAAATCGATCGCTATTGCTTCGGGTTCGCACACGCTGCGTTGGACGTATTCCAAGGATGGAAATGCGGTGGGTGGCTCAGATCGGGGCTGGGTGGCCAACGTGGAAATGCGATCGGCGGGCAGCGTCGCCACCTCACTCATCGCTCAACCAGCCTCCGCTGATCTACAGGTGGCCGGCAATCTGGCGTTCGTTACGTCGGGGACGAATCTGCTCCAGATCGTCAGCCTCGACACCAACCGGCCCGCCGTCACCATCACGAGCGATCCGATTCGGCTGAATCTCTTCCCGCTTCCGCAGATTACTCAGCAGCCTGTGTCAGTAACCAATAATCCCGGTGGTTCCGCGACCTTCCGGGTGGCAGCGTCTGGCGACAATCCCCAATACCAATGGTTGAAAGCCGGACAAACATTGACGGGCGCAACCGGTCCGACGCTCACTCTGACCAACTTGTCTTCTGGCGATGGAACCAATTATAGCGTCCGCATCACCAACGCCGGCGGGGCCGTGACCAGCAGCAATGCTGTGTTGACAGTCGCTGGGGTAACGGTAGGCGGCGGGACCGCCGGCCAGGCTGGAACGCAAATCAGCACCGAGCCGCTTGGCCAAGCTGTCGATGCGGTGGCGGCGAATTTTGCCGGCATCCTTGCGCCGACCGGCACGGGATGGGCCGCAGATACGTCCTTGGGATCGGACAAGCGCGGCTTTTCGGCGGGCGGACTTCCCGATTCGCAGTCCCGCTCCATGCAGGTGAGCGTCACGGGACCGGGGCTGGTGAACTTCATTTGGAAAGTCTCGTCCGAGGCCCGGTACGACTTTCTTACGGTCGAATTGGATGGAGTGAACCAGGCGGGTATCTCGGGTGAAGTCGGTTGGGAGACAAAGTCGATCAGCATCCCGACCGGAACTCACACCTTGCGCTGGACCTACGCGAAGGACGGAAGTGTGACGAGTGGCGCGGACCGCGGCTGGGTCGTGAATATCGATCTGCAACCCGTAGGCGCCTCCCGCCCGACCGCTGACCGCCTCCAGAGCTGGTCCACGGGCGGGAATGCAGATTGGGTCAGCCAAACGGCCGTGACGCACGACACCGTCGATGCCGCCGCCAGCGGTGGCATCAGCCACAGCCAATCATCCTGGATGGAAACAAGCGTGTATGGACCTGGAGCTTTTTCCTTCTGGTGGAAGGTCTCGTCGGAGTCGAGCTACGATTACCTGCGCCTGATTGTCGATGGGCGGGAGCGGGAGAGCATTTCTGGAGACGTGAACTGGACCCAGCGAACTCTCAACCTCGACGCGGGACGCCACACCGTGCGGTGGGCGTACACGAAAGATCACAGCGTTGTTAGTGGCGCTGACAAAGGCTACGTGGACCAGGTCGAATTTCTCCCGGTCGGCGGCCTGGCGATCACGGAGCAGCCCGCCGGGCAATCGTATGTGTTGGGCCAACGCGTCACGTTGCGCTCGGCGGTGTCGGGCTCAGTCAGTTCTTACACCCTCGTGCGCGGATCGTCCACCTGGGCGCAAGCAAGGACCAACGCGGCCGCTCAAGGCGGGTACCTCGCCACCATCACCAGCGACGCGGAGTGGGTAGAAATCACCCGGCAAGTGACGGTGAGTGATCTTTTCGCCGCACGCGCCTGGCTTGGCGCGACCGACGAGCAGTCCGAAGGCACTTGGAAATGGATCACCGGCGAACCGTTCTCCTACTCGCGATGGAACGGGGGCGAACCGAACAATTTGCGGACCTCCAGTTCTGACGGAGAGGACTACCTGCACATTAACTCTGGCGATGGCCGTTGGAACGACTTGTCTAGGGCGGAATTCAGTCAAGGCTATCTTATGGAGCGCGCGGTTGTGACGTATCAATGGCGGCGTGACGGCATCGATCTCGCCGGCGCCACCAACGCCCTGCTGACGCTCACGAACGCGCAACTTGCGGATGCAGGGGCTTACACGATGCTGGTGCGAGACTCGAGCGGTCTCTCCGCCGTCAGCGCGCCAGCGATTCTGGCTATGCAACCCGCTTCTGGAGCGTCCGCCACGACCGTGGGGGCCAGCGGTCTGGGGATCGAAGTGCGCGTTTTCAATGATAACCGCTACGTGGACACCAGCGCGGGCGCCAACGGCGAATACGCCAACGTGGTTTCTTCTCTCAATTCACTCGGTTTCCGGCCGATCGGATTCTTCGGCACCAATTTTGGCGGCGCCCGCGTGGTCGTGGTGCCCAAGCTTGAGAAAGGCGCGCCGAGCTTGACCGCGTCCGAAAGACAGGCGTGGGCAAGCTATGTCACCCAAGGCGGTTCACTGATCGTGATGCACGAGACCGCCGGGAAATGGTTGAATTCATTTCTGGGGACGCGGCTCGATACAGGCTCGCTCAGCGGCGCGTTCAATCGGGGCTTGGCCGTGATCGGCACGGAATACGCGGACGACGTTAGTTCTCTTCAGGCCTTAGGCGTCAGCCGTCCGTTGACATCGAGTTCTTTGGCCACAGAGGCGCGCCGTATTTACGAACAAAGCAATCAGGCCATCGTGGCGGACTTTTTTGTCGGCAAGGGCCGCGTGACCTACTTGGGCGTGGAATGGTCGAACATGGTTCCATTGGGCATGCAGGATGGCGGCTGGTTGGAAGTCTTGCGCAGCGCTGTTTTGGAAAGCGCCCGCCGCCGGGGCGAGGAACGTTTGGTGCTCGCGGGATTAACCGTGCCCGGCTCCGTTGCGCCTGGGACGACCGTCACATTGCGGGCCAGCGTGGCAGCCGTCGGCCCGGTCACCTACCAGTGGTTGCGAGACGGAGTGGCGATAGCGGGGGCGACCAATACGATTTATTCCGTGACCGCTCAAGCCGGCGCGACCAATGCTTACACCGTCCGGGTGAGCAGCGTGGCTGGACCGGGCGCCTACGAATCGTTCGCGCTCTCCAGCTCCCCCGCAAGCCTCACGGTTGCTGGAAACCGAGTTTACGTCGCGCAAGGGGCCTCCGGGGTGGAAGTGCTGGACATCAGCAATCCCGCGTTGGTCAAGCGGCTCGGAAGTTTCACCTCGATCGGGGCGCGATCGGTCGATGTCTTCCCGGTATCCGGTCGCCTGTATGCGTTCGTGGCCAACGGCGCCACGGGGGTCGAAGCCTGGGATATCACCGACCTGGGCGCGGCTCGAAAGCTTGGGAGCCGCGATGACGGCACTGCGCAGTCGCTCATCGCTGGGGGTGAAGGAGCGTATGTCTCGGACCCGTCTGGCCTGCAACAAGTCGCGGTTCGGTCCGTGCCCGCGATTTTGCAGCATCCCGCGACGCTGACCCGGAACTGGGGCCAAGTCGCGGAATTCCGGGTGGTTGCAGAAGGTTCGTCTCCCTTGCGGTATCAGTGGAGGAAAAACGGCGCCTCCATTCCCGGCGCCACTGGCGCCACATTCACGCTCGCTTCGGTCACGCCTCAGGACGCGGGTTGGTACCAAGTCGAAGTCAGCAACAACTACACCGTCCTTGAAGACGACAAAGCGCTCTCGACTGGCGCTGGTTTGACCGTGCGGGCGTTTCCGCGTTGGGAAGTTCCAGCTTCGGGCGTGGCCCCCCGCGACGTGCAGACCGTTCCTATCAAGCGCGCGTTTATCTATCGCACGCCGCAGTCCGGAGTGGACCTGGAGGACTTGGGCGGACTGGAGGCCAATGGCGACACGGAGGCGTTCGGTGTGAATGATTTTGACCAAGTCGTCGGAACCGCCACGCGAGGCGGATTGGATCGAGCCATGTTGGTGATGGCCGGTGAAACGTTCGACTTGAACGACACGCTGCCGGAGGAAAACGCCTGGGCGCTCGAGCGAGCCAACGCCATCAACAGTCGCGGCGAAATCGTCGGCGTCGGACGCCTCAACGGCCAGCCGCGCGCATTTCTGCTGGTACCGGCGACGATTATTGGCAAGAAAGTGGTGCGTCCCCTCGGCGCCTTAGCGGGCGGGCAACCCGTGCCGGATATTCTGAAGGGCAACGACCAGAATGAACCGCCTACGTCGTTTTTTAGTTGGAGCGATGCCACCGCCAAACTCTACGCGGTGCGCCCCGGTATCGCGAAACTGAGCTGGCCGGTCAGTCCCAATGCCGAAGACACCAACCGCGTCTATTCGCTGGTCGCGAATATCTGGCCGCGCACGGTCACGAAGCACATTGCCGGCGCGCCCGTGGAGATCGAGCCGCGCGGCGTGGGCTTTGCCTTTAGTTTCCAGGAACTGCACTATCCGGTCGGGGGCGCCGGCGTGACGCTCGACACGAGCGCGAAGATTTTCAATGCCACCACGGTGGCGCCGGCGTTCGGCCAGGGCGCGACCAATGAGGTGCTTCGCAATCAAGCCTACACCGTTCTGCGATACCTGAAAAACGACGGGTCCGATCCGGACCCGAAACGCCAGACGCCCCACTTCGAAATCGTGCGAACCTATCGCTATGACGATCCGCGCGTGCGGGTTCCC
>JACPRI010000158.1 GCA_016190065.1 Verrucomicrobiota bacterium
CTTCTGGATGGCGCCGGCAAGGCCGTGGAATTCCCCTTCCTGGAACTCGACGAGGAACTCTGGAATCCAGAGATGACGCGCGTGACATTGTTTATCGATCCCGGCCGGGTCAAGCGCGGCGTTCGTCCGCTGGAGGAAGTGGGTCCGTCGATGCAATCCGACGGACGCTACACGCTCTTGATCGACAAGGATTGGATGGACGGCGATGGCGCTCCGTTGAATGCGGCTTATCGGAGAACTTTCGAGGTTGGACCGCCGGATCGCAATCCCCCTAACGCCGCGGCCTGGAAGCTGAGCATTCCAAAAGCGACCACCCGCCGGCCACTGGTGATACGATTTGCCGAGCCCATGGATCACGCGCTCGCGCGGCGGCTCAGCTGGGTCATCGACGCGGATCAGCGCAAGCTCGCGGGAAGCGTCGCGCTCGCGGACCTGGAGCGGGAGTGGAGTTTTGTGCCGGAGTCGGCCTGGAAAGCGGGCCGCTACCAAATCGTCGCGGATACGCTGCTGGAAGATCTGGCTGGCAACAGTCTGGACAAACCCTTCGAAGTAGATGTGTTCGAAAAGGTGGAAGAGAAACCGTCGAACAAAACGGTCGCACTGCCGTTTGAAATCAAAGGACGCTGAAGGAATTGCGAGAGGCTTGAGTTGAGAGCAGAGTGGGCACTCTCTCAACTTTTTGTTTTCAGCAACGCCAGTGTGGCCCATCCCGTCGTCGAAATCCGCTGCGCGTAGCTTTCGCCGCGCGCCGGCCGCGTCGTTTCCGGCCAACTGCCGTCGGGCAATTGAGCCTGCACCAGATATTGGCGGCCGCGCCGAATGAGCGCTTCCACTTCCGGTTCGGGGCGCAATCCCGCCAGAGCCAGGAGCGCGACGGCCGTATCGAACGGTTCAGGGGGCGAATCGGCGTACGGACCCCAGCCGCCGTCATGAGTCTGAGACCGCTGAATTCGATCCCGACATTCCTTTCGTTTCGCGTCCGATTCCGGATCGTTGCGTCCCCGCAAGCCCATGAGCACGGCGGCCGAATCGAGAACACTGACCACAGGAGCCTGGAGCAGCCAGGCTTCAGCCTTTCGAATGGACTCAAGGGTTCGAGGCTCACGCACATCGGCCAGGGATTTCAGCACCGCAACCGTCGCCAGATGGGTCCCGTACGTCGCGGGCGAGCCGAGCGCGCTCACCGGTTCGATGAGCCAGGCGCCGTCCGCGTTCTGTTCGGGCGCGAGTTTGCGGGCAGCAGCCAAGAGCGCGCTTCGGTCCGATACCTGTTTGGTTTCGATCGCAGTGGCCAGCGCCGCGGTGAATTGAATGGCCGCCAGCCGTTTGTCGCTGAATCCGGGATCGCCTTTGTTGTTCTCCCATTGGTCCGGCTGCCGCAACCAAGCCGTCGTCTCGGCGAGAGCGCTCCGGGGAACCGGATAACCCAACGACGACGCAACGTATAAAGCGCGGGCGGCATCGCCGTTGTTGTGGCAGGAGAAACAGTGGTTCTCGCGGGACCATCGTGGAACCTCCCGCGCCAGATAGGCCACGGCGCGTTCTTCGGGAGTGGGGCGAGAAACTGAGCTTCGACGCGCTTGCGAAAACTCGAGTCTGCAGCCTGACGTCAAGAAAGCCAGGAACAAGCAAATGCCCGCCACACGCATGCCCGAATTCTCGTGAGCCTGTCGGCAAAAGCAAGATCGCGAGGTAGCTGGCGAGGCTGGCTATTGTCAGAAGGCCAGTTTAGACCACGAAACACACGAACTCACGAAAAGGACGGTGTGGGAAAAGAACGACTCGCGCACCCCGGTAGCTGACCTAGGCTTGGATCTCCATTTACCTGGTTTTCGTGTTTCGTCGTTTAGTGATCAGACCGCGGCTCGGACAGTGGCGGCGGAATGATGTGCTCCTCCTCCCAGGAACGGAAGTTATCATCGGCTTCGACGACGTTGATCTGGCCATTCGCCATCACGTAAATCCTCGCCCACTTCCCGACTGGCGTCCGCCAGGGTTGGCGCTCTCGAATCAACACCACGGCTCCTTCGGGAACACCAGTCAATTCCTGGCGCGATCCCTGGAAAACAATTTCAAATCCGTCGGTTTGTGGAGTGGGCTGGTCTGGATAGAAGTAAGGGGCAGCTTGATCGAAGCTCGGCGGGAATTCACCTTCATGCGCGGGAGCATACCAGCGCACGGCCCGGCTGAGATTTCTGGCGTCAGCCAATTTGCGGTTCCTGGAAGCCATTTGATCGAGCCGCCTCGCATACTCTTCCGAATTGGAGACCGATACGACGGAGACCCCTCCAACGAGAAAGTGCGTGCCGGGACCGGTCAGCAGAGAGATTTGCGATTGAGATTGATGATTCTCGGCCGCTTGCGTTCCGAGTTCATTCGTTTGCTGGCGGAGCACAACCGCTTCCGCGCGCAGCATCGCCAATTCAGTCGCGCGATCTTCCGCTGGCGACGAAACTGCAAGCGTAACTCGATTAGAGAGGCGCCGGTGCTCCACCGCCCATTCAGCGAGTTGTTTCTGCTGTAGCCGCAACACCGCGTCGTTCTCCCGATGTTTGACCCGGGCGCGGACCTGAATCACCAGCGAGGCCACGACTCCCGTGATGACCACTGTGCTGACCAGGATAATCTGGAATTCTTTTTTCTTCACAAATCAAGGAGCCGTGTCCCAGAAACTCGGAGGTCCATCTGAGAACGAATGCACATTCTTCAAACCTACGAGAATGCGTTGATCCAGCGCGGCATTCACCGGGGCCTTTTGTGTGATGTACCAATCTTCGTCCAATTGCCCTTGCAGTTCCTGGACCATCTTGCCGCGAGGCAGGATCTCCCAACGCCGCAGGACGGTCTCCTCAACGGGTGAACTGAACCAGAGTTTCAATTGAGAGAGGTCGCCGGGAAATTGGCCGCCCTGGTCGCGGGCATACTGCTGAAGAGCCGGCTTCAGCAGCTCGCTCACGAAGTTCTGTTCTCCCATTAGCCGGATGGTGCTCAGGGCACGCTGCCGGCTTTCCTCGTTGTCGAGCGCGTGTCTCGTGGCCAGCCAGAGCCAATCGCTGTCGGTGAGGAACTGAAGTTCCGGGATGTTCTCGGTGGGGCTTGTCGCGAGCAATTGCTGGAGCTGGCTCACCCGCGCAGAATATTGCCGGGCCATTGAAGCCAGCATCTCGCTTCGGGAAACTGGAGTTGGTGGCTGCGACTGCGCCAGTTCCTGCACCTGCTTTCGCAAGAGCCCCACTTCACCGCGCAGCCGCAGCAGTTCGCTGAATTGATCGCTGGGCAACATTTCCGTGCTTTCCCCCTGCGCGATCCGTTTGGAGATCTGCTGCTTCTCCGCGTGGAGTTTGGCCAGTTGATCTGCTTGCTGCCGCAACGCTTCGTCTTGATGGCGGAGTTTGGCCTGTGCCTGGCGTTGAACGACGAGAGGCGTCACGAGGCTGGCGAGGACCATGGCGCCCGCGAGGCCGGCCTTGAGTTTGGATGCAGCCATAAATTCAAAAAGAGTGAGCGTGGTTCCGGTTCCCGCGGTAGCCGCCAGCGATGCCGCCGTTACTGAGACTGCCAATCCCGCTGGCGCTGCGGTTACCGTCTCCGCCGCCAACGCGGACGCCAGCGCGACCGCCGTCAACTCGACGCCGCGGCGACTCAGAACGTCCCTTAACCTTGCCAGCGCCCGGCCCACGCGCTTCTGCGCGGCATCCTCGCTGATGCCCAGCGTGGCGCCCATGGCGCGCAAATCCTGCCGTTTCAGGAAGCGCAGCACGATCGCGTCGCGGTCGGCTGCGGTCAATTGATTCAGGCTTTGGTCGAGGTGGGGGGCGATCCGTTCCCAAGCCGGATTTGCAAGGTCGTCGAGCGCTCTCATTTCCAGGGCGGTTTGTTCGCGGGTTTTGCGGCGGCGCTCCGTGCGCACGGTTTTGGACGCGACGTAGCACGTGTGCCGATACAGCCAGCCCGCCAGCATGATTTCGCGTGGCAGGCTTCGGGCCTTGCGGGCCAGATCCATGAAAACCGTCTGCGTCACGTCCTCAGCCAGCGACTTGTCGCCGTTGACGACTCGAAGCGCGGCCGAATAGACCAAATCAATGTGTCGTGCCACCAGTTCGCCGAAGGCCGGCTCGAAGTGCTTTTGCGCGTATTGCTCCAGCAGTTGTCCGTCGTCCGTCATCGTCTCTTAACCTACCAGAACCCGCCGAAAGCGAAATCCGACAGAAAAGTTTTGGGGGCAAATCAGTTTTTGAACACCAGCTACGACGTAGCCACGGAGTGGCAGAAGATAATAGCCCACGGCGCGAGCCGTGGGGTGCAGGCCGCAGAGTGGGTCTCAGTGAGTCCGCACTGACTTCGCCGTGACCGTCGCCGGATTCGCGTGGATTCTATTGGTCCCGGCCTTATGGCTCTGGACGTCCTGAGCCAGGCGCGAAACGAAGTGACTCTGCCGGTTACTGGCGATGAGAGTGGAGGCGATCGAGGCAAAAGCAGACAGCAACTCCTCTCTCCGTTCCTCACTTCGCTTCACCAAATCGGAGAGCTCTTGTTCCGTGTCCGTTTGTTGCACCCGGATCGACCTGAGGCGCGCACCAATCGGTCCGGTCAATTCGGACACTTGGCCAAGGGCTTGTTCGATTCTGTTGGCGATGCCGTTGCCGTTTCTGAAGACGGCCTCAACCGTGTCGAAATTCGCGTCCAAAAGACTGTTAAGCCGGCCGGTGTCCAGGGTCACCTGATTGTTCGCGCTGTTGGTCTGGACCGCGTCACCCAGTGTGGAAAGCGCGCTCCCAACGGCGGATCTCAATTTTCGCGCGATCTCGGCCGATGTCTCGTCACGGTGCAGCGCTTCGCCATCGGTGCTCGCCACATCGATGAAGTTAAAGACGTCCGCCAGGGTCTCAAAGAATTGTTTGACCTCCGCGACGGCTTCTTCCTTGCTTCGGCCAACGGTCACCATGACCGCGTCTTGCGGTGCCGATGGGAGCTGTTCTTGAACCGTAATCCCGCTGACCGATTGGAAGCCACGGCGATTGCCGTTCCCGATATCGACGGGATTGTTCAGTTGCAAATCGGCCAGGGTTTTGAACAGAACGATGTCGGCGCCTTCAACTTTGATGAAATAGCTGGAAGTGTCGTCGGTCCCCGCAATCTGGCGCAGGTCGCCCGAGAATTGGACGAGATCACCTGTTTGCAAACCCGAAGTCTCCGCCAATCTGAGGTGTTCATTGGAGGCGTTGAACGACTGGACGTCGAGCAGCGGAGGGGGCGGTGGCGCAGTTGCCGAAGTCACCTCCAACAAATTGAGTGTGAGACCGGCAATGCCGCCTGCGTCCGCAATCGTGTTGCTGTCGCTGGTGAACTCCTCGCCATTGACGGTGAAAATGGCTGGCCGGCCCGTCGTCGTGTCCGCGAGTTGCTTGATCGCGACTTCGTAAGCCCCGACGCGCGTGCCGGCGGCTGCGTTTCCGGTGACCGCCGTGGCGTCGCTCGATAGGAAGGTGAAGCCAAGGAAGCCGGCTCCGCCCTGGATGGCTTGCGCGTGCCGCCGGAGGGAGTTCAGCTTTGCGATCAAAGCTTTCAGCGCGGCCGCCTCATCCTGGCGCGCAGCCTGCGCGGCGAGCAATGAAGAGCGAGCGGTTCGTTCGGACTCCGTGAAGGCATCGGCCTGTTTGAGAGCGGCCAGTTGCGACTCAATGAGGCGTCCCGGTTCAAATGAGGATCGCGAGGCGTTCACACTCGGCGGCTGCAAGGCTTGAATAGCTGAAAGGAGATCCACTTTGGTTGGGCTGTTCGAACGATTTCGGGTTTAGCCGGTAGATCCACTCCTGGGGTTCGTCTCGAGCTCGGCAGGGTCAATAGCCCTCCGCGAGGGGCAGATCCTCGTCCACGCACAGGAAGTTCTGCAATTGGAGCACGGTCTTGTGCCCGCGCATTTTCCGGAGACCTTTGGCTTCGATCTGCCGCACCCGTTCGCGAGTGACTTCCAGCTCCTTGGCGACCTCTTCCAACGTGCGCGCGAATCCATCGCGCAAGCCAAAGCGCAGTTCCAGCACGCGCTGCTCGCGCGGCGTCAGGCTGGACAGCAACTCCGTCAGATTCTCTTTCAAAAACCGCTGATCGGTCAGCTCGGATGGATTCTTCGCGTTGGGATCCTCAATAAAATCGCCGCAAACGGTGTCTTCACTGTCACCGACGGGAGAGTGCAGCGAAACGGGCTGATGCGAGATCTTCAGGAGCGCGCGCACGCGCTCGCTGGGCATTTGCATTTCATCGGCGATTTCTTCGGGGGTTGGATCTCGTCCGCAAAGTTGCAGGAGCCGTTGCTGCGCCAGCCAGAGTTTGTGGATGATGTCGATGAGGTGAGCCGGGATGCGAATGGTGCGCGCTTGATCCGCAATCGCGCGGGTAATGGACTGCCGGATCCACCAGACGGCGTAGGTGGAGAACTTGTAGCCGCGGCGGTATTCAAAACGTTCCGCCGCCTTCATTAGCCCGATATTGCCCTCCTGAATCAAATCCAGGAACGAGACGCCGCGGTTGAGATACCGCTTGGCGAGCGCGATGACCAGGCGGAGATTCGCCTCCACCATTTCCGCTCTGGCCTGGTGCGCCTCGGCCAGGGCGCGTTTCAATCGCTCGAAGCAGTTCAGGAATTCCCGGAAAGGCATGCGGACGATCCGTTCCAGTTCGCGCATGGCCCGGGCTTGATCCGGGAGTTGCTCGGCATCGAACGCCGTCGCCGAGCCGATTTGAAAGATGGCCGGAGCGCTGACGCGATATCCATTACAGATGCTCTCCAACTGCGGCGCAATTTCTTCGAGGAATTTCCAGGTGTAACCGAACTTCGGGAACGCGGCGCGAAGTTTCGTTTGCAGGGTTTTGACTTTCGCCCACGCAGCCTTCTTCGCGCGCTCCGTTGACCGTGTTTGCCAATGCGAGAATTTTGCGTCCGCCTTTTGATCCAGCAGCCGAACCTGGCCGACCAGCTCCCGCAACCGGTTAAGATGCTGGTCTCGATCCTGGATCTTATCGGTGAGGACGCGGTCGAAGCGTTCCTTGGGCGGGATCGAGAGCAATTTGTCGGCTAAAGCGATGTGTTCCTTGGCCGTGAACCCAAATGTGCAGATCAGCCGTCGAATTTCGGCTTGCGCGCGTTCGATGCGCCGGCCGATCTCGACTTCCTGCTCTCGGGAAAGCAGAGGAACTCGGGCGACTTGGTTCAGGTAAAGCTGAAGCGGATCATCCAGGAAACCGATCCGTGCTTTGGCGCCCGCCGGAGGAACGCCCACGATGTCTGTATCCTTCCGTTCCACGATTTCGACGCCGGTTTTGCGAAGCTCGGCGCAGAGTTCCTCCAGTTCCTCCAAAGTGGCGAGCGAACCGGAAAATGTTTCATGGATATCGTCGTGAGCCAGGTAACCTTGTTCCCGCGCCAACTGAAGCAGGTGTTTCAGCTTCGCCGTTTTGAGATCCAAGAACTGGCCGTTGGCGGGCGGCGAAGTTGGCTTCAACTCGCGATCCGGCAAATCAGACAATTGGGGCGCCGTGTGGCCGTTCACGCCAGTCGAGTAAGGGGTTTGATTGCGCGGAGCCAGCGCGGCCCAGGGCTCCGCCCCGGCGCCATTGTGGCCATGCGCCTGGCAATGGATTGGTTTAGGTGCGCGCGGGAGAATCAAGCTACGAGAGTTTTTGATGTTGGCATCCATAAGCGTCGTCAGGGTTCCCCTCGAACGGACCAGGAACCCGGGTTGAAAGTTTACTCGCCCATGCATGAATCGGACGCCGACCAGCGTTCCTCCGATTCGATCAACTGCGGCATGATCCTGAACCTCTTGGATCGATCCGAGCATGGGGTAGAACCCTATAAAACGACGGGGTGGGAGGTCTCCTACCCTCCTCTAATGGGGCAAAACCCTACCATGAATGAAAAGTTGGCTCGCTCCCCGGAAAGTAATGAAAGAAATCAGTAATCCGTGATCAGTTACGAGTCTGCGCGATCACTCCTGAACACCGCTCACTGATTACCGATCCCCGTGGCCGCGCCAAGTCTTCATCACGGGCCTCGGTTTGAGCGGGGAGTTCCTTGTCCCGCAATCTGCCGATACTTCGCGCGCGCCTCGCTGAGCTGGCTCCGCACGTGCTCAAGGCCCACCGAAAGCCGATCACGCCGTCTCAAGTCCGCTTCGAGGCGATCAATCCACGCGAGAAAGAATTCCGCGTCCACTTTGGCGTTCAGTGGTCGCCCTGGAAAGTCGATGTAGATCGGGCTGGTGTGCGCGGCAAGCGGCACTCCGACCGAACTGCGCTGCGGGCTGGAAGTCCGCAAGGCCAGCCATCCGCTCTGATCGAGCGGCAGGTCCTGGTCGATCACGGCCTGGCGCTTGTCCGTGGACAGTTTGCCTTGGAGGGTGACGCGGCCATTGTAAATCACTTCGAGCTTCTCCAATTCGTGTTGCGCCCACGCTCGGCCTCGAACTTTCACCGAGCGCGGGGAATCGAGGCGAATGGTTTGCCCCGGTTCCGCGCCCTCAATCGCGAACTCCAGCATCGGTCCCGTGGTGACGAAGCTTCGCCCGGCTTGCTGTTGTCGCACCCAATCGGCGTAGGCGAGACCATTCGTCAGCTTCACGTAGGCCCGCCCCCACCCGGGCGGGTAACTGCCAATTCGATTCAGGAAGCAATCCGTGCCGGCGGCGGCGGGAAGACGAAAGCCGCAATTCAGCAGCCGATACCACAGGCGAATCGACGCCTCATACCCGCCGCCCATGACATCCAGGGTGTCGATCCGTCCGAGCGCGGCATCGACCGGCAAACCCTTCGCCGCATACGCCGTGCTGTACGGATCCTCCAGGTTGTTCGCTGGGTGCGTGTAGCTGACCGCGCCGTGCTGGTGATGGGTGCGCTCGGCGATGTCCGCGTTCGTGGGGACGTCCAAGGGATTCGTTGTGTCTTTGAAGCCGGTGAAGATCGGCTCGACCAACCGGGTCAGGTTGATCAGCGTCATGTGGCCCCAGAGCGTGCTGCGAAATTCCTCGTTCCAGTAAATGATCGTGCGCGGCTTCGATTGGTCGTCGGGGCGGCCCAGAAAAAATCGCCGGTCGAACACCCCGTCGCCGTCCGAGTTGGCGACCATGATATTGCCGACGTTCAAGTCTTCGCCCTCGCACATGTCCAGGACCGAGCGCGGCGTGTTGTGCCAGGCGCCGTAGCCGTAGTTGGCATGGATGTGGTTTTCGCCCGAATACCAGCCTTGCGACGCCATCTCCGTCCAACGCTCCAGGCGCACGACGACTCGGTTTGTTTCGCCCGCTCGCAGCGTAATGGGTTGCTTGAACACTCGGTGCTCGGGGCCCCGGGTCGCGGTGAGTTCGTAATCTCCGGCGGGAATCGTCAGCGCGGCTTGCTCACGGCAATAAAAATGGCCTTGGCCGGCGGTCAATCGATAGAGCGCGCCGAGGGGGGCGTGAAACTTTCCGTTGCTTTGCTTCAAATTGATCCGAGCGACCGCAGGCTTGCCGGACGCGAGATCCACAACACTGATTTGTAGTTGGCCGGTCGGCTCTCGAAAATCGATCCGATCAATCGAAAGCGCCTGCGGCTGGCCCGTGGTTAGATCGCGGACCACCAGCGCAGTAGAGCCTTCGTGATTCTCTGTGTGGACAAGCCAGCGGCCGTCGCGGTTGATCGATGGCCAGTCTTCATCCGCCAGCCCAAATGTGATCTGGCGAGCGGAGGCGAGAGGTTGATC
>JACPRI010000177.1 GCA_016190065.1 Verrucomicrobiota bacterium
CTGACGGACGAATCGCGGCGGGCGTGGCTGAAATGGAAAGAAGACCTCAGCCGAACCGACGACTGGCTGCCGCCGCACGATCTGGAAACGAAGAACATCAGCCTGGGATTGCAGTCGGCCTTGCGCAATCACGGCACGATCAACTGCAATGCGCTCGACCTGCGCGGCGGGATTTCCGGTTGCACGAGCACGAGCGGCCTGTCCTACAAGATCGCCGGACGCGTCGGGGACTCGCCGATTCTCGGCGCCGGCCTTTACGTGGATAACGAGGTTGGAGCGGCCGGTTCGACGGGCCGCGGCGAAGCCAATCTCCTCGCGTGCAGCAGCGTTATGGTGGTCGAGTTCATGCGTCAGGGAAGAAGTCCGGAGGAAGCGTGTCTGCTCGCCTGCAAACGCATCGCCGCCCAAACCAAAATGAAGCGTCTCCTCGACGACCAGGGCCGGCCCAAATTCAACGTGAACTTCTACGCCATCAACAAACGGGGTGAATTCGGCGCGGCCTCGATCTGGAGCGGCGAGAAGTTCACTGTGAACACGGGCGAGAAAGAAAGCCGGCGATTGGACTGCGCGTTTTTGTATAGGAAATCTGGCTAACACGCCGGTTGGAACGACGAACTTGCCAGTCTCTGCCGCTTTCAGATATGGTGCGCGTATGGCAGAAGCCCCCACTGCGGCGCCCGCCAAACCAAAGCGCGGCCTGCTTTCGTTGTTGCTGATCATTGCCCTCGTCGCGATCGCCGCGGTCGGAGGATGGTTCGGTTTCGACTATTACAAAAAGAAAAAGGCCGGCGCGAGCGCAGAGGCGGGGGCAAAACCGGAAGGGAAAGCGGCTGAAAAGGGCAAGGCTGGACACGGGAAGGAGACGCAACACACCCTCCGAGTGCCGCCGCGATTGCCTTTGCCGATCGCGGAAAGCACGCTGGTGTTCCTGGCCGGCAATCCCAGTAAAGACATCCCGCCCCGCATCGTCACCACGAACGCCTTCAAAGTGAACAGCACGAGGCCGAATAAAATCACGATCATGTTCGCGGACCAGACCAAGAGGAAGCACTACGCCGTGACCCAGCTTTACCTGGCCGGGGAGGACACCGAAGGCCTGATGCGCCTGATCAACGAAAAGCAAGCTGTCCTTTTCGAGAACATCACGAATCTGCTTTCGGCCAAGATGTTTCGGGATGTGAGGAGGCTCGGCTTCCGGAAACTGCTCCGGGGGGAGATCACGGTTTTGGTCAATCAGATTCTGGAGACCAATCTCGTGCAGGAGGTGATTATCCCGGAGTTCATCACCCAATGAACCTTTGACTAATTCGTCGGAGTTGCTACAACACTGCCCGTTGCTGAACAAAAACTGATTATCCAATTATTCGCATGAAAAAATTAACTGTTTGTTTGATGCTGGCCGCCTTCGCGATGGTTTCTTCTGTGCAGGCTGGAGACAAGTCCGCCAAAGCCCAAGCCGGGGACACAGCGAAAGCCACTTGTTCCACCGCGGCCCAGGCAAGCTGCGGGGAGAAAACCGCCTGCTGCGCGAAAACGGTCGCGGCCAAAGTCCGTCACGCCAAACGCGGCGCGACTCTTCTGGCCCGGCTGTAACCTGCCGGATCCCTTCAAGACCTCCCCCGTCCCATCGAATGGGCCGGGGATTTTTTTTCTCTGATCCACAGGAGCAAACGGAGAGAACAGAGGCTAAAATGATAAGGGATCGCACCATGACTGGCGATCTTGGGTCGCTTAGCATGACGCGATCGAAACGATCCGAATAACGGTCGCGTGTTGCCGACCTCCGCATTTAACCGATTTAACGATCTAACCTTGTAACGTTTTAACGACCTCAGCCTCCGGCGACCATCGCGTAGCCCATCGGCGCCAGTGCAGCTTTTGGGCAAAATCATCCAGCAGAGAATACGCGACGGGCGTCACGACCAGCGTGAGCAGCAAACAAAGAGATTGGCCGCCGATGACGACGACCGCCACGGCGCGCCGTTCTTCAGCGCCAGGCCCGGTGCCGAGCGCGAGGGGCAACATGCCCGCCACCAGCGCCAGCGTCGTCATCAGAATCGGCCGCAACCGATCTCGGTTGGCCTGCATGATCGCGGGCATCCGTTCCATGCCCGTCGCGCGCAAGGTGTTCATGTGATCGATCTGGAGAATGGCATTTTTCTTCACCACTCCGAAGAGCACCAGGATTCCCAAGGCCGAATACAAATTGATCGTATTGTCCGTGAGCCAGAGCGAGAGCATGGCGAACGGCACGGAGATGGGCAGCGACAGCAAGATCGTGAACGGATGGACCACGCTCTCGAATTGCGACGCCAGGATGAGATACATCAGAATGACCGAGAGCAGAAACGCCCAGAGGAATTCTTTGAAAGTCGTTTCCAGCTCGCGGGCCCGGCCCGAAACGCGCGTCGTGTAGCCCATGGGCAAATTCATTTCTTTCACAGTTTCGCGGAGCGCTTCGATTCGATCCCCCATGGCGAAGCCCGGCGCGACCGAGCCGCGCAGGCTGACCTGCCGCTGCCGGTCCACGCGGTCGATGCGCGAAGCCGTCTGGCCCGGCACGATCTGCACCAGATTGTCCAACCGCACCAGGCTTCCGTTCTGGCGCGGCACATAAATGCGCGAAATGGTTGACGGATCGTTGCGCCCGCCTTCGGCCAGGCGCAGTTGCACGTCGTAGTCTTCGTTGATGGTCGGGTCGCGGAAACGCGACACGCGCTGATCGCCGCCCACCAGGATGCGCAGCGCCGTGGCAATGTCATCGGTATCGACACCCAGGGCCGCCGCGCGGACGCGATCGATTTCCACGCGGAGTTCCGGCTTGTCGAGTTTGAGCGTCGTGTCGGCATCGACAACGCCCAGTTCCGGGGCTTTCTTTCTCAACTCTTCTGCGTAAGCCGCCAGGGCTTCCAGGTCCGGGCCGAGCAAGGAGAAATCGACTTCATAATTCGGCCCGCCCAGGTTGATGGACGACTGGCTGCTCCGGATGGAAACCCGCAGGTCCGAAAACTTCTTGAACCGCCGCCGCACTTCCTGGATCACGTCGCGCTGGCTGTAATTGCCCTGGAAAGCGCGCAGCGGGTTCAAACTGAGCAGGCGGCCCCAGGAGAAGACCCGTTCCTTGTGCGGAGCAAGTCCGACGTAGATTCGCCCGTGGTTCACGCTGCCGAGAAAGCCGCTGCCGCCCACCGATGCCAGCACGGTGCGCACGGCGGGAATCTTGCGCAACTCGCTTTCCAAGACCAGGAGCGTGCTGTCCATCGCGGCCAGGCTGGTGCCTTCCCGAGTGTACACGCTGATCTCGAATTCTCCTTCGTCGGTGTTTCCCGGCGTATATTCCTGCCGCACCACCTTGTAGAGCGGGATGGAGGTAAGCATCACGAGCACGGCGATGCCCGCGACGAACAACCGGTGGCGCATCGCGAGCGCCAGAATCGACGAATACGCCCGATCAATCCATGCGTAGAAGCCGCGCCGCGACCGCGCCACGGAATGGCTTCCGGAAGAGGCAAGCTGGCTCAGGCTGAAAAGTCGGGCGCTCAACATCGGCGTGAGCGTGAAAGAAACTAGCAAGCTCACCAACACCGCCACGGCTGCGGTCAAGCCGAACTGAAACAGGAATCGCCCCGCGATGCTCGACATGAACGAGACCGGCACGAAGATCACCACCAGACTGAACGTCGTGGCCATGACCGCGAGGCTGATCTCGGCCGTGGCCGCGCGCGCCGCCTCGAAGGCGCTCATCTTCTTCTCCTCGACGAACCGGAAAATGTTTTCGAGGACGACGATGGCGTCGTCGATGACGATGCCGACCATCAGGACCAAGGCGAGCATCGTGACGCTGTTCAAGGTGAAGTTGAGCGCCCACATCATGCCGAACGTCGAGATCACCGAAGTCGGGATGGCCAGCGCCGCGATGAATGTCGCGCGCCAACTGCGCATGAAGAGGAGCACGACCGAACTGGCCAGGATGCTGCCCAGCAGGAGGTGCCGGTTGATTTCGTGGAGGGCTTCGTAAATGTAACGGGATTGATCCCGGGTCACTTCCAACCGCGCGTCCGCCGGCAAAATCTTGGCCAGTTGAGCGATCTTCTCCTTAACGGCCTCGATGACTTCGGTGGTATTGGCTCCGGACTGGCGGCGAAGCTCCATCATGACCGTAGGCACTCCATCGAGCCGGCCGACGGAACGTTGCTCTTTGGTCCCATCCTCGGACCAACCCAGATCGCGGATGCGGATCGGGGAACCGTTGATCGTCGCGACGACGAGATCATTAAACGCTTTGGGATCGGTGATGCGGCCCAGGGTGCGGAGCGAATGTTCCCGCAACGGCCCGGTGACGTTCCCGCCCGGCACATTGGCGTTCTGCCGCACGATGGCTTCGCGCACGGCCGTGATCGGGATTTGATACGCCGCCAGCCGGTCGGCATCGATCCAGATATTGATCGAGCGTTCCAACCCGCCCAGGATTTCGACTTCTCCGACGCCGAGGCAGCGTTCGAGCTGGACTTTGACGATTTTGTCCGCCATCTCCGTCAGCTCGCGCCGCGAACGCTGGCCCGACAGGGCGATGGTCATGATTGGAGACTGGTCCGTGTCAAACTTGGAAATCAGCGGCGGGTCCGCGTCGCGGGGCAGATCGCGCAAAACCGCCGCCACGCGGTCTCGCACATCCTGCGCCGCCGAGTCCACGTCCCGATTCAGGTTGAAAGTGGCGATAATGAATGAACTGCCCACGCCGGAGATGGAACGCAATTCCATGATCCCTTCCACCGTATTGACGACCTCCTCGATGCGGTGGGAGACCAGCGCCTCCACTTCGGCGGGCGACGCGCCCGGCAGCCGTGTGGAGATTCGGATCGTGGGGAGATCGACCGAGGGATAACGATCGACCTGCAAATGGATATATCCCGTGGCACCGACCACGACCAGCGCCAGAATGAGCATGCTGGCGAAGACGGGCCGCTTGATGCAAACTTCAGAGAGCTTGCGCATGCTCGGTTCAGGAATCCGCGGCGTTAACGGGTTGTCCGGACAGAATATCTCCCGGGTCGATCACAACGATGTCGCCGACCTCTAACCCGGAGACGATCTCGATGGAATCGCCGACTCGCCGGCCGGTCGTGATCAATCTCTCGACGGCTTTCCCATCCCGGACGACAAACACTTTCTCGACCCCCGCAAATGAGGACAGCGCGTTAACGGGGACCAGAATCCCTCGCGAAGTGCTGTCCGTGACGATGTCGGCTTTGGTGAACGAGCCCGGACGCAGCTCGCCGGGATTCGCCACGTCGGCTTCGACCCAAAGCATGCGGGTCAGTTCTTCGATGGCCGGGCTCAGCCGTTTGATTTCGCCCGTATAAACGTTGGTGTTGCCTTCCACCTTGAGGCGCACTTTTTGGGCGACGCGAATGTTTGCGGCTTCGCGCTCCGGCACTTCCAGACGCAAGCGGAGCGGGTTCATCCGGACGAGGGTCACCAGGGGGGTTCCTGAATTCAGGATTTCCCCGGCATTGGCCCGTCGCTCTTGAATGACGCCATCGAACGGCGCGCGCGTCACGGTGTCGGTCAACTGTTGCCGCGCGATCTCCAGCTCTGCTTTCCGTTGCGCCAAGAGCGCCTGGCGATTCCGCACTTCGAACAACGAATCATCGTACCGGCTCATCGCCACTTTGTAAGCCGCTTCTGTCGTTTCCAATTCCGACTCGGACAGAATGCCTTGTTGCGACAGCTTGCGCACGCGGTCGCGGTTAGCTTTGGCCTCATCCAGCAGAGCGCGCATTTGCCGGACCGTGCTGGTCTTTTCCAGGTCCGTCACATCGTTGGTGCCGTCCGCCAGCAAGCCCAGACGCACTCGGGCCTGATTGAGCAAGGCTTCCGTTTGCTGCAGTTGCAATTGGTAGTCGCGCGCCTCGATTTGCGCGATCAACTCGCCCTGCTGCACGACGCTCCCCAAATCGACCGCCATGGTTTGCAACCGGCCCGAGACTTTGGTGCTGAGGGTGGCGCGGTCCAGGGCGGCGAGGGAACCCACGGCATTGACAATTTGTTCAAGTGGAGAAGCAGCGACCCGCACGGTTTTGACGCGCCGCGGAGGCGCGGCAGACTCCGACGTTTTCTGCCGCGAGGACGACGAATAGCCCCGCTCGCAGCCGGTCCACAGGGCCGCGCTGCCGGCCAGCAAAAAAAACGAAATCAAATAAACCAATTTGCTATGCACGCGATTTGTGTTGAGGAGATTAAGCCAGGCCGTCCTCCCCTGCAATCGTTTAGGCATTCACTCCGAGGAAGAGACTGATGAAGACTCCATAGCCACTTTCCCCTCACTTCGCACTGCTCTTGAACTAAGCCACGCCGCGACCTCGGATCATCTTCCTCTCCCCGCGAGGAACGAGTGGGAAGAGGATCGAGGAGAGGGGAAAACCCAATGAAGACGGCCCTCCTCTCCCCGCCCTCTCCTCCCTTCGCAGGGAAGAGAGGGAAAAATGCGAGCCATCGCATCAGTTTCATTCCTCAATTGCCTCGACCGACTGGCTTCATCGCCCCGGTTTGGCCACCGCATACAGGTGCTTCATCGTCGCAACATAGAGCACGCCGTTCGCGGCCATCGCCGTGGCGCTGATCGGGCTGCCCAACTCGACGGTGCTGTGGATTCTTTTCTCCCGGCTTGCAGCAAATACCCAGAAGTCGCCCCGGCGCGTGCCAATATAGACCTTCCCATCCGCCACGAGCGGCGACGCCCAAATGTCGCCCTTCAATTCGTGCGTCCAATACGGCTTGCCCGTCCCGGCATCGACGCAATGCACCGTGCGTCCAACATCGGCGATGAACACAAGGCCGTCATGAACCGCCGCCGTGGACACGGTGTGTTTGACGAGCGGATACGTCCAGACCTCGCCGGAGCGCGTGATGTCGCCGGTTTGCGTGGCGTCGATGCACTTGAGCCACGCCTCATTCTTCCCCCAGAAGAGGTCGCCGCCGCCCGCCGCGAAAATGCGGCCATGATGGAAAACGGGCATGCCGTAAATGTTGCTCGGCCCTTCCTGCCGGTTGCTGTTGTACCGGTGGACATTGTCCTTCGGAGCAGTCGGATCGAAGTCAAAGCGCCAGACTAACTTCAGGTTCTGCGCAGGCTCGTTCGCAGTCGTAGGAGCCGACGTAATAGGCTCAAACGCGTACACAATCCCGTCCCCGCCTGCGAAGAAGATCAAGGGGCGGCCCTGCACTTCGCCAAGGGAAGGCGCGGACCAGGTGCAATGGAAAATGCGCGATGCGTTCCGCTCGTTTTCGCGGGCCAGGAGTTGGCCCGTGCGCTTGTCGAGGACGACCAGGCTCGGCGCGTCCGGAGTGCGGATGCGTTTGTGGGTGTTATCCACGCCCGTGCCGGAGTTCAGGTAAAGATGATCGCCGCGGATGAGGATTGAACTGTGCGCCGCGTCGTGCGACCAGATGCCTGCGCCGGTGGTCAGGTTGAACAACCAGAGAATGTCGGCATCGAGCGGGCCAGGCTGCAAGAGTGCGGAGTGCGGAGTGCGGAGTGCAGATTTTGCGGAGGCCGCATCCTTTGCTTGGGAGGCGGCGGTCGGCTTCGGCATCATGTGCGCGCCTTCGTCCTGGAACGGGCCGTCGTTGCCGTTGGCCATGCCGTCGAGATCGAGACAGAGCACCTCGCCGCGGTTGCTCACGATATAGACGCGGTCGCCCTCAATGGTGGCGGGCGACGAAATGCCGCTGTTGGGCCAATCGTGGTAAGGGTCCTCCTCGCGTTTCGGCACGACGAGTTGCCAGACCAGCCGGCCATCTTTCTCGTCGAAGCACATCAACACGCCGCGGTCCCCCTGGTGCTTTGGATCGCGCGGCTCGCCGTTGTTCGTGCCGATCAAAACACGGCCCCGGGCAATAACCGGAGTGGAATGGGATTCGGTGCCGAGCCGGGCGGTCCATTTGATGTTATGCCCTGGTGCCGGATCAAACGATTCGGGCAAGGCTTTCTCACTTGAGACCATGTTGCGCGACCAGGCCTGACCCCACTGAGGTTGGTCTGCACCGTGGACCCAAGCCGTGCCAGCCGCGGCGACCAGGGCACAGATTAACAGCCGGCAGGAATGGCGATAGAACCGGTTTGAGAACTCATGGAAGCCGTTGCGGCCGGTTCTAGGTCGATCTGGTTCGACTCGGCTTTTCGTCTGTGCTGTCATGATTTCAAATTTGAAATTGCAAAATAACCATTTTCAATTCTTCCCGTTGCTGCGAGGTGGGCCCTTCGCGTTGGTTGAAGCGCGAAGCCGGCTCAGGATGCCGGAGGTTGGACGCTGTTCCGGAACGGAAACTTCATCGGTAGGGCGGATTCCATTCCGTCCCTGACTCTTCTTGGCCTGCAAAAGCGAGGTCAGGGACGCGGTGGAACGCGTTCTTACCGGGTTCAGGGTTCGAAGCGCGATTTTTTCAGAGAGGCCTCTCCCCGGCCCTCTCCTCCACTTCTTGGAGGGGGGAGTCACGTCAAACTTTTGGCTAGCACGCTGACCAACCGTTCCACGTCTTCGGCCGTGTTGTAACCGTGGATCGAGACCCGCAATCGTCCTGCGTGGTGCATGACGTGAATCTTCTCGCGTTCCAAGTCGGCGTGGATCGCGGCGCTTTTCGGATGCTGAAAGGAAATGATTCCCGAAGCATGTTCCGTTTGCCGAGGCACCATCGGGGTGAGGCCTAGGTCAGTTAGCCTTTGATGCAGTTTTTCCACAAGTGGGTCGGAGTGAGCTGCAATTCTTTC
>JACPRI010000156.1 GCA_016190065.1 Verrucomicrobiota bacterium
GGCGCGCATTGGGGCCATGAACCGGCTTGCAATTCCTGATGCACCTGCATCGCGAAATTGAAACGGTTCATGGGAAGGGGTGTAGCACGCGGTCGAAATGGTGTCGAGATTTCGTCCTACAATCAGACCGCGTACTTTTCCGCGATCCACTCAGGGATGATTTCCGCGCGGCCCGTCTTCAGGCTGATCATCGTGAAATCGAAGTAGCCGTCGGAGCAGAACTTCCGGGTGTCGCTCTTCAGAATCTCGAAATTGACGCGCACGCCGTCTTTGAACATGTCTTCCACCCAGGTCCGGACGATGAATCGATCCCCGATTTTGAGCGGCCGCTTGTATTCGACGTGAGCCGTCCGCGCGAACCAGCCGTAGCCGGCCTGATTGAATTCGTCCATCGACATGCCGTAGCAACGGGCCATTTGATCGTAGCGCGCGGCCAGGACGTAATCGAAGTAACGGCTGCCGTGGACATGCTGGTTCATGTCGATGTCGTCGGGGCGCACCTGCAATTCCGTCTCGAATTTGGTTTTGCGGAGGTTCACGGTCCAACGACCACGGCCCGGTAGAAGCGCCCGATTGGACTCTTGGCCGTTGGATCCTCGAATTCGTAGGTGTAGCCGGTCGCAATGATGGTGCTGACGGGGGTCCAGTTGATCAAATCCGTCGAAACTTCGATTCGGTACAGTTTGCCCGGCTGAGTCGTCAGCGTAATGGAAAATCGATTCTGGGGGCTGGACGGGCCTGGATCGAGTTTCACAAAATCCGCGTTCCCGTTCAGGCGCGCCAAGCCGCTCCGGGGCACGCCATTGACCGCCGTGATCAGCCCGCCAATGAGAACCTTTCCATCGGCCTGGACCGCGATCGCAGAGACTGAGATCGCGACGGCGAAAGTGAGCTTCGGATCGAAATCGGAGTCCAAACTGCCGTCGGCGTTCAATCGCGCCAAGCCCACGCGCCGGACGCCATCGACGGTGGTGAAGCTCCCGCCGATGAGGACTTTTCCGTCAGCCTGCAGCGCGAGCGATTCCACGTAGTTATCGGGACCCAGCCCCGGATCGAAGCTCGTGTCCACGGAGCCGTTCGGATTGAGCCGCGCGATGTTGTTTCGGTTGACGTCGTTGACGCGAATGAAGTCGCCCCCGATGATTACTTTGCCGTCGGGCTGCAACGCCAGCGTGTACACCACGGCGCGCGGTCCCGCAACGCCGGTGCCCGCATTGAAGCTGGTGTCCAAGGTGCCGTCGCTATTCAGCCGGGTGATTCGATTCTGGGTGACCCCATTGACGAAGGAGAAATAGCCTCCAATCACGACTTTCCCGTCGGGTTGAGGGCCAATCGCGTTGGCCCAATCGTCCAGTTCTGCCGGGGGGCTGAAAGTGGTGTCGAAAAAGCCCGTGGACAAAAAGCGCGAGACTTGATTCCGGGTCTCACCGGCGACCGGATCAAAGAATTCATCCGCCACAATGAAGTTGCCGTCGGCCTGAACCGCCAGGGAATTTGCATCCACAATGTCCGGGGTGAACCCGGTGTCGAGCGAACCGTTGGTATTCAGCCGTTGCACTCCGTTGAATCCTCCAACGACCCGGCCGTCTGGTTGCAAGCCCATGAAGTGAAAGTCCAATGTCGGCGCTCCCGGCGGGACTTCCGGGACGAAAGCCGGATCGATTGAACCATTCGTATCGAGGCGGACGATGCCGGCTCGGTTCGTTCCATTCACGGAAGTGAAATGGCCCGCGACAAGTGCCTTCCCGTCTTTCTGGATCGCGATCGCGGTGACGGGCAGAAACGCGGACGGGTTGGCCGGGAACGGAATGGTGACGTCTGCAAAAGTAAAGTCGAGGTTCCCCGGTTTCTTGCTGTCGATAATCCGGACGATACAAGTCGAGGGCTCGGAGAGAGTCGTGCCGGTGCTTGGATTGCGCAGGATGACACTGAATGTTTCGTCCTCCTCCACGACGCCATCATCGAGGATTGGGATCGTGATGGTGTGTTCGGTTTCCAGAGGAGCGAAACGCAACGTCCCGATCTGCGCTTTGTAGTCCAGACCAGACCTGGCTTTGCCGCCGGAGGTGATAAAATCGACAGTAAACCCCTCGGCACTGTCCCCTCGGCGGAGGACTTTGACCTCCACGGGTCCGGCGTTCTCTCCCGTGGAAACCGAGGGAGTCGCGAATTCAAAGCTGCTTGCACGGACGTTCGAACTGAGGAGCCGGACAAGCCGGTTGGCGCGGCTGCCGTCCGGCGACTCAAAGCCGCCGCCGATCAAGACTTTTCCATCCGGCTGGAGCGCCAGGCCGGACACATAAGCGATTTCCTCGTACCCGAGTTCATTCCGGAAGGTCGTGCCAAAATAAGGACCGAACGTGGGATCCAGAGCGCCGTCCGCGTTGAGCCGGGCCACGCCGCGACGGTTGATGTCATCAACCAGCGTGAAGGAACCGGAGAGCAGCACCTTGCCGTCACTCTGGATGGCCAGTGAAGTTATCAGACCCGGTATTGGGTCGCCGAATTGATCCGTATCCGTGACCCCGGATCCCGGGTTGAAAGTTGTGTCCACCGAGCCGTTCGGGTTGAGCCGGGCGACGGAGGAGCGATTGAGGTCATTCACCTTCGTGAAATCGCCGGCCATGACGATTTTTCCATCCGCTTGGAGAGCGACGACCTCAACACTGGCGGCATCTCCGGTCGCACCGGTTCCCGGATCAAAGCTGGCGTCCGGAGAGCCGTCCGCATTCAACCGAGCGATGTTGCGCCGGGGTAGTCCGCCGACGTCCGTGAATTGGCCGCTGATGATCACCTTGCGATCCGGCTGAAGGGCCATGGAGGATAACCACGGCACCCGAAAGTTTGCGTCCGTGCTGCTCGCTCCGGTGCCGGGGTCGAACGCAGTGTCGAGCGAACCGTCGGAATTCAAGCGGGCGACCGCATTGCGCACAGTGCCGCTAACGGAGTCGAAGTTTCCCGCGACCAGGATTTTACCGTCGGGTTGGATGACGAGGGAATAAACTCCCGGAGCCAGGCTGCCGTTGACGCCGGTTCCCGGATCAAAGCTCTGATCAACTGCGCCGTCGGCATTCAATCGCGCGATTCGGTTGCGCGCGACCGATCCGACGCGCGTGAATTCCCCTCCGATGATTATCTTTCCGTCATTCTGCAACGCGATCGCGTAAACGGTGTTGTTGGGCAGGCCCTCGCTGCTGGCGAATGTGACGTCGCGGACACCGTCCGGATTAACCCGGATGAGGCGGTCCGGCGTCGCGGACCCGGCGCGC
The DNA here is from genome assembly GCA_016190065.1 of Verrucomicrobiota bacterium. Lineage (GTDB taxonomy): Bacteria > Verrucomicrobiota > Verrucomicrobiia > Limisphaerales > SIBE01 > VHCZ01. The sequence goes on from JACPRI010000156.1 coordinate 3,270, forward strand.
GCGAAGTTGCCGCCGACCCATATTTTTCCGTCCGGTTGCAGGACGATAGCGCTGACGGTGTCCACGGGCGCGATGGCCGAAACGAAGGTGTCATCCAAAAGACTTCCGCGATTCTCGTTATCGAAAATCAGTATCCGAGCGCTCGCCGGCGTGCCCAGGATGGCTCCACCGGTGGGGTTGGAAAGGAGCAGAGCGACGGTTTCAGTCCCTTCGGCGTAGGGATCATCGTGGACTCGCACGGAGAAAGTGGCGTTAGTGACGCCCGCCCCAAACGAAAGCGTCCCAAATGTTGCATCGTAGTCGGCTCCCGGCTTGGCCGTGCCTTCGCCCGTGGCGTAATCGACCGTCACCGGACCATTCGTATTCCCCGTTCGTGTGACCTGGATGATGGCCGGACCGCCCGTCTCGTCCGGGATATAGAACCCGTCGGAAAACTGCACTGAAGCGCTGGTCTGCTGGGCCAGACAATCAAGGGATCCCCCAAGGAGAATTCCTGCCCCGAGGAGCAGGAATTGCATGGCTACGCACGGTTTGGGAAGAAATCCCGGAGCCGTTTGAGCGCGTGTGACTAATTCAACCATTCCGTTTGATACCCTCTGATGAATCGCCGGGCAATGTAGATTAATCGGCTCGCCTGTGTCGAGTGCCGGGCGTCAAATCCCGCGATTCTCATGAGATGTTTTACAGCATTTTAGGGACCGCTCCTGGGCGTCCTTATGTGTTTCGCGTGGGATCGAAAAGTCAGGGAGGCGGTGGCGAGTGTGAGGCAAACGTAGGGCAGGCATCTTGCCTGCGTCCACCCAAACGAGGCAGGCTGGAAGCCGGTCCTACGTTGTAGCCGGTGGGTCGCTGGCTCCCGAATCGGCGAGTGCTTCCAACCGCTTTTCCAGATCGGAAACCCGCCTAAGGAGTTCCGGCAGTTGTTGGAGCGCCAGAAGCTGACGCTTCATCTGCCGGTCAGGTTGGGCCGGAGTGCCGAACCATTTCTCTCCTTCGCCAATGTCTCTCATGACCCCCGACTGAGCTGCCACGGTCGAGCGACTGCCGATCTTCAAATGTCCGGCGACTCCAACCTGCCCGGCCAGGGTGACATAATGGCCAAGTTTGGTGCTGCCCGCGATGCCGGTTTGGGCGACGACCAGGCTGTGCTCTCCAATGATGACGTTGTGGGCGATCTGGACCAGATTATCGATCTTGGTTCCCCGGCCGATGATGGTCGGACCGAGAGCGCCCCGGTCGATGGTGACGTTCGCCCCGATCTCTACGTCATCCTGAACGATCACGAAGCCGATCTGGGGCACTTTGCGGTGAATCCCAGCGTCCAGGACGTATCCAAAACCATCCGAGCCAATGACCGTTCCGGCATGAATTCGGACGCGCTGGCCAACTTGGGTCCGGGGATACAGTGTGACGTTAGGGAAAAGGTGGCTCTCGTCACCGACCTGACAGTTCGCATCGACATAATCGAACCCGTAAAGAACGGCCCGCGCGCCGATCCGGGCGTTTTCACCGACAAGGCAAAGCGGCCCGACGTGGGCGGTGGGATCGATCTGCGCCGAGGCCGCCACGACCGTGGACGGATGGATCCCGCACGGGAACGCCGCCTCCGGGAAAAACAAGGGCAGGACCTTTGCGAACGCCACGCGCGCGTTGGGGACGCGGATCAGAACTTTCCTGGAGGATTCGAAAGTCTCATCCACGAGGATTGCCGCGGCTGCGCTTTGCTCCGCCCGCGCGAAATAGATTTCGTTTTCGGCGAAAGTGAGGTCTCCCGGTTTGGCGTTGCCCGCCGGCGCGAAACCGGTCAGGGAAGTTGCGGGATCGCCAATGACCTTCCCCTGGAGGCGTTCGGCAATTTCTGAGGCGGTATAAGACATGATCAATCGACGCGGGCCAACCGTGTCAGCGCCCGGCATCGCGGGCCACTGGCCAGTATAAAGTCCACATCGGTTAATTCAATTCATAGTTGGAATCCGGCCCAAATATTTGTTGATCGAGGCCCGCGGAAGTCTTAGAAAGAAGCCCGAACCTGGGCTTCACGTGGGCGCTCACATAACTTGCGCCGTCGCACGTTGCACCATTGCTCATTTAGAAGGAAAACCTCTATGGCGAAAACATTTCGGGTCGGGATGATCGGCTACCGTTTCATGGGGAAGGCGCACTCCAATGCCTGGCGCCAGGCGCCTCACTTTTTTCCGCTCAAGGCCGGCGTCGAACTCCACACGATTTGCGGGCGTGATGCCGCGGGCGTCGAAGCCGCGCGTGCCAGTCTGGGGTGGCGCCACGCCTCCACCGATTGGCGCGCCGTCGTCAATTCGCCGGACATCGACCTCGTCGATATCAACACCCCGAACGATTCCCACGCGGAAATCGCCATCGCCGCCGCGCGCGCCGGCAAGCATGTGTTGTGTGAGAAGCCGCTCGCGCTGAACGTCGCCCAATGCCAGGCCATGCTGGACGCGGTGAAGAAGGCCAAAGTCGTGCACATGGTTTGCCACAATTATCGCCGCATTCCCGCCATGGCTCAGGCCCGCAAGATGATCGACGAGGGAGCCATCGGGCAGATTTATCATTACTATGTCCGCTACGCCCAGGACTGGATTGTTGATCCCAATTTTCCGCTCGTCTGGCGATTGCAGAAAGGCGTCAGCGGCAGCGGCAGCCACGGGGACATCAATGCCCACATCATCGATCTGGGCCGCTACCTGGTTGGCGAATTCAAAGAGGTCTGCGGCCTCATGCACACGTTCATCAAGGAACGGCCGCTCATGGATCAGAGCGGCAAAGGGGATGGTCTGGGCGCCCGGCGCGGGAAGAAAATGGGCCGAGTGACGGTCGATGACGCCTCGATGTTCATCGGCCGGTTTGCCAACGGCGCGCTGGCGAATCTCGAAGCCACGCGCTTCGCCCTGGGCCGCAAAAACCATATCGAAATCGAGATCAACGGATCCAAGGGTTCGCTCCACTTCGATTTCGAGGACATGAACCGTTTGAAGTTTTTCGACAACAGTCAGGCGGGCGACCGGCAAGGCTTCCGCGATATCCTGGTGACGCAGCCCGGAGGGGTTCATCCTTACTTCGGCCAGTGGTGGCCGCCGGGTCATATCATCGGTTACGAGCATACGTTCGTTCACACGGTGGCGGACTTTGTGAACGCGTGCGTCAAAGGCAAAGCCGTGCAACCAACGTTCGAAGACGGTCTGCGCAACCAGCGCGTGCTCGAAGCGGCAGAAGAATCCGCCAAGAAGCGTCAGTGGGTGAAGGTCTAGCCTCGCCTTTCTCAGCCGTAACAACTCAGATTCCACACAAGCCAACGAAGGAAACGAGGACCAGGAAGCGGCTCGGATTGGATTTCGGCCTCCCTGATTGCGCTCACCGGACAGTGACGCATGAGCCAAGCAGAGTGGCTGAATCCCATTCGCTCCAGTATGACAGCCTTTGTTCTCTTCGTTGCCTTTTGTTCAACTGATTTGCTACAGCTCAGTCTTGGGCGGTCTGCAAATCGAAGCGGCGTAGGTGGCGTGCAGCCAGGCCTTGCCATAATCCAGCCATCAGCGTCCAGTCCGGTTGATGGATGGCGCTGGCCGCCACGGCGTCGGGCGCCGTCGGCCACTTCCACAATCTCATTCGTCAGGTCGCTGAGGAGTTGCTTGATAGTTTCGCGCATGCACGGATGGCATCGACGATCATAATCTTCATAGTCGGTCCTTTCGTTCCGCTGTCCGGATGACAGATCACCGCAGCGCCGTGCATCGGAAGCAACACGTAGAATCGGCTACGTAGGAATACTTAGTCTCGGACGAACGCCCGCTTGACTTCATCGCCCATTCACCGCGTTATGTTCCACAGACGTATATGAGCCCTGAATTTCCACGCATGACCAGCTTGCGGCAGAAATACGCGCGTTCTGCGCCGCCCGACATCCCGGCCGCCGTCCGCCAGGGGTTCGAATCCCAGAACATTCTGGCCAGGATCAAACCGGGAGCGCGGATCGCCGTGGCGGCCGGAAGCCGCGGCATCACCCACATCAAAGAAATCGTCGCCGCGGTGATCGACACGCTGAAAAGCGCGGGCGCCCAGCCCTTCATCGTCCCCGCCATGGGAAGCCACGGCGGCGCCACGCCTGAAGGCCAGGCGGGTGTTCTCGCGGAATACGGAATCACCGAAGCGCACATGAAGGCGCCGATTCAAGCCGCGATGGACGTCGAGCGCATCGGAACGACTGAGGACGGTGTGGACGTCTATTTCAGCGCCGAGGCGCTTCGCGCGGACGGCATCGTCGTCGTCAATCGCATCAAGCCGCACACGGATTTCAGCGGCGCCATTGGAAGCGGAATCCTCAAGATGCTCGTCATCGGCCTGGGCAAGCGCATGGGGGCCGCGACCTTTCACGCCGCCGCCATCCGGCTCGGTTACGAACGAACGATTCGCTCCATCGCCCGGCTCAGCCTGAAATCCGCGCCGATCCTTTGCGGCGTCGCTTCGATCGAGAACCAACTTCATGAGACGGCCAAGATCGCCGTGCTCAGGCCGGAGGAAATCGAGCAGCGCGAAGAAGAATTGTTCGCGGAATCGAAACACTTGATGCCGAAACTTCCCTTCGACGACATCGACCTGTTGATCGTGGATCGCATCGGCAAGAACATCAGTGGCGCGGGCATGGACCCGAATATTATCGGACGGCGCGTCCAGGGTTTCTCTTCCTCCCAAGCTGAAAAAGCTCCGATGGGCGCGAACATCCGCCGCATTTTTGCCCGTGAGCTGACACCGGAAACCAACGGGAACGCCATCGGGATCGGTTTCGCCGACTTCACGACCTCGCGGTTGGTCCGGGCCATTGATTATCGCAGCACGGCGGTCAACGCTTTGACGGCCTTGACGCCGCAGAGCGCCAAGGTCCCGATCTTCTTCGACACCGACCGCGAAGCGATCCAACAGGCGTTGCTTTCGCTGGCGCTGCCGGACATTCGCCAGGCGAAAGTAATTCGAATTGCGGACACGCTTTCCCTGGGAGAGTTGGAAGTGTCCGAGGCCTATCAGGACCAGATCAAGAAGCGCGCCGATCTCGAAGCCGTCAACGGCGCGGGCGAGATGAAATTCGATGTGTCGGAGAACTTGCTGCCGATCGCTTAGGGAGCGAAAAGTTCAGCGCTCGACGACTCGATAGAATCGGCGAGACTGCCCCACTGTGCCGGGATCCTCAAAAACCACGAAGTCATTCACGATGAAGAAACCGGACCTGACGGACTGCCAAATCCGGTCCGCGTCCGTTGGCAGATCGCTCCTCCACTGCACTTCGAGCTTGCTCGCGTTCGAAGGCAAACTTCCGTCCGCGCGCCGGAACCACAGACGAATTCGCTCATCCGGCAGATGCTCGGCTCGAAGAGCGTACTTGATGCCCACGGTGAGGGTCGCTGTGGAAGTGACGGTGCTGCTGATGGGATTGCTGACAAGAACGGTGTAAGTGCCCGCGTCGGATCGCTGCACTCGGGGGATGGTGTAATCCGAGCCGGTCGCACCGCTGATAAAGACGCCGTCTTTCTGCCAAAGATAACGCATCGGAAAAGAACCTACTGCCTTGACGGAGAATGTGGCGCTTTGCCCTTCCAGCACGGTTTGATTGGCGAGCGGTGATGTGATCTCCGCGTTCTGAGTGATGAAACTCAGCCTCGCTCCTTCACTCACCACAGCGCCCAGCGAGTTGCTCACGACGACGAAGTAGGTGTCCCCATGGAAGATTTGAGCCTCGGGGATGGTGTAGCTTGGACCGTTCACGCCAGGAATAATCCAGCCACCTCTTCGCCACTGGTAGCTCAAAGGCTCGGAACCGATGGCCGTCACCGAAAAGGTGACGGTTTGCCCGGTCGGGACACTTTGGCTTGCGGGTTGCACGATGATTTCGGGGAAACCGGGAACGAATTCCCGGAGGTTGAGCGTGACCGCCCCGGAAGTTCCGTACTCCGTATCCACCGCAATCTGATAGGTGGTCCCAGCCGTGGCTACGAGTTTGACCCGGCTGGCGCCCACACCGGGCCGCGCGTCTTGGCCGACCTGCGTCAGCCCGGCAAGCGAGTTTCCGGTGTAAACGGCCAGCACTGAGCTCCATTGGGTGAGACCCAGCGTGTCGATCACTACGGTGGTGTCGCGGGGCGCGGTCCAACTCCACCAAATGGTGCGGCCGGCGGCGTCGGCTCCATGATCCGGCTCGTCGAATTCCTTCGTGGCGCTCTGGTTGGTCCCCGTGACCGTGACGTTGAGTCCGGTCATTTCGATTCGGTTGTGAAACAGGTCGTTCGCCGGCGGCGGGACTGGCGTGACGGAAATTGGAACGCCTGGCGGATTCACATTTCGAACCAGGTAGGCGGGTGAGCTGGTCACGCTCCCCAGGGGATTGCTGACGAGAACCGAGTAAGCCGTCCCGTCGTCGGATGCTGTCGCGCTTTGAATCGTGTAGCTTGCACTGGTGGCTCCGGGAATGCTGACGCCGGCCTTCTTCCATTGATAGCCGAGCGGCTCGGAACCTGTAGCCACCACTGTGAAAGTTGCACTTTGACCCACGACCAGGAATCGACTCTCCGGTTGTGAGTGGATCTCAGGGAAGCCAGGCTCCCGGAAGCGGAGATTGAGGATCACGTTCCCGCCGATTGAATCCTCTCCGTCAACGGCGATTTGATAAGTCGTCCCAGCCGAGGCGGAAAAAGTGACTTTGGCTGCTCCGATCGCGATCCATTTATCGTCCTTGGCGACCAGAGCCAAGGACGACAAAGAGTCTCCAACATAGACCGCTAAGGCTGTGAAAACCAAACTGCCGGAGGTGTCAATCGTCACCTTGCCGTCCCTGGGTGCAGTCCAGCTCCACCACATGGATTTGCCGGCCGTGCGGACTCCGTGCGCGGGTTCACCGGGTTCTCGAGTGGCGTTCAAGTTGTTTCCGGTCAGCGTGACCTGCAAACCGGTGATCACAGCCCGATTGCTGAAGAGGTCATTTGGCGGCGGCATGTTCACAATCAAGTTCGCCGTCGCGCTGTGCTCACGCTCGGTGCCGCTGCTGACCAGAACACGATAAGCGCCGCTGTCACGCGCTTGCGCTTGAGTGATCGTGAAACTCGTGCCGATGGCTCCTTGAAGATCGAAGCCATCCTTCTGCCACTGGTAGGTCAAAGGCGCAGGACCAATGGCCACGACGGAGAAGCTTGCATTTTCGCCCGCCAGCACACTCTTGTTTTTGGGCTGTTCTATAAACGTGATGCTGGGTTCGCCGAGCGATGGAACACCCATGCGGATTGTATTGTTGCCCGTGTCGGCCACGAAAACGTGGCCATCGCTGTCCACCGCCACTGCCGAAGGGCTGTTAAAACCCGCCGCGCTGCCCGATCCGTCCATGATCCCGGCGGGCCGGTACTGAGCATGCCCGGCCAAAGTTGTCACCACGGCCTCCGGTGTGATTCTTCGGATCGCATGGTTGCCGGCGTCTGCCACATAGACGTTGCCCGCCGCGTCAATAGCGACACCGTTTGGATTCGAGAACTGCGTGTCGCTTCCCACCCCATCCGAGCCCCAGAGGCGGCCAGGGGAACCCGCGAGCGTGCTCACGACGGCGCCGGATTTGATCTGCCGAATTGTGTGATTCTCGGTGTCTGCCACATACACAGTGCCCGCCCTGTCCACGGCGACTCCGCGGGGTCCCGCAAAACGCGCGTCACGACCCACTCCATCCTGGCTGCCGCGAAGCCCCGGAGAACCGGCCAGAGTGACCACGACACCTTCCGGCGTAATCTTTCTAATCGTGTGATTTCCAGTGTCCGCGACATAAACGGCGCCCTCGTCGTCCACGGCCAGGCCCCGCGGATTGGTGAAGCGCGCCGCGTTTCCTTGACCATCCTCGCTGCCAGTGATCCCGGCCGAACCCGCAAAAGTGCTCGCTACGCCGCTGACTGTGATCTTCCGAATTGCGTGATTGTCCGTATCCGCGACATAAATCTGGCCGCTGCGATCCATGACGATCCCGGTCGGATGATTGAACCGAACCGCGATCCCGGCGCCATCCACACTTCCAACCTCCGGAGCTTTTCCCACGAGTGTGGTGACGATACCGTCGGCGTTGATCTTGCGGACCGTATGATTGTCGGTATCGGCGACGTAAGCGTTGCGCATTCCGTCCACGGTCACGCCTGACGGATGGAAAAAGCGCGCCGAACGACTGGCGCCATCGATGGAGCCCTCGCTTTTGATGACGCCCTCCCCCATCGCCGCCCCTGCCAGAGTGGTAAACGTGTAGGGCGTGAAGATTGATCTGGCCACGGGTGGACAACAGATTTTCTTCGAGATCCTCGAAGAGGATGAGTCGGCTGCGAAATCCGCCGAGCCAAACGCGGAACCCGAGCCCAAGAACACCCAGAGTACCGCCCGCAGGTGTGCTACTCGTGTTGCAAGCATCGGTTAATTTAGTCGTGTCACTAGGTGTTTAACCCCGTCAAGTTAGGTCCAGACCCCAACTCGTTTTCGCATGCGTTCATTGCATCCACGCCACTTCGCTTGGTTTTCCGTGACAGGCATGATAGCCAAATCTGTGCCGCATTTTGGCATTGCCACGCTCCAACGGATGACCAAGATTCACGTTATGCGTTCCGCCAGAGCCGCCGTTCGCAATTCGATTTCCGCCTTCACCTTGATCGAATTACTGGTCGTCATCGCGATCATCGCCATCCTCGCTGGCATGCTGCTGCCCGCACTGGGGCGCGCCAAAGCCAAAGCGACTCAGATCAAATGCCTGAACAACGAGAAACAGATTGGGATTGGCTACCACCTCTACGCCGACGATAACAATGAGTATTATACCCTACAACGCGATTGGGCTTCCGGCGGCGGGACCAACGGCGCTTATGACGTGTTCGTGGCCGCCACGAATCGGCCATTGAACCGATATGTCGAGGCCGTCCAGAGTTTTCAATGCCCGAATGACCGAGGTGATCTCCTGCGCACCGCCAGCAATTGTTTCCGGCAATACGGCAACAGTTATCTCGTCCAATTCCAGCACGACTCGTTTCGCGTTCGCCACGTGGCCGGTGACGCCAATTTTGCTCGGAGCACCTACGAAGGGACTCCCATCAAGACCAGCGACATCGCGCGCAGTCCGGCCAACAAAGTGATCCAAGGGGATTGGCCCTGGCACGCGAACCGGGGGAACATCGACAAGCGCAGCATCTGGCACAATTACAAAGGCAAAAGCCGCTTCAACATGCTCATGGGCGATGGCCATGTGGAGTTCTATCTGTTCCCTAACGAGCTGGCCAATTGGACGCTGTCCCCCGCGCCGGATCCCAACTTCAAATGGTGGTGACGCTGGACTCACGGACGGGCAGAATACGTCTTAATGAATCTCAGAACTGCCTCTGCGAAATCCAGCGTTGTTAACCCAGTGAACAAAAGGTTCCCGACTCTTCTTCCTCTCCCCGTGAGGCACGAGTGGGGAGAGGATCGAGCAGAGGGGAAACCCAATAAAGACGGCCCCAGCCCTCTCCTCCCTTTGCAGGGAAGAGAAGGAGAAATCCAGGCGTCCGCTTCAGTTCCATTCGTTAATTCAGCCGCAGTGAGACCCGGCCCGCTCTTCCCTTACCAAAGAAGACAGGGAGCCTTCACTCTCATCGAATTGTTGGTTGTCATCGCGATTATCGCAATTCTGGCCGGCCTGCTCTTGCCCGCACTCAACAACGCCAAAAACAAAGCCAACCGGATCAGTTGCACCAATAACCTCCGGCAGCTTGGCCTGGCCGTCGCGATGTACGCGGACAACTTCGATGACCGCCTGCCGCCCACGCAATTCAACCCGGAAAAGCTTCCCGGCTCCGGACCCTGGGAGTGTTATCGATTGTTCCCGGCGCAGGCGTTGAAAGCCGCCGACCAGCGCACGCCTTGGAATCTGGGAGTTCTTTATACGGAAAAATTGATCACCAGCCCGAAGACCTTTTACGATCCGGGCCTCCGGCACCCCGAAACGATTCCGATTCGATTCGAGCAAAAATTCTTCGAGAGCGCGGTGGTGCCCTGGCCGATGGGCTCCGCCGAAAGCAATGTGCGCGGCAACTACATGTACTATCCGCAATCCGAGCGCCCGGCCAAAACGAACCCACCCGAATCCGAGCGTGAATGGACTTTGGTTGCCGAGAAAAGCACGCAGCTCCTGGCGCAACGGTCGATGACCACGGATCTGATCTACACGCTGGCGACGCGTCCTCATACCACGAGCCGAAATCCTGTGGGGATCAATGCGCTCTGGGGCGACATCCATGTCTCCTTCAGTACAACCAAAGCAGCGTTCGATCCGAGTCTCTGGGACAAAGGGGAACACCAGGTGAGCCTCCAGAACCCCGGCGACAATCCAAAAAAATTCCGGACGATCGTAGCGCTGCTGCGACCATAATTGTCGAGCTGATCGGAGGTGGAGCGAGGCTCCTGCCGAGCCTGGTTCTCGATTCCGAAGATTGTTTTTCAGAAGCAAAGGCAAGGCTCCGCCGGACGTCGCTCTACCGACCGTAACAAAATGGACCGCCGAACTTTTTTGCAAACAACAACGCGCTCGGCCGCAGCGCTCGGCACGCTGTCTTCGTTGTCCGCCGCGCCAGCGCCCAGCAAAACGCCCGTCATCGACACCCACATGCACATCTGGAGCGGCGACTTGGGCCGATTCCCATTCGCGCATCCGTACGATCCCAATTTGAAGCCGCCGCCGATTGCCGCGACGGTCGAGCTTCTGGTGAAGGAAATGGACGAGTTTGGCATCAGCCATTGCGTGCTGGTGCAGACGATTTACCACGGCTGGGACAATCGTTATCTCGTTCAATGCCTCAAGGTGCATCCGAAACGATTCCGTGGTCATGGGTTGATCGATCCGACAGATCCAAAAGTCGCGGACCGGCTCGAATACTGGGTCCGCGAGCACGGCCTTAGGGGGATGCGCTTCAGCCCGATTTACTATGAAGGCAAAGACGCGTGGCTCAACGCCCCCGCCAGCCGCGCGTTGTGGCGGAAGGCCGAAGACCTCGGCGCGATTTTCAATTTTTTCATCGCCACGCCGCAGCTTCCGAAGCTGGAAGAAATGGTTCGCAGTTTCCCTGGAGTTAACGTGGTGATCGATCACCTGGCGCGCATTGATCTCAAAGCCGCCGATCCGAGCACGGAATTCAAGAAACTGCTCGCTCTCGCCCGCTACGCCAATGTGTGGGTGAAAGTGTCCGAGCTGAGCGTCCTTTCACCTTCGGGCAAATATCCGTACGCGGACACGTTCCCCTGGGTCCGCCGCATGTACGAGGCGTTCGGTCCGGAGCGTCTTCTGTGGGGCACTGGTTTCCCCGGCGCGACGCGTGCCCAGGCGGGCCGTCCGACATTGAGCGAGGAGTTGAATTTGATCCGAAAGGAGATCCCGTTCTTCACCGCCGCGGATCGCGAGAAAATTCTTGGCCGCAACGCCGCCGGGTTGTGGGGATTTGAGATGGAGTAGTTGAAGTGAAAAAGTGGGCGAGCCTGCACTAAGGAGGCTCTGCTTCCTCCGCCACGGAGTGGCGCTAGACAATAGCCCACGGCGCAAGCCGTGGGGCACGCCGCGCAAGGGTGTAAGCCTCGGATGGGGCGCGGCTCACGCCGTGGGCTACATTCTGATGCCCCTCTGGGGCATTTTCCGGCCTCACTCGTTGGCTGGCCCGTGTGAAACCGAATATGCGTCCCGCCTCGATTCTTTACGGCGCGACCAATCGGTAAAACCGCGTCGAAGTCTGACTGGGAACCATGCGTCCATTCTGGCCAATGTCCCGGAACAGGAGCGGGCCGGCGGCATTGTTCGTCACGACGTCCACGAGTTGCCAGTTGGCCGGAAACAGCGTGTCGGTGGACTCAACGCGCCAGACGCTGTTCGCCGGAATGAAGATTTCCAGATCAAACTCCGGCACGCTTTGCGGAAGTGAGGATTTGCGTTTGCCCGGTTTGATGCGCGGCTTTGTTGGCGTGGGTTCCGGCGCAGGCGCGGGAGCCGGCGTGGCAGTCGCCCCTGAAATGATAGCCTTCAAGCTAATGTCGAACGCGACATCATCCCAGGTCGGCTGCGAAACGTTGTTCAGGATGACCGCGATGGTGTTCGCTGCCCCGGGCTGGATCAGATCGAGAAATGGCGCGAGATCGTAATGGCGGACTTCGTTTCCCTGGCCCGTGACCGCGTCGATGCCCGTCGTGACGAGCTTCACTCCGTTGAGGTAAATTTCGAGAGACTTTGCGCCGCCCTCCGTGCAGGTGGCCGACAAGAGCAGTTCTTCGCATGGAGTAAAAGGAGCGACGAAACTGGAGCGGAAATAATAAGCCGGCTTTTGCGGCGGCAAAGGAGTGACAGTGTTGAGCGGTCCGCTGCCCGCGCCAAACTTGGCCAATCCCACTGGCCAGCCGGAATCGTTGAAGTCAGCGGCAAACCAATTCGCCGGCGGCGTATCGACGAAGTAACGCCAGGATCCACCGAACGGAATGACCTGTGTCCAATTTGTCGCCCCGGGCGACGGCAGGGCGCGGAAGAAAACGTTGTCGATGTAAATTGATCCGCTGCCGGGAGCGTCGATGCTGTAGCGATGGGCCAGTTCGACGTTGGAAAAACCCGACGGCATGACGAAGGCGCGATTGGCGTAGATCCACTCCGTTGCGGACGTGCCGATGGCGAAGGGCGGCGTGTAATACAGCGGCCAGGGTCGAGCCGGGCGCGGAGTGGGATCTTCGCCGGTCGGAGTCGAACTCCATTCCAGCCAATGTTGCGAGGGTTGTGAAAGGCCGCCGCTCCTGAAGAATCCGCCGAAGCTGTAGAGCTGGCCGGGCGCGACCGGAAGATAAGCGTCAGGCGTGCCGTATTGGGCGAACTGCGAAATGGAACCGCCATTGCCTTTGTTGACGAGCGTAATCTCCATCGACTTCTGCCCCTGGTAAGCGGTGCTGGCGGACGCGACCATGTTTGACCAATGGATCTCGCCTGTGAACCATTTATCCCAATGACTGTTGTCATTCTCCTCGAAGCCGCCATTGGCCACGAGATTGCCGTTGAGCAAAGATAGAATCGCAAACGGCGCGGACCGGACCTCGCCGGCATCATAGACGGCAGCGACTTCATAAACGTACTGGCAGCCGGACTTGGGCAAGGAATCTGTGTAGAATGCCGCGTCCGCAGCCAGCGTCGCGATGAGAGCGAACGCCCCGCTCGGCTGTTCCGCGCGATAAATGCGCCAGCCTGTGGCTAGGTTTGTGACGGAACCACGCCACGAAAAACTCGCGCGCCGGTAGCCTCCTTCTTTGCGGGTGATCAGAGGCGTCCCTGGGGGGAACAAGGAAACACCAAAATTTCCATCGCGGCTTGGATTGCCTCGATGGGTCGCCCACGACACCGGCCCCGCTTTCGTCGCGCCGAAGTTTTGAATGTAAACTCGTCCCGCAAGCGAGCGGTAAATGACATCAAGAGCGCCATCGCCGTTGGCGTCCGCCAGGCTGGGGATGTGTTTGAGACCGCCGGGCACCGGCACGGAGACCTTGAGCGTGCCGTCGAGACTGAAGACGGAAAGATTTCCGTCGGGCAAGCTCTTCGTCGGATCGTAAGTTCCGATGACGATTTCCTCCACGCCGTCGCCATCCACGTCGCCGACCACTGGTGGCGTCGGCAGATACGGATAAAAATTTTTGGGCCAGCCGGGCCGGTCCACAAGCTCGACGCCATTCCAGGAGCGGAAGGCGATTTCGTGCGCATGCGTGAAACTCAGGACATCGATGCGATTGTCGCGATCGGGATTGACCGGGATCATGCAGGCACTGTTCTGCCACTGATTGAGTGGGAAGCTCACCGGCTGTTTCCATTTGCGCCAGAGGATGGCGCCGTCGTCATCGAGAATCGTTTCACTCGGTTGCCAGAGCGGATTGTTCTGCGTCGTCGGCACGAGGACTTCGGCGAGCCCGTCTCCGTCGATATCGACCGAGTGAACATCCACTCCTTGTTCGTAGGCGCCGCTGATCAGCCGCTGATTTTTGCCGAATTGTTTGTGGAGCGTGCCGTTGCCGTAGAAGCCCTGCGGCTGCGTTTTGTCGAAGCACACGACGCTGTCGCTGTCATTCAGCACATAAACTTCAAGCGGTTGGTCTGCGTCCGCCTGACCGAGCGCAAGGCCCGTTTCTACCAATTGGTGAATGTGATAGACGTGTTTCTTCGCGCCACTCTTTGCGTCGAAGAACACCACGCCGCCCGACCACGTTTCTCCCACCGTTCCCCATTCGCCGATCCCCCAGACGTCATTGATGAAGGGATTGAAATCCTGAAAGCTGCTCGTGCTGTCCGGATCGATCTTCCAGGCGGTGACGACTTCCTTGACACCATCGCCATTGAGGTCGGCCACGATCGGGCTGGAGACTTGCGAGGAGAAGATTGCCGTCGCGGGAAGATTGGAAATGAACCCGCCGCCATTGGACCAATAAAAGCCGTTCGTCACCGTCATATAACCGCCGTCCGGAATGTAGTTCAGCCGGTTCACTTCCGTGGACCAAAGAGTCGAGCCATCGCCCCGGAGCGCCACGACGCGATTGCCGCACGTGAAAATGATTTCATCGCGTCCGTCGCCGTCCAGATCGGAGAGGGTCGGCGACACATTGATTTCGGCGCCGCCACCGGCGTAGGGAAAGCCCGGCAGCCGTGCGCCACCGGCTTTGAACGCATCCAGCATCCATTGACCGGACAAGTTTCGATAAGGCACCACGATCTCCGGTTGGGCGTCGCCATCCAGATTGCCGACGGCCAGCGTGCCCAGGTGCCAGCCGCCATCCCCGGCTTGGAAAGAGGAAATCTCGGCCGCGCCCGCGACTCGCGTCAGCCACATCCACACAAGTACGATCAAAACCGCGAAGCACCTGTCAAAGGCACTCATCGGAAGCACCAGCTTGACCGGAGCCATGCCGGGCCGGACTTTTGCATAACGTATCGATCTGTTCATCAGACCGACAGAATGGCGATTGCCTCCGTGAACGGAACCGGCGTTCGTCCGATAATTTTGTCCGAGTTTGGCCTACAGAAATTCGTTTGGTAAGGACGCGTTCCACCGCGTCCCTGATCCTCCCGATTGAATTGGAGTAATGCCGGGTTGGCGGCGAACGCCCGGGATCGGCAGCGCAGATTTGTAATCTGCTCTATCGCCGATCTGCAATCGGCGGGGCATCGCGAACCGCATGCGCGCTCGACATGGCCGAAGCCTCGCAGAATGCAATTCTGCGATACGGCAGATTGAAAATCTGCGCTACGCGTTCGCGCAGACAAGGCGCAGTAGCCCGATTCGGGGATGCGCCCCGTCACGAATTGGATGCGTGTCCGCATTGACATTGGCCGCCGCTTCTTGCTCACTGGGGCGCGTCGTCCTTCTTGCACGCAGTTTTTTAGCGGGTTATTTGAAGAAACTTTTGCAAGCCATGAATGTTCGATTTCTCTTCACCTGGAGTATTGTCTGCGGCTTTTTGTGGCCGGCCAGCTTCGCCGCCGAACTTCCGAAGTTTGACCCGCCCGCGCTTTATTTGACCTGGCAACGCGATCCCAGCACGACGATGACCGTTCACTGGCACAGTGACTGGACGGAGGGCTTTCGGGATCCGGCTTTGCAATATCAGGAAGCGAAATCGAGGAAATGGACCCTGGCGGTTGGCGCCTGGCATCCGATGCCCTTCACCAATCGCATCGTGCACACGGTCGAACTGACCGGCCTGAAACCGTCCACGGAATATCGCTTCCGCTTGGGAAAACTGATGGCGCAAGGCGCGCTGGGTTTTCGTTTCGAGCCGGATTCGCCGACCAACAAATTCCGCACCATGCCGGCGACGGGAGACCAACCCATTCGCTTCGCGGTCGGCGGCGACGTCTATGGCGATCGCGAGCGCTACGAGGTCATGTGCCGGCACGTGGCGGAGTTGGATCCGCACTTTGCCATTGTCGGCGGGGACATTGCGTACGAGAACGGCAATCCGGCCAACGCGCGCCGCTGGTTTGCCTTTTTGGAGGTTTGGATGACGGAAATGGTCGCGCCAGACGGACGTCTGATCCCCATCCTGCCTGCCATCGGCAATCACGAGACCCATGGGAACGCTTATACCCGCGGGGGCGGAGGAGTGGGCAGCGGCATTTCTCCGAATCGTTCGCCCTATTACTTCAGCCTGTTCTCGATGCCCGGCAAGCCTGGCTACAACGTGCTCGACTTCGGCAATTACCTGAGCGTTTTCCTGATGGATTCCTTCCATGCAAACCGAGTCGCCGGGCCGCAGACCGAATGGCTGGAGCAAGCGCTAGGCCGGCGCCGCCACGTCAAACACATCGTCGCCGCGTACCATGTGCCCGCTTATCCGTCCTATCGGCCTTACCGCGGCCAGGTGTCGGAGATGATCCGCGAGCATTGGGTGCCGCTGTTTGAGAAAGGCGGGTTGCGCCTGGTGTTCGAGCATCACGATCACACGTACAAACGCACGCATCCATTGCGCGGCGGCAAAGTCGATCCGAAGGGAATCGTGTTTGTGGGCGACGGCTGCTGGGGTGTCATCCCGCGCAAAACTCATCCCGTGGACAAGACCTGGTACTTGGCCCGCGCGGAATCGGTCAATCACGTCAACTTCGTGACGCTGCAGGGCGATCGGCGCCATGTGAAGTCGGTCAATATCGACGGGCACGTGATCGACGAATTCCATCTGGACGGCAAGGGGCCTCCGGTAGTCAGCGGGAATGAGAGATGACATTTGAAACCCTGCAACTACGCTCGCGCGAGTACGGACGGGGCGCCGATCAGTTTTTGAACAACCGAGGAAAGATCGCCCTGTTTCCCCTCACCCCAGCCCTCTCCCTTGGGGAGAGGGAGCGTCGAACTCCGTGCGGGAATCGGTCGTGGCGTTTCGTGAATCGCTGCGGTCAAAGTGTTGTTCCCTCTCCTTGGGGAGAGGGACAGGGTGAGGGGAAAGGCGGCGCAAATCTCGCGGTTGCTCAAAAGTTGACTTGCGCCCACGTGGACCAACACGGACGGCCATTTGTGTTTCGTCATTGGAATTTGATTCGGATTTCGATATTTCGGATTCGAACTTCAATTCTGTGAACTCTATGAAAACTTCCCGACGGAGCTTCCTCCGCACGACGGCTTCGGCCGTCACCGCTTTCACCCTTGTTCCTCGCCACGTGCTTGGCGGGGCGAAATTCGTCGCACCCAGCAACAAGGTCAACATTGCAGTGGTCGGCGTCGGCGGCCAGGGTCGCACCAACGTCCGCGAATTGTTCAAGCAGGAGGACGTCCAGATCGTCGCTGTCGCCGACCCGCACGAACACTCGGATCTCGCCCCATTCTATTTCCGCGGTGTCGCCGGGCGGAAGCCGGTGCGCGCGGAGATCGAAAAACATCACGCGGCAAAGCTGCCGAATTATCGCGTCGCCGAATACGAAGACTTCCGGGTGATGCTGGAGAAGGAGAAGTCGATCGATGCCATTCTGTGCGCCACGCCGGATCATTTGCACGCTTATGTTTCGATCCTCGCGATGCGGGCGGGCAAGCATGTGTATTGTGAGAAGCCGCTCACGCACAATGTCTGGGAGGCAGGTTTCGTTGCGCAAGTCGCCCGGGAAACCGGCGTCGCCACGCAAATGGGAAATCAGGGCCACTCGAACGACGGCATCCGCGAAACCTGCGAATGGATCTGGAACGGCGCCATCGGCACGGTGCGCGACATCCACGTCTGGGTGGGAAGCGGCCGTTGGAACAAGCAGCTCACGGGACGCCCGTCGGAATCTGTGCCCGTGCCGGCGGGGCTCAATTGGGACCTGTGGCTCGGCCCGCGCGAAGTGCGGCCTTATCATCCGGCGTACGCGCCGGTGTCGTGGCGGGATTTCTGGGCGTTTGGTTGCGGCACGCTGGGCGATTTCGGTTGTCACGATCTGGACGCCGCGTGTTGGGCGTTCGATCTGCGTGCGCCGTCGAGCGTGGAAGCGCGGCCCGCCGGAACCATGAATCAAGACATCGCGCCGCACGGTGAGATTTGTTACTACCATTTCGCTCCTGCAGGAAATCAACGCGCGCTCAAGATCACATGGTATGGCGGAGGCCTGAAACCGCCGGCTCCAGAAGAACTGCCCCGAGGCGCGGCACTGCCGGATCGAGGCGCTTTGTTCGTCGGCGAGAAAGGATTGCTGCTTTGCGGAGGCGCCGGAGGCAAACCGCGCTTGCTGCCGGAAGAAAAAGACAAGGCGTTCCAACGTCCGGCTCCGAGCTTGCCGCGATCCAAAGGCCATCACCGTGACTGGCTCGACGCGTGCAAAGGCGGTCCGGCGGCCAGTTCCAATTTTGATTATGGCGCGCGGCTGACGGAAATCGTGCTGCTGGGTGTCACTTCATTGCGCGCGGGCCGAAAGCTGCATTGGGACGCCGCGAACCTCAAAGCCGTCGGCGCCCCGGAAGCGGATGCTATTCTGAAGGAGAGCTGCCGCAAGGGTTGGGAGTTGGCGTAAGGAATCGGCTGCGCACGGGACGACCCATCGGTAGAATTGCGTTGGGTTTCACACAAACGTAACTTTCCCGCCATACCGATGTCACCGCTGGCGTCTAGCCTCATCACAAACGATGAGCAGATACGATCCAGCTCAACACTCGGATTCAGTTCGGGTTCCGCGCGAGGTTGCTGGGATTCCGACCGGGGAGGATGGTTTTCCCCAAGACCTCCGGCTTTGGGTGGATGAGAACATTCTCGTCAACCTGGTGCTGGAGGCCGTGCAATCCGTGTGTGAGCCGGGAATCGACTCGCGCGGAAAGAGCGAGCCACTTCCGGAGGGTCGGCCCCGAGTTTTTCTCACGCTTCTCACCTATTCCTACGCGGTGGGGATCTATGCTTCCGACGAGATCGAAGATCGAATCGCGACCGAACCGGCTCTCCGATATTTGTCGGCGGGGGCTCGTCCGAGCTGGCATGATTTGCGTCGATTCCGGCGGCAAAACAGAGAAATCATTCGCGGGGCGCTCACTCGCGTACTGCGAATTGCCCGCGAATTCAGGCTGTGGTCGATTGCCAAAATGCTCGACATCGACTCGGCATGGTGCGGGCGTCTTGCGGCCGTCCGCACTGCTGAATACAAGCAAACAATGCTCGTCATCCAGGCCGCGAATGACCGAATCAACCAGGCCGTCCTTCGGGACAGCATGGCGTTGGACGAGTAGGCAATGTGTTTCCTCAACGCAACTGCGTTCTTCTCTGCACTTCTTGCAGAATTGTGACCTCCGCGCGCTGAAACCGTGACACTGCGCTCGTACTTTCCTGCATCGGTCTCGAGGTTGAGATGATGGCCGGGCTTGCGGTTCGCCTGGTTGTGCGCGAAGGCAAAGCCCAGCCAGGTTTTTCGAGATTATGGCGAACTCATCCTGAACGAAGAACCGTGCGGCGGAACGCACCGGCTCGCGGCTGAGATCGGACACATGGTGCTGGACGTGAACGGGCCCAAGTGCGGGTGCGGGAGCGAAGGCTGCTTTGAAGCGCTGGCGAGCCGCACGGCCCTCTTCCAGAGAATCCAGGAGGCCGTGAAACGCGGAGAGAAGCACTTTGAACATCGAACGGTTCATGGGTTTCAGAACCTCACGGCTATGAACCTGTCGATGGTAGGGCGGCGCTGCTGCGCCGCCGCATCGATAGAAAACCGGCGGCGCGGCAACGCAGCCATACCAGGTTCATGGAGAGCCCCAGGATTTGCCTCAGCCTAGTCAGGCAACGGCCAGAATTTGCGGAGATGGCCCGCTTGTTTCAAATAGGCGCCGATGAACCGCCGGCGGCGGTGCAGCAGTTGCACGCGGAACGCCGCTGCGATGAGGGAGTCCAGCTTTCCATTGTTCTGAAATCTTTCCACCGTGGCGAGCAGCACTTCCGTGTCCTGGATTTCGCCCATCAATGATTGAAACTTCCTCAGCCTTTCAAGATGCCTCTGGCTCGCGCCCGGCAGCAGTGGCGCCACGGCTTCGATCATGTAGCGGAAACGCTTGAACGCAATCCGCACCCGATGAATTGAGGCGGTATCGTCCGGAGCCACTCGGCGGTGCTGCCGCTCCACTCGCGTGAATGCCTGCTGCAACACACGGACGAGCCGGCTGGGCCGGAGTTGAGTGCGAGATGCGCCGCGGGGCGGGCTTCGGAGTTCCTCTTCCATCGCGCGGATCGATCTTCGAAGAGACCCCACTTTGATCCTCCGGATTTCGCCGGCGGTGCATTTGATGCAGCGACGCTCGCGCTTGCGAAGCGCGTCCCGAAACGAGCGAAGGCCGGGAAAATCGCCGACCTGCGCGGCCACGAACATCAATTGCACGTGGGTGTCGCGCAGTTCGTCGAAGGTGTCCAGGTATCGTTTCAGATTCCGGCGGCCTTTTTCGGGTTGCCCGCCGGTAGAAAGAGCGCCCAACAGCTCGAAGACGGACAACAGCCTCCTGGATTCGACTCGAGAGTCGTGCACGGCCTTTTCAGAAAAACCCTTTTGGCAGCGTCTCAGCTTCTTTCGGAAACGTTTCCAGCCATCATTGAGCGATGCGCTCAGGTAGCGGCGCAGCTCCAATGAATTCGATGCTTTGGCTGTTGCTTGTCCCCGTGCCATCGCATGCGCTTTGTAGCACCGTCGGGAAATCTCTGCTCGGGAGCGCTTTTTCGAACGGAAGCAAGCAGCCCCAAGCCTGGGTTCGCGACACTCTATTGCAACCCTGACGATGGCGGACAAGTTACATTCGTGTGACCATGCAACCGGACCTGCTTCGTTACCGAATCGTAACTCAAGCGTCATAGGTTCGTCACTCCGCCGTCATACCGTGATCCTCATGACGTGCAGATGGATGTTCCGAACGGGCCTGCTGACGCTGATCGCGTTGCCTTGCGCGGCGGCGGAAAGCAAGCTGAGCGAGGCCAGATCGACCCTGGAGAAATGGGTCGAAACCCGCACCCTGATTTCCAAGACCAGGGCCGACTGGCAAACGGACAGGGAGATTTTGCAGCAGACCCTCAAACTCTTTGAGCGCGAACTGCAATCGGTCGAAGAACAGATGTCGAAGATCTCCACCAACAACACCCAGGTGGAGAAAGAGCGCGCGCAGACGGAAGCGCTGCGGACGTCGTCGAACGGAAGCCTGGACCGAACGCGCCAGTTTGCGGACGGTTTCGAGGCGCAGTTGATCCAGCTTGTTCCGCGACTTCCCGTGCCGTTGCAAGACATCCTGAAACCGTTGCTCAACCGGTTGCCGTCCGATCCTGCCAAGACCGGCATGAGCGTTGCCGAACGAAGCCAGGTGATCGTCGGTATCCTCAATGAGATCGACAAGTTCAACAACGCTGTCTCGATCTTCAGCGAGAAACGGAAGAACGAGAAAGGCGAGGAGGTCGCGGTGGAAACCGTCTATGCCGGATTGGGCGCCGCGTATTTCGTGAATGATTCGGGAGATTTCGCCGGCACAGGCGTCGCGGGAGAGAATGGTTGGGAGTGGACCACCAAGAACGAATTGGCGCCCTCCGTGAGGGAAGTCATCCGAATCTATGGCAACGAACGACCGGCCCGGTTTGTCACTCTTCCCGCGGTAATCCGATGATGTTTTCTTCACTGCCATTGACCGTAGCGGCTGGCCCGGTAAGGACGCGTCCCACCGCGTCCCTGACATGTTCCGACCGTGATCGAGTACCCTTAAACGCCCGACGAGAAAACCCAGCGCGTTCGATCGTTCCATCGTCACTTCCCAGGCCCATCGTTCGCTCCACGGAAAAGAGTGGGACGCGGTGGAACGCGTGCCTACCCACGCCAAACCGCTTGAGAATCTGCGCTGCGAACAGGCGCCAGTTCGTCCTGTTTGGATTCTTGCTCGCACTGGCACTGGCGTTTTCCGTCCGGTCGCAAGATCTGGAAGGCGTCGCTTCGGGAGCCGCGGCCGATTTGCAAAAAGCGCTGGCTGAGTTGTCGGCGACGCGTCAGGACGTTGAGACGGAACGCCTCCCCCTCGCGCGGAAACTCGCGGACCTGGAGCAAAAACTTTCCGACCGCAGAGCGGAACTAGCCAGGGCCCAGCGGTTCCAGGAGAATCAACTGGTCGAGCTCAACGCGCTCAAAGCCGAAGCCAAACTGCGTTCCGACGAAGTGAAGTATATCGACTCGCTGCTGAGCGAGTACACTCGATCGTTCCGCTCGCGCCTGAATTTTATCGAGGAACCGCGTTACCAGGCCGTGCTGGATGCAGTGGAAAAGGCTGCCACCGCCTCCGATTTGTCCCCGGCGGAGAGATTCTCCCAGCGGTCCGCTTTGCTGACGACGGCGCTCAAGCGTGGCGAGAACGCTTTGGGCGGCGAATTATTCGAAGGCAAAGCGCTCGACAAGCAAGGGCGCGTGCAGCCGGGCAAGGTCGCTTTGATTGGTCCGGTGGCCATGTTTGCCAGTTCGTCCGGCAACACGGCCGGCTTGCTTCAACAGGAGTTGAACCGCGCCGATCCGACGGTCTTTCAGGTGGACAAAAAGCTGGATGAAGGCAGCCGCGCGCTGGTGACCATCGGCCAGGGCGAATTGGCCCTCGATCCAACCTTAGGCAACGCTTTCAAGCTCGCGGCGCTCAAAGAAGGCCTCGTCGAGAAACTGGCCGAGGGTGGCCTGGTGATGATCCCGTTGCTAGGCTTGGGCGTGGCCGCGCTGCTGGTTGGTTTTTTCAAGTGGCTTCAATTCTCCCGCATCCGCCTGGCGACCGAGGTCGATCTGCAAAGGGTCCTGCGACATTTGGAAAACGGCGAGCGCGACGCCGCCCTGGCGCACGCACGCGGGATTCCTGGGCCGTCCGGTGAACTTCTGGCGACAGCCGTCGAGCACGCGGACGAGAAGAAGGAATACATTGA